>JAHJTB010000170.1 GCA_018830135.1 Pseudomonadota bacterium | reverse complement strand
GTTTTAATCTAAAAAAAGGGGGGTGAATGTATGAAACCTGTAATCAAAAAACCAAAAGATTTGCCTGTTGGAGGTGCACTCATATGTATCTATGGACCATCAGGAGTAGGAAAAACAGTATCAGCTCTTATATCTTTACCTAAACCTTGTCTGTGGGTGCCAACAGAGCCAAGGGACAACCGTACAAAAATTATGGTTGCGGTAAAACAGGGTAGCATTAAAGGTGAAGACATCAGTGTGCATGAATATATTAATTGGCAGACTGTTATGGAGGTCATGGAAGACGATAAAACAACTGGTCCGTTTAAATCCTGTTTTATAGATAGCTTGAGCTATATGATGGGATTTAGCCTTGAGTCAGAGGTTACAGAAGACACATTTGAAGAGCGCAAAGCTGCCGCTAAAAACAAGAGTGATGATGACTGGACTATCAATGACATGGTTAAGTTGTCTCAGCCTGGTCGTGGAGATGTTAATAATGCGGTAAAAAGACTCCTTTCATCTGCTGGCCGTACCCCTGTTCATGTTCGCCGGTGTGATCATGGAGGCCGGCGGGATCAGCCGGCGGCTCATCGACCTGGCCGAGGCCCTGGTCGGCTGGCTGCCCGGGGGTCTGGCCGCGGTCACGATCGTTTCGGCAATGTTTTTCGCCGGGATTTCCGGTTCGGCCGCAGCCGACACGGCGGCCGTCGGGGCCATTCTGATCCCGGCCATGAAGAAATCGGGCTACGATTCGGACTTCGCCGCCGCGGTCCAGGCCTCGGGTGGATCGATCGGCGTCATCATTCCGCCTTCCATCCCGATGATCATCTTCGGATTTCTGACCGGCGCCTCGATCGGTCAGTTGTTCGCCGCCGGCATTCTGCCCGGCGTCCTCATCGGCGGGAGTCTGATCGCGGTGGCCACGGTCATCTCCAAACGGCACGCCTATGTCGCCACGGCCGCCTTTTCTCCGGTCAGGGTCTGGCGGGCGTTTGGTCGGGCCCTCCTGGCCTTGGGCGCGCCGGTCATCATTCTGGGCGGCATCCTTTTCGGCATATTCACGGCCACCGAATCGGCGGCCGTGGCCGTGGCCTATGCCTTGGCCGTGGGCATGTTCGTCTATCGGAGAATCGGTCCGCGCGACCTGCCCGAACTGTTCCGCAAGGGGGCGGCCACCTCGGCCATCGTCATGTTCATCATCGCGACGGCCTCGATTTTCAGTTGGATAGCGGCCATGGAGGACATGCCGGCCCGTCTGGCCGGCTCCCTCCTGGACCTGACCGGGAACCGGATCGCCCTGCTCCTGCTCATCAATCTGGTCCTGCTCGTGGCCGGAACCTTTGTCGAAACCACGGCGGCTCTGATCCTGCTGGTCCCGGTCATTGTGGCCATGCTGCCCAGCCTGGGGATCGATCTGGTCCAACTGGGGGCCATCGTGGTGGCCAACCTGGCCATCGGCATGCTGACGCCGCCCATGGGCATCTGCCTGATCGTGTCCGGTTCGATCTCGGGCGACCCGCTGACGGCCGTTTCGCGGCGGGTCATACCCTTCGTGGCCGTTCTGCTGATCGACCTGATACTGATCACCTTCTACCCGCCCTTGACCCTGTGGCTGGCCCGGGCCGTGGCCGGCTAGGGCCCCGCCCCGGCGGCCGGTTCCGGGGCCCTAGCCGGCGGTGGTTCTTCAACCCGGATATTGCGGTTGGGTTCAGCCGGGGATCAAGCGCCGGCCGATCTCCAGGTAGATTTCGGCGGCGGTCCGGACTTCGTCAAAGGATATGGATTCGTCGGGCCGGTGGGCGCTTTCCAACTGGCCGGGCCCCAGAACGATCGGCTTGACGCCAGCGGCCCAAAGCTGATTGGCATCCGAGTGGCTGGGAAAGGGGCTGGTCCTCCAGACTCGGTCCCGGGCCAGGCAGGCCCCTTTGAGCGCGTCGACGACCGGCCCTTCCTCCGGCAGGATATACCCGGACTGGACCGTGTCGAACTCCACGGTCAGGTCGATATCCGGCCTGGCCTGGCGTTCCCGGGCCACAAGCGCTTCAATCTCGGCGGTGACCCGATCCAGCGGCGTCTCCGGCGGGAGGTGGATGTCCAGCCAGGCCTCGCAAGCTTCGGGCACGGCAAAACCGGTCTGGGAACTGAACAGGTCTCGGATGTTATAGACCAGGTCCGGCCGCTGGCGGTCGCGGAAATCGAGGAAACTGAGCAGGACCTTGAGCAGGTCCTCGACCGCGTGGCGTCCCCGGTTGGCCAGGGAGGCATGCAGTCTTTGGCCTTTGGCCGTCAACTGGACGGCCACGTACCCGTACACGCTCAGGCAGGGATCGAGTCCGGTGGGTTCGCCGATCAAGGCCCAGGGAAACCGGAAGTCCTCGATTAAATGTTCGGCGCCGTCCCCCTCCTCCTCCTCTCCGACCACCAAGGCCAGCATCAGGGGGATTCGGCCCTTGCAAGCTTCCCACAGACAGGCGAAGGCCTCGATCATGGCCGCGCATCCGCCTTTCATGTCCGCGGCCCCCAGTCCCTTGATCCGGTCCCCGTCCTCTTCATACCCGAAATCATCGAGTTCGTAAGCCGGGACCGTGTCCAGATGCCCTATGAGGGCCAGTTGCACGCCCATGCCCTCGGGCCGGACGATCAGGTTCTCCCTCCGTTCGTCCACTTCCTGGCGTATGACCGGCAGTCCCCGTCTTTTAAGATACTGGTGGACATATTGGACCACTTCCTCTTCCTTGCCCGAAGGACTGTATATATCCAGGAGGCGGCCGAGGAGCCGGCGCAGGCGTTGGGGATTGATGGTATAAGCCGGCTTCACGTCGAGCCGTTTTCCTTCTTGTGATTGCCGGCCTTTTTCTGGCCGGAGAGATTGAGGCTCAGGTAGATGTGTTCTTCCGGCTTACCGAAACCCAGTTTTCGGAAAAAGTGCAGCCCGGGCAGATTGTCCGATTCGGTATCGATGATCATCATGTTGACGCCCATTTTTTCCATCCGTTCCCGGATCTGCCGAAACAGGCGGTCCCCCACCCCGGCCCGTTGAAGGTCCGGAGCCACCCCCATCCAGGTCAAGAGGCCGTATTTCCAGGCCGACCGGTCCTTTTCCACGGTGGTCCCCAGGGCAAAGCCGACGATGCGGTCGTCGGACTCGGCCACCAGACAAAGTTCCCGATCCGAATCGAATAGCTGGACGATCTCATGCTCGTCCCAGGTCCGGTACAGGTTGGGCACGCTACGGGCCGTAAACAGTTTTTCCCCCAAATGAAAGACCGCGGCCAGATCGTCGATCTCCATCTCTCGAACAACGATGCCGGGGCGTTTTTTCAACATAAAGATATGGTTCTCACTTCCGATTCAATAAGTCTCGCGCCAGCCTCGGCCAGCCTTGAAATTATAGACCATTCCGTCGCCTCCCGACAAGCCATTCCGGGGACGTCGGGTACCCTTACCCGGATTTCTCACCCGCTTCCTGTCGCGGTCGGCGGAAATACTCCATGCCCCGATTCCCTTACCGTGTCCACCCGAAATGTTTCTTCCCGGCGGACACGGATTGTCATTCCGCGCTTTATCCTGTATAAACTCCTGATATCAGGTGCTGAACATGCGGGACAGGCACATTCCTCGCGGCTTGTTGCGGGGCTGGCCCGCCAACCCAATACATGGATTTCTTCCTTGCATATCGAAACTTCCCCGCGGCGAGACCGCAGGGAGCTTCAATTTCTCGCATCCGGAGGTTTTGGCCCGGCCCCGGACCATGGCCGGGTGATCGGGGATGGAGTTGGCATGACGGCTGAAGACAAGAGAGACGTGGTGGGTGGTCCGGTCGAAGAGGCCGGCGCTCCGGGCGTTCCGGGTGCTTCCCCGGACGGGTTGAACATGTTGGACGGCGCCCGGGCCCAGACGCCGATCATGGCCCCGGAACTCGCGGGCCAACTCCGGCTGGCGGCCGACCGGATGCTTCCGCTGGAGCAGCGGCTGGAGGCGATCGAGGACATTATCGATTCCGAGATCGGGGACACCAATTTCACCCGGGGGAGAAACGTCGAGCGGCAGTTCGGGCTGCGTCAGATATACCTCAAATTCGAGGGTGGGAATCCGACCGGGACCCAGAAGGATCGTATCGCCTTCGCCCATGCCATGGATGCGGTCCGGCGCGGCTTCGAGACCATCACCGGGGCGACCTGCGGAAACTTCGGGGCGGCCCTGGCGCTGGCCGCCTCCATGGCCGGCTTGAAAAGCCTGATCTACATTCCCGAGGGTTTTCACACCAGGCGGGTCCGGGAGATGCTCGATCTGGGGGCTTCGATCGTTCGTGTGCCCGGCGATTATGAGAACGCGGTCTCCGTTTCGGTTCGGGAGGCGGAGGAGAAGGAACTGTACGACGCGAATCCGGGCGGGGCCAATACGGCCTTGCAACTCCAGGCTTACGGTCAGATCGCCTATGAAATTTACGACGAACTGCGGGACGCGCCCAAGGTGGTGGCCGCGCCGGTTTCCAACGGCACTACGCTGGCCGGCGTTTACCGGGGTTTTCTCAGTTTGTATCGGCGCGGCAAGACATCCCGCATACCCCAGATCGTCGCGGGGTCGAGCCACAATAAGAATCCGATCGTAACCTCTTTCATCAAGGGCCTGGAAAAGTGCGAGGACCTCCATCCGGGCCGGATCAAGGAGACCCCGGTCAACGAGCCGCTGATCAACTGGCATGCCATCGACGGGGACCTGGCCCTGCAGGCCATCCGACAGACCGGCGGCTGGGCGTCGAATGCCACCGACAAGACCATGACGGCCTATTCCCGGCTGATCCGCGAACAAGAGGGTTTGAACGTGTTGCCGGCCTCGACGGCCGGTCTGGCGGTTTTGCTGGAACGGCATCGCCAGCAGGTCTTGGCCGGGGACCGGTACGTGGTCCTTTTAACGGGGAAAAAATGATGACCGATTGGCCTGAAGGAAACGCGATCGTGTACTGCGAGGGGGCCTACCAGACCCCCAACGGAAAGACCGCCCACGGGTTGGTCAGGCGGACCCGGCGATACCGGGTCATGGCCGTAATTGATTCGACCTGCGCCGGCCGGGACGCGGGCGAGGTCCTCGACGGCCGGGCCCGGGGCATCCCCCTGGTGGCCTCGATTCAGGAGGCTCTGATCGAAGCCCGGACGGCCGGGCGGGCGGCCAGCCATCTCGTGGTCGGTCTGGCGCCGGACGGCGGCCGGTTCGAGCCGGCCCAGCGCAAGGACCTCAGGGAGGCCCTGGACGTCGGTTTGAACATCGATTCCGGCCTTCACGATTTCCTGTCCGAGGATCGGGAACTGTCCGACCTGGCCGCGGCAAAGGGTCTGGTCATCCGGGACGTCCGCAAGCCGCCTCCCCGCAAGGCTCTGCACTTTTTCTCCGGAAAGATCGAGGAGGTCTCCTGTTTCAAAATCGCCATGCTGGGCACGGATTCGGCCATAGGCAAGCGGACCTCGTCCTGGGTTCTGCTGGACGGTCTGGAGGAGGCCGGCCTGTCCGCCGAACTGATCGGCACGGGTCAAACGGCCTGGATGCAGGGCGCCCGGTATTCGATCATTCTCGACTCCCTGGTCAACGACTTTGTATCCGGCGAGATCGAACACGCGGTCTGGAGCGCCTGGACGGAGCGCCGTCCCGACGTGATCGTGGTCGAGGGCCAGGGCAGCCTGATGAATCCGGCCTACCCGGGGGGGTTCGAGATCATGGCCGCGGCCCGTCCCGACGTGATCGTTCTGCAGCACGCACCGGGCCGCGCAGAGTATGACGGATTTCCCGGCTATCCCCTCCACCCCCTGGAAATACAAATCCAGGCCATCGAACTCATTTCCGGGCGCCCGGTCGTGGCCGTGACCATCAACCATGAAGGGCTCACCGCCGAGGACCTGGCCGGGGCGGCGGCGGATATCGAAGCCCGGACGGGCCGTCCGGCCGTGGACCTTCTGATTGAAGGCCCCGGAAGGCTGGTCGAACGGCTGGCCCTGCTGATGAAACGGAAGACGGCGGCCTCATGAGCGGAACGGCCCTTGAACGTGACCCGCTCTCCCCGCTGGGCGCGATCCGACGCCTGGAGGTGGGACCGGTGCGTATCGAGTCCCAACGCCTTCGCTGCCCCTACACGGTGATCGGCAAAGGGGTCCGGGACTCCACCGAGCTGATCTACCGTTATGAAGAGCCGGTCTTCGATTCCCAGGATATCCGTTCCCAAAACCTGGCCTCCATGGTTGCGGCTCAGGTCGCCCTCAACTACGGCCTCTTCTGCGACGAGATACGCTTTATCGGACCCTTCGACAGCCATGACGCCCGCTTCCTCAAGGACATGGCCCAGAACACGGCCCGGGAGATTTACGTCAAGAAATTCATCGAAGCCAACCCCTTCCTTAAGGGGCCGGCCCGGGACCTGCCCCTGGTCAAGCGCAAGAATTACCTCCGGGCCCGGATCGAATTCCAAACCCTTCAGCCCGATACCATCGCGGATTCGCCCTGGGCGGACGGAGAGGCGGCCCATGCCGTCCTTTCCAGCGGGGGCAAGGAAAGCCTGTTGACTTACGCCCTGCTCAACGAGATCGGGAGTGAAGTCCATCCGATCTTCATCAACGAATCGGGGCGTCACTGGTTCACGGCCCTCAACGCGTACCGGCATTTCTCCAATGGAGTCCCCCTGACGGCCCGGGTCTGGACCAACGCGGACCGGGTCTTCACCTGGATGCTCCGACATCTACCGTTCATTCGCCCCGACTTCGCCGGGATCCGGGCGGATGCCTACCCCGTCCGTCTTTGGACCGTGGCCGTGCTGGCCTTCGGAGCGCTGCCGCTTCTGAGAGGGCGCGGGGTCGGCCGGCTGGTGGTGGGCGACGAGTACGACACCACCGTCCGGGCCAGCCGCCAGGGAATCGGCCATTACGACGGGCTGTACGACCAGTCCATCTTTTTCGACACCGCCCTCAGCCGCTACTATCACCAAAAAGGATGGTGTCTGGACCAGTTTTCGATCCTCCGTCCCCTTTCGGAACTGCTGGTCCAGAAAGTCCTGATCGAGCGGTATTCCGACCTCCAGCGGCACCAGGTCTCCTGCCACGCGGCCCACAAGGAGGCTGAGCGAGTCCGCCCCTGCGGCGCCTGCGAAAAGTGCCGTCGGGTCGTGGGCATGCTCACCGCCCTTGGCGGCGATCCGACCGCCTGCGGCTACGACCGGAAGCAGATCGCCCACTGTCTCGACGACCTGGCGACCAAAGGCGTCCACCAGGAGGCTGACGCGGCGCAGCAGACGCTTTTCCTGCTCGGCCAGAAAGGGCTGTTGAAAACCGTGCCCAAGGTCCGGCCCCGACCGATCGTCATGAAGCTGCGTTTCGATTCGGTCCGCGCTCCGGTGGAAGGCATACCTCGCGATCTGCGCCGGCCGTTGTTCGCCCTGCTCGGAGAGCATGCCTCGGGCACGGTCCAACGGACCGGCCGGGTCTGGCTCGATTTCAATCCCCTTGACGATCCGTCCCTGGACCATCCCTTCAGTTCGGAAAGCAGTTCCCTGGCCAGGTCCGCAACAGAAGCGCCCTTGCCCGGCTTTGTCCTGGGCGAGCTGACCTGGCCCCAGGCCGAAGCCCGGCTCAACGAAGTCGACCTGGCCCTGCTTCCCGTCGGGGCCCTCGAGCAGCACGGGCTTCACCTGCCATTGGATACGGATGCTTTCGACGCGGACTACCTGGCCCGCAAGGTCGCCGAGCGCTGCTCCGATCCCAGGCCCCTGGTCCTGCCGCTGATCCCCTACGGCGTGTCCTACCATCACCAGGACTTCCCGGGGACGTTGGGCATCAGCCCGGAAACCCTGTCCCGCCTGGTTTACGAGGTCGGTATGGGCGTGGCCCGATACGGCGTGACCAAACTGATCATCGTCAACGGCCACGGCGGCAACGTGCCCGCGCTCAACTTCGCGGCCCAGATGATCAACCGGGACGCTCGTATCTTCACCTGTGTCGAAAGCGGGGAAACCAGCGACTCGGACATAGCCGTCCTGACCGAAAGCCGCAACGATGTCCACGCCGGTGAAATCGAAACCAGCACCACCCTGGCCGTCAGGCCCGAACGGGTCCGGATGGATATGGCCCGGGAGTCCGTCCCCTCCTTTTCCAGCCGCTTTCTCGACTTCACCTCCAAACGCAGCGTGCCCTGGTATGCCCATACGGCCAAGATTTCGGCCACCGGCGTTTTGGGCGATCCGACCCGGGCCAGCCGGGAGAAGGGGGAGCAGGTCTGGGAGATCATGATCCGGCGGCTGATCGAGTTCATCGAGGAGCAGTATCCAAATGGCTACGTTGGCGAGGTCATTAAGGCTGAGAAGGACCCCGACTTGAATATGTTCGACAGTCACGAGCTGCTGACTTTGGCTTCCGTAAAGGCCGACTTCGAAAAGTGCACCGCTACGGAGGTAACCGCGTTTTCTCACCAAGAACCGGGATACGAAGAAACTGAGAAAGGGGAGCTGATCTCGTACGAGTACGCCCTCCAACTCAAACACTAAGGAGGCCGCAATGCCGAGGATACCCAAGCGGATGGACGAAGGTCACGACAAGGTTGTACGGGGCGTCGCCACGAAGCTCAAGCAGGATGGCTGGGATGTAAAGGCCGACCTGCCTGGGCGTCGGAAGCCGGATCCTGTGGGAAAGGCCGGCCGCGTTCCAGACATCGAGGCAACCAATCTGCAAGGGGCAGACCGAGATGTTTCAGTGTGGGCCAGGTGCAGACTTGTATGATGTATTCTCGGTTGATATTGGCGTGGCCGATGTTGGCAAAACCAGGCTAGAACATATAAAGGCTACCGTTGATTCGGGCTCCACCTTTACGACTGTACCTCATAGAGTGGTGCAAAAGCTGAATCTTCCGTTTGTAAGGGAAAGAAAGGTAGAAACGTCTGACAAGCGTATTATAAGAAAAAAATTAT
>JAHJTB010000169.1 GCA_018830135.1 Pseudomonadota bacterium | reverse complement strand
TCTTTTTCGCCCTGGCCTCCCTGGGCGCGGTCCTGGTGCCGGTCAACTTCCTCCTCAAGTTCAAGGAGGTCGAGTTCATCCTCAACGATTCCGGCGCCTCGCTCCTGATCGTGGGCCGGGACCTGATGGACCTGGTGGACCCGGACCGGAAGAACACGCCCGGCCTGCGCGAGATAATCTGCCTGGGCCAAGACTCGCCTCCGCCCGGCCTCCACGACTACACGGGCCTGCGTGACGCGGCCGGGTCCGCTCCCCCGACCGGCCCGGCCGCCGGCCTGGACGACCTGTTCATCCTCCAGTACACCTCCGGCACCACGGGTTTTCCCAAAGGGGCCATGCACACCCACGGCACCCTGCTCTGGAACTCCTTCCATCAGGTCGGCGACTTCGAACTCAACGCCCGGGACGTGTATCTCTGCGTGCCCGGCCTCTGCTGGGTGGCCGGCTTCCACGACTACACCCTGCCCTTGCTGTGGATGGGCGGCCGCGTCGTGCTCGTGCCCAGCGGCGGGCTCGAAATCGGGAGCCTCCTGGACATGGTCCAGACCGAAGAAGTGACCAAAACGCTGCTGGTGCCGACGATCCTCAAACAACTGGTCGACTTTCCCGACCTGGACCGATACCGGACCGATACCCTGGACATGATCCTGACCGGGGCCGAACCGGTGCCCGTGTCCGTGATCCAGAAGTTCAACCGGCTCCTGCCCCATACCTCCCTGCTTCAGGGCTACGGCCTCTCCGAAGGCCCGTCCCTGGCCGTGTTCCTGGCCAAAAAGGATGCCCTGCGCAAGATCGGTTCGGCCGGCAAGCCCTGCACCAACTGCGAACTGCTCATCGTGGACGAAAACATGGAGCGGGTGCCGCCGGGAGTCAAGGGCGAGGTCATCATCCGCAGTCCGGCGACCATGAAGGGGTACTGGAACCGGCCCGAGGCCACCGAGGAGGCCTTTGCCGGAGGCTGGCTGCATACCGGCGACCTGGCCGAATACGACGAGGAAGGCTATATCTATATCGCCGGCCGCAAGAAGGAGATGTTCATCAGCGGCGGCCTGAACGTCTATCCGGCCGAGATTGAAAACGTGATCCTCAAGGACCCCCGCGTGGCCGAGGCCGCGGTCATCGGGATCGAGGACGAGCGTTGGGGCGAGGTCGGCTGCGCCTTTATCGTGACCCGGCCGGGCCAGACCCTGGAAGCCGGGGAGATCAAGGCCCTCTGCCGTCGGGAACTGGCCGACTACAAGGTGCCCAAGGAGTACATCGTCCGGGAAGAACCCCTGCCGCGCACGGCGTCCGGCAAGACCAAGAAGCACGAACTGGCCCACCCCAAGGCCGTTCGCGACGCCCGCCAACGGTAATCGGAGGCCCGGTCAGGCGGAGCGACGGCCTGACCGGGACACATCGAGGCCGCTTCCCGGTCCTTTGGCTACCGGAATATCTTCAGGGCCTCCCTGGATTCGTCCACCAGGCGTTCGATGACCCGACGTACGGTGGTCAACTCGTTGCAGTAGGCCACTCCCTGCCCGGCGCCTTCATACAGCAAAGGCTCGACTTCGTGTTCCATGATGCTCGTCAGAAGGTCGCCGATCAGGACCTGTTGGTAGGGCATTTTGAGCGGTTTGGGCGCCCCTTCGGCCTCCCATTCGTCGCTCCAGGCCGTCCGGATCATTCGGGCCGGTTTCCCGCTGTGGCAACGGCTGATGAGCGTGTCCGCGCTCCCGGCCTTCAGGATTTTCGCCAGCAGTTTCCCGCTCAGACGATGTTCTTCCGTGGCCAGCCAGACCGTGCCCAGCCAGACGCCCTGGGCGCCCAAGGCCAGGGAGGCGACCATCTGCCTGCCGTTGGCGATGCCCCCGGCGGCCAGGACCGGGACCTCCCCGGCCGCGTCCACGATCTGAGGCACCAGGGACATGGTGCCGATCGGGCCGGTGTGTCCGCCGGCGTCGTAACCCTGGGCCACAATCAGGTCGATGCCCGCGGCCTTGGCGTACTTGATGTGTTTAGGCGCGCCGATCAGGGAGAGGGTGGTCATGCCGGCCGCCTTGACCTTCTCGATAATGTCGGGCGGCGTGCCGATGGCGCTGGCGAACAGGTTGACGTCCGATTCAAGCACCGCCTGGACCTGTTCCTGGAAAAACTCGTTCGAACGAACGATCGAGGAAAAAAAGGATTTCCCGGTCGGGTCGGGAACCTGGTACTTTTCCTTGAGGTGCTTGACAAAGGCCTTGTGCGCTTCCGGCAGTTGGGCTTCGGCGGCCGCCCAGTCGTTCTTGTTCTGCATGCCCAGGGGAAGCAGCAGATCGACCCCGAAGGGCCGGCCGCCGATCATCGAGCGGATATTGGCCAGGCGCTTGACGATCGCCTCCGGCCGGTCCCGGGTCGCCCCGTACACGCCGAACCCGCCCGCCTTGCTGATCTCGGCCGTGACCTCCATGCTGTGGGAAAAACCGAAAATCGGATACTCGATCCCCAGACGGTCGCAGATCGGCGTATGCAGCACATCATCCCTGTCAACCGGTCGTTCCTGTACCATTATCTCCTCCTCGGGGTCCATAGGGGGCCAATCGACCCGATCCGGCCGCCGGACCGGATGTCCTACTTGCCCGTCCGGGTGTCGGACAGGCGGGTTTGTTCCGGCCGCAGGCCGAAGAATTCGCGGTATTCAGCCACCACGGGGTCCTCCCAGACCACCCGGTGGTCATAACCGTACAGGTCCAACTTTCGGGGCGGGGCGGCCCGCCTTCCTCCGCGCTGGGCTTCCAGATACCCCAGGATGCGCGGTTCGAGGTCACCGGGAATCGGCATGTCGAAATGCTCATATACGGAACGGGCGCCGGCGACCGCATCGTCCATCAGGTCCGAATACAACACGTGCCTGGCCCGTTGCGGTTCCGCCCCCGCAAAGTCCTTCAGGGCCGTGAGCACCCGTTTCTGGAGATTGAAGGTGTCTTGCCCGCGCAGGCCTTCCTCGAACAGCGGGCCGGGCGGTTCTCCGATAAAAGGCTGACAGATGGCGTCCCCGGCCGTGCAACTGGAAACCAGGGCCCGGAACGGGTCGCGATGGGTGATCACGAATTTCGCCTCGGGGAATACGTCGGCAAAAGACCGGACCCACAACGTGGTCATCACGCACTTGAGCACCAGGTGGCCGCCGTCGGGCGGAGGACATTTCCAGATGAGAAGCTGGACCATTTTTCGGTATTCCTGAAAGCTCGATCTGAGATCATGGTCCGAAAGCCATTGCGACCAGGTCGGCATGGCCGGCCGGACCCCGCAACCCAGCAGCCCCGTGCAGTCGATGAACCCCCAGGCATTCTCCTCGGGCTCGTCCGCGTTGACCCAGTGCATTCTTTCGAGCAGCGATCCGCGAAGGGGCTCGATGGACGACTGCAGCCTGGCGATGCGCGGGTCCGCGGCATAGGTCCGCGAGACCGGCGGGGGCAGGGGCTCCATCAACTCCCACCGCAGGAACGAACGGCCCAGCGGGTGCGTGGCCAAGAGGTGATGCAGCAGCGTGGTGCCCGTGCGCGGGGAGCCCGTGACAAATAGAATCGGCGGAATTTCGACGTCTCCGATCTCCGGGTGCGTCCTGAAATAGTCCAGAACCTTCAACCGGCGCTCCAGGTCCCGGACCGCGAGGCGGCGCAGGAACTTGCGCCCGAAGTCGTTGAGGTTGGCGTGATTCAGGTCCTCGATCCAGGCCGCCAGCGGCCCCTCGAAAAACAACCCGCCGAAGTCATCCAGACCCGCGCGCTCCGAGGCGGCCCGCTTGAGTTCGGCCATCTGCCCGGAAACGCTTCCATCGTCGTTCCTTGCCGCCACTGGCCCCTCCCTTGAACCCGGCCGCCGATCCGGAAGCGGGTTCGGACCTCAATCCTCGAATACGATCTGAAACTGGTGATTGTCAGGCATGATAATCCATGCGCCGCTTGCCGGTCAACACGTTATCATGGCGAACCGTGGGGTGGCGCATCGGCCGCGGCCTGGCGCGAGGTCAGTCGGCTGGGTCAGCCAGGCTAATCGCCTCCGGCGGCCCGATAGACCAGCTCGACGGCCCGTTTGACCCCGGCCGTGGGCAGGACGTGGCTTTCCCGGGCCATGCCGATTGCCCAGGCCTTGCCCTGGTCCTCGATCTGAATCCAGACGTGCTGAAGCAGGCCATCCTCATCCACCAGCACCCGGACCAGGGCCTTGCGGCGCCGGGGGTCGTAGAGGAACTCCTTGAATATCACGGTGATCGGGCCGGTCTGGCCTTGAAAATCGAAACGATCGGGATTGAAATCCCCTAGGTGCAAAGTGAGCACGTCGGCGTCCTCCTCGAGGGGCACGTCGGGATGAGCGGTCTTGAGCAGGCTGATTTCGTGAAACACGGCCTGGCCGTTATCCTGCCATTTCCGTTCGTATTTGGTCTGAAACCGGGCCGGGATCATGCCGCGTTCGGCTTCGAAGCCGCTGCCCGGCGTCTGGCCCAGAATCCAGTCCGACAACGGTTCGTGGTCGGTCACGATCAGGGCCTGGCCGTGGTCCTCAAGCCGGGAACAGACCAGCCGCAGGAAGTCGGTACAGAAGAGCCGTCGCCGGGCGTGCCGGTCCTTGGGCCAGGGCAGAGGGTAAAGGGAGTAGACCCGGGTCAGGGTCCTGGGCCGGAAAAGCCGGCCGAAGGCCATGCGGGCGTCGACGCGCGCCAGGCGGACGTTGCCCGCGGACACCTTGGCCAGGCGGCGCAGGGCCCGCTTGGTCGAAGCCCAGGTCAGTTCCAGACCGATGAAATCGCGTTCCGGCAGCTGCTTGGCCCGGCGGACCAGGTAGTCTCCATTACCGTACCCGATCTCGACCTCCAGGGGCGCCTGTCGGCCGAAAAGGCCGGCCCAGTCGATGGGCCGGGACATGCTGGTGACGTTGAGCATGGGACCGAGGTCCAGGTAGTGCGGTCGCCGGGGAACGACTGGCCTCGGCGCATAAATAAAACGTCTTTGTTCGGACATAATCTTTCGGTTTTGTATCATGAGTCGTCGGGAACGGGTTGCTCCCGGCCCGGCCGGTTCGGCCGGCGGATTCAGGTCTTCCATTTGGTAAAGAGCCGATTGAAGAGCCGGTCCGCCTGTTCGTTGCCCTGCTGGTGCAGTTCACGGAACAGGGCGAGCAGTTCTCGGGCGGCCGGCGTCAGGCGGGCCCCCCGGTTCCGGCCGCCGCCCGGTGAGGTCTCCACCAGCTTGATCCCCAGGCGTTCCTCCGTGGTCTTGATCTTGCCCCAGACCGCCCGGTAGGACATCTTCATGTCCGCGGCCGCCGCCCGAATCGAGCCCAGCTCGTCGATCTTCTCCAGAATGCGGCCGCGGCCGCCCCCGAAGACCGGCAGGCCCGATTCGTCCTCGAGCCAGAACTTGCTGCGTACGCCGAGTTTGAAGTTCATTTCGATTCCTGCTTTCGGCCCGTCCAGAATCCCAAGGGGTCGAAACGCCGGATCAGGGCCAGTTCGGCCAGCGTGGGCAGGGGGGTGACTCTCAGGTCCTGGGCTACCTCGAGATGCCAGCCCGTCTCCCGCCGAACGGCCTCCAGGTCCACCTCGGGATGGACCTGGGTCAGCACGGCCCGCTTGGTCTGGGGGTGAAACCGGAAAAGGCCCAGGGTCGTCACCAGGGCCGACGGCCCCCCCTCGAGCCCCCGGTCCTCGCGCCAGCCCGGCCCGTCCCCCCAGCCTGGCGACGTCATGTATTGCACCCGCTTGACCAGACGGCGGCGCTGATGGGTCATCATGATCACCAGACGCCCGGCCAGGCAGGCGGCGTCCGCCCCCCCGCCCGACCCGGGCAGCCGGACCGTGCCCGCCCGGGTCGTGTTCAGGTTGCCGAACACGTCCACCTCGGCCCCGCCCAGAAATCCCACCGTCACCCGGCCCTGCTGAAGATGGCCCATGATCCCCCGCAGAGACGTACACACGGTCGCCCCCGTGACGTTGGGCGGATCGCACATGGTCATGATGAAGTCCAAGGCCGGATCGTCCCGGATCAGTCCGCTTTCGAAAAGCCCCACGGCCTGCGGGGCATGGGTGGATTTGGCCAGAAAAAAGGCCAGCAACGGCAGCCGCGTGCCCACGATCACCACGTCCGTGTTCTTGATTTCCCGGGCGGCCGCGCAGACCATCAGTTCGGCGGGCTTGACGATCATGATGGCTAATATCCGTATTCCACAAAGGCGGCCGGCGCGGACCGCCCGATCCTCAGTCCTGCCAGGCGCGCCTCCCCCAGTTTCCGGAGGTAGGCCCGCCGGCTGGTCGGGCCGAAGACCCATTCCTCGAACCAAGCCCGGGCCCCTTCCGGCTCCCGGGTCGACTTGGCGTAGTCGATGAAGAATCCGTCGTCGTGCCCGTAATACCCCTGGAGCGAAGACGGGTGCGCCCCCCAGGGCTCCTCGACCACGGCCGCCACCTTGAAACCCGGAACCAGGGTCCGGTTGGGGTCGGAACGGATGACTTCGGACGAAACGACCTCCTCGACCACGACCAGCACCTGCCGGCTGGCCAGAACCGCTTCCGGGACGACCCCCAGGCTGCCCCAGAGGTGCGTGTTGCCCGCATCATCCGCCCGCTGGGCGTGGACCACGGCCAGGTCCGGCTTCAAGGCCCGCACCGCGGTCAGTTCCCGGCCCGTGAAGGGACAGGAAACGGTCATGAAATCCGGATGGCCCCGGACCATCTCCGACCCGGACAGGGACCGCAACAGCCCGCAAGGCAGGCCCATGCTCCCGGCATCCAGGGCCGTGGCCAGGGACAGATTCGAATGATCGATCACCTCGACCGGACGGGGATGCGCTTTTTCCACGGCCCGGCGGAAGTTGTACCCGGACCCGGTGGCCGCGTTGCCGACCCAGGCCGCCACCAGCCTGCCGACCACCCCGCCGCCGATCATCATGTCGAACAGTCCGTGGGAGATCGGGCCGATCAGGGTCAGGTCGCCCCGCTGCTGGCGGATGATCTCGTAGCCGACGGCGAACGGAACGGCCGCCTCCAGGGACAACCCCATGGCCAGACTCATCCCGGGCCGCACCAGGCGGCTGACGGCGTCGGACATGGACATGATTTTGGATTTACTGGACATATCAGCCCGTTTTGTTACTATGGCCCTGAGAAAATGTAAAGAACAAACCAATTCGGCCCCCGGGACCCCGCCGGCCGCCATGACCGACTTGATTGAAAATGGGAGAATCGTCGATGGAACAATACCCGATTCACGTGGAAATCCCTCAACCCAAGCCCGGATTCAACCGCTTCATCGCCTCCTGGGTCTGGCTGGGCGACACGAATCTCCTCATCGACATCGGACCGGCCGGTTCGGTGGACCGCCTGATCGACTCTTTGCGGGCCAGGGAGGTCTCCCGGATCGACTATGTCCTGCTGACCCACATCCACCTGGACCACGCCGGCGGACTGGCCGGCATCCTCGAGGCCTTTCCCATGGCCAAGGCCGTCTGTCACGCCAAGGCGGTCAAACTCATGGTCGATCCGGCCAAATTGTGGGCCGGCAGCCTCCAGGTCCTGGGAGACCTGGCCGAAATGTACGGCCAGCCGTCTCCGGTCCCGGCCGACCGCGTCATGTCCCACGCCCAGGCCCGGATTGACGGGCTCCGGATTCTGGAAACCCCGGGCCACGCCTTCCACCACCTCAGCTTCGCCTGGCAGGGCGGACTGTTCGCCGGAGAAGTCGCGGGCGTCTATTATCAGACCGGGGACCAGGTCTACATGCGGCCCGCCACCCCCCCCCGCTTCTTCCTCGAAGAGGCCCTGGGCAGCGTGGACCTCGTCATGGCCCTCGAGGACATGCCCATCTTTTTCGGGCACTACGGCCAGGCGGCCAGCTCCCGCGAGGTCCTCGCCCGGACCCGCGGCCAACTCCTGCTCTGGCGCGATGTCATCGCCGACGAAATGACCCGAGGAGCCAAGGACGACCTCGAAGCCCGCTGCGTCGAGGCCGTGCTGGAAAAAGACCCCAACATCGCGGCCTTCAGGCACATGGACCCGGATACCCAGGCCCGGGAGCGCTACTTCCTGGCCAACTCGGTCCGAGGCTACCTCGGCTATCTCGAGGAAAAGGCCTGAGCCGCCACGCTCCGAAACCGGAAGGCCGGTGGGTGGAAAAAGTCCCGTCCGGAAAGGCGAAACCATGACCCGAGTGATCACCGGCCTCGAACGGCTCGTGGCCGATCCGCCGGCCGAACTGGCCGGCGCCCGTCTGGGCCTTCTGGCCAACCAGGCCTCGGTCGGCCCCGGATACGAACACGCGAGCACGCTCATCGACCGGGCCCTGCCCGGGCGCCTGACGACCCTCTTCGGGCCCCAACACGGTTTTGTCGGCGAAAAACAGGATAATATGGTCGAGTCCGACCACGGCGTCGAAGCCGGGACCGGACGCCGGATTTTCAGCCTCTACGGACGGACCCGCAAACCGGACCGGGAGATGATGGTCGGCCTGGACGTGCTGCTGGTGGACCTGGTGGACGTGGGCACCCGGGTCTACACCTTTGCCCAGACCATGGCCTACTGCCTGGAAGCGGCGGCCGCCCTGGGCCTCAAGGTCCTCGTTCTGGACCGGCCTAATCCCATCGGCGGCCATGAGGTGGAGGGCAACCTTCTCAAACCCGACTGCGCCTCCTTCGTCGGCATGTTCCCCCTGCCCATGAGACACGGCCTGACCCTGGGCGAACTGGCCCGCTTCATGGCCGGGCGGATGGACCCGGCCCCGGACCTGAACGTCCTGCGGATGCAGGGCTGGCGGCGCGACATGATTTTCAACGAAACCGGCCTGCCCTGGGTCATGCCCTCGCCCAACATGCCGGCCCCGGAAACCGCCTGGCTGTATCCGGGCCAGGTCCTCTGGGAAGGCACCAACGTCTCGGAAGGACGGGGCACCACCCGGCCCTTCCACCTGTTCGGAGCCCCGTTCATCGACTCGCGGCGCCTGAAGTCCGAAGCGGACCGCCGGCAACTGCCCGGCGTGGTTTTTCGGGCCGCGACCTTTGAACCCACCTTTCACAAGTTTCAGGGCCTGCTCTGCCAGGGCCTGGAAATCCACCCCCTCGACCCGTCCGCCTTCAAGCCCTACCTGACCTCGCTGACCCTGCTCGAAATCATCATGCGGGCCTGGCCGGACCGGTTCCATTGGAAGCCTCCGCCGTACGAATACGAGTATGAAAGGCGCCCTATCGACCTCATTTTAGGCGATCGATCCATACGAGAGGGACTGGAAGCGGGCCGGGATGCCGCCGAATTGCAAAACGACTGGCGGCCGGAACTGGACCGGTTCCTGGACGAGGCCCAGCCCTGTCTGTTGTATTAGCCCCCACCCCCTCGGCCACGGGGCCCGGACCCGACCGATTTTCCCGAAAGGGGATTGCAGAAGGGGCTTGAAAGAACCGGGCTTTACCCTTAGGATAGTCCTGCCCAGGTAAAAGGAGGTCCTTGTTGCCGATGAACACCGACCCGTCCCCGACGGAAATCCATCGCAACCTTCTGATCGCGGTGGACGGTTCCAAGCCGTCCCTGAAGGCGGTGGACTACGCGGTCCACGTCACCCGGATCATTCATGAAACCCATTTCAACCTCGTCTCCGTCCTGCCGGCCATCCCTCCCATCCTTCAGGCCGAAGCCAAGACCGACGGGGCCATGAACCTGCGTCTGAAAAAAATGGAGGCGGCCAATCGCCGCCGGGCCGAGGAAATCCTGGATGCGGCCCGCAAGCATCTCATGGAACACGGTGTGGACGAGACCCGCATCCTGACCCGAGTCCGGCCCCGAATCAGCGGTCTGGCCAAGGACATCATCAACGAGGCCGAAATGGGCCGATTCGACGGACTGGTCGTGGGCCGCCGGGGACTGACCCGGACCCAGGAGGTCTTCATGGGCTCGGTCTCCAATCAACTCATCCAGCACGCGGCCAACGTGCCCTTGTGGATCATCGACGGGGACATCGTCGACCCGAAACTCATCGTGGCCGTGGACGGTTCCACGGCCAGCCTGCGGGCCGTGGACCACGTGGCTTTCATGCTGGGAGACAACCCCGAGGCCCGGGTCGCCTTTCTGCACGTGTCGCCCATGTTTCAAAACTACTGTCCGATCAACCTCGACGAATTCAAATCGGAATGGGAAGGGATCGAACAGGACGTCGAACTGATGGAAGAGGCCTTTATCCGCGAGGACCATGCCTGTTCGGACGACTTCATGGACCGGGCCGTCCAGGTATTGAAACAGGCCGGCTTCTCTCAGGACCGCATCTCCATCGAACGGCGGGAAAATGCGCTGGGCGTCGGGCGAACCATCGTCAATACGGCCAGGGAACTGGGCTACGGTACCATCGTCATCGGTCGGCGGGGCATGGGCAAATCGTCCTTCCTGGGCAGCGTCAGCGATCGGGTCATCCGCCGGGCTGAAAATATGGCCATCTGGCTGGTCAATTGAGGTAAACAGTTCAATGAATCAGGACTCCCGCCTACGGTATCTCGAACCGGGCGACATCATCCGTTCCAACGATCCCTGCGTCACGAATCAGGCCCGTTCCCTGGTCGAGGGACTGACCGCCGAGGCGGACCGGGCCCGGGCGCTTTTTTATTTCGTCCGCGACCAGATTCGATACAATCCCTACTCTCCCTATGACAAACCCGAGCATTACTGGCCGGCCGCGACCCTGAAGCGGGGCGAAGGCTACTGCGTCCAGAAATCGGTCCTGCTGGCGGCCCTGGCCCGGGCGACCGGCATGCCCGCCCGTCTGGTCTTCGCCGATATCGTCAACCACCGGCTGTCGGAAAAGCTGCTCGAGATGATGAAGACCAACGTCTTCGTCTATCACGGCTACGTCGAACTGCTCGTCCAGGGGCGATGGATTCGGGTGACGCCCGTTTTCGAAAAACCGCTCTGCGAAAAACTGGACATCAAGCCGGTGGACTTCGACGGATTGAACGAAGCCATCTTTCACCGCCTGGACAATCAGGGGCGGGTCCATATCGAATACGTCAAGGAACATGGCATTTACGCCGACGTCCCCCTGGACGAAATCATGTCGGTCTGGCGGGAAGTCTACCCGCTCGAGCAGATGGACATGCCTTCGGATTGGGACTGGCTGGCGGAATGACAAGATCGTCCCGGCGAGGACAGGACGAAGGGGTGGGAGCGAAATGAAACCAGGTGACAAGTCCGGGGGCTCAACGCCCCGTCCCGACGGACCGGAAAACGGCGTTCAGCACTGGCTTCTGAACGAAGAGGCCAGGCTGCTCGGCCAGATTGAAGAGCTGCGGGGCAACGTTCGGGCCGCCAAGGAGGCCGGCGAAATCGGAGACGAGGAGGACCTGGCCCTGGCCCTGGCCGAAGAGGAAGAACTGATCCGCAAGATTTTGAAAAAACGGGGGGACCTGGCCCAGGTCCGATACTCCCTGACCCGGTTCCACGAAGGGGAGTACGGTTTCTGCGAAGACTGCGGCGAGGAGATTCCGGCCCGGCGGCTCGAACTGATGCCCTGGGTCACCCGTTGCGTCAACTGCCAGGCCGGTTCGGAACAGGCGGCCCGCAAAAGGGCCTGCAACGAGAAATTCGGGCTGCCCTGGACCTTGGCCCACGCTGACCATATCGAAGAGGAATGAGCCCCGGACTTTGGCCCCGGTAACCCGGGAAGGGCTTGGGCGCTGACGTGACCCGTCATTCGGGACCGGAGTTCGATCGCTTTCTGCGCGACGCCCTGCCCGGTCTCGGGCTGGACTGGCGGCGGCACCGGCGCCGGGGACCGCGCCGGCGGGTGGCCGAGCGGATGAAGGCCCTGGGCCTGCGCGCCCTGGATCAGTACCGACTATTTCTCGAAAACGACCCCGAAGAAAAAAATCGCCTGCGGGCCCTCCTGGGCGTGACCATCTCCCGGTTTCTCCGGGAGGCCGCCGTGTTCGAAAACCTGGCCCTCGAGGTCTGGCCGGCCTGGGCCGGCCGGGATCGGGCGGTCATGTTTTCCGCCGGATGCGCCGGGGGCGAGGAACCCTTCTCCCTGGCCATGATGTGGCGGGAGCGGGGCCCGGCCGGTGTACGCCCCGTCATCCTGGCCATGGATATCGACCGGCCGAGTCTGGAGCGGGCCGGACAAGGCGTCTATGCCGCGTCCCAATTGCGGGAAATGCCGGAATCGTGGCGGACGCGTTACTTCACCCATCGAGGCCCCGGCTGGCATATCAGCCCGGCCATCCGCGCCATGGTCCATTTTTACCGGGCGGACCTGAGGGACATGGGCCCGCCCCAAGGCCTGGACCTGGCCATGTGCCGCAACATGGCCTATACTTACTTCACCCGGCCGGCGCGGCTGGAAGTGACCCGCGCCCTGGCCCGTTCCCTCAAACCCGGCGCCTGGCTGGTCGTCGGCGCCAAGGAGCGCCTCGAAACCATGGGGCTCTTCGAAATGGTCCGTCCATGCATCTATCGAAAAACCACACCCGGGCCGTAATTTTCGATCTGGACGGCGTCGTCCT
This sequence comes from Pseudomonadota bacterium, assembly GCA_018830135.1. Classification (GTDB taxonomy): domain Bacteria; phylum Desulfobacterota; class Desulfarculia; order Adiutricales; family JAGVGV01; genus JAHJTB01. Next base: position 10,307 of record JAHJTB010000169.1, on the reverse strand, counting down.
GGACAGCATGCCCAGCCATGTGGCCGCCTGGGTCGAGGCCTTCGCCGAGATGGACTTCGAACTGGAACCCGACTTCGTCTACCTCCATGAAGGCTCTTTGGATGTCGACCGGCTCTGCCGCCTGCTCGGTACCGGGGAACGGGAGATGACACCAAAGATTTTCGACCGCCTATTGCAGCGAGCGCGCCGGATTTACATCGAACGCTACGCCGAGCGGGTTGAAATATTTCCCGGCGCGGCCTCGTTGATCGACCGGATCAGAGAGGCCCGAATGTCCATGGCCCTGGTGACCAGTTCGGTCCGCCAGGTCCTGGCCGCGCCGTTACTGGACTGGCTCGAGGACCGCTTCGACATCCTGGTGACCGGAGACATCGTCCGGCAGTTCAAACCCCACCCGGAACCGTACCTGACCGCTCTCCGGCTCCTGGGTCGATTGCCCGAAGAAGTCGTGGTCCTGGAAAACGCGCCGGCCGGTATCGAATCGGCCCGCCGGGCCGGCCTGACCTGTCTGGCCCTGACCACCACGTTGCCCCCCGAGGCCCTGTCCGAGGCCGACGGGATTCTGTCCAACCACGATGAAATGGCCCGCTGGCTGGGGCTTGACTCCTAAACCGTCCCCCCGCCGGGGGGCCCGCCGACAAACGGTTCTTTCCCCGGCCCGGTATCGGGCCGCGGACGTTGCAATGCTCAATCCAAGGAGGGAGGCTATGGCCGACAAGCATGAGATCGACCCCCGGGTGCCGCTGATTCAGAATGCAGACCTGGCCGGCAAGATCGTGTTGGTCCGCGTGGATCACAACGTGGTCAAAAAGGGTGAAATCAAGGACCCCTACCGTATCGACGCGACCCTGGGCACCCTGTACAACATCGTGGAACGGGGAGGACGGCCCATCATCTTGACCCATGTCGGCCGGCCCCGGGGCAAGGACGGACGCATCACGGTCAGCGAGGAAACCTCGGTCAAGCCCATCGTCGAATACATGGAACGCAAACTCCATACCACCTTCGCCGTGCCCGACTTCCCCGTGGACCCGGATCGAGGCATCCGCGAGATCGACACCTCCATCAACTGGCATATCCGGGACCTGCGCTCCCACCGGATCGGAGGCATCTATCTTCCCAACTCCCGCTGGTTCGAAGGCGAACAGGCCAAGGGCGAACAACGGGAACGTCTGGCTTTGCAACTGGCCGGCCTGGCCGACGTCTTCGTCAACGATGCCTTCGGCTCCTGGCAGCCCCACGCCTCGACATACGACGTCACCCGGTACCTGCCCTCCTACGCCGGGTTTCTCATGCAGCGGGAACTGAGCAACCTCCGGCACGTCCTGGATCCGGCACGCCCCTTTGTGGCCGTCGTGGCCGGGGCCAAATACGACACCAAGATCGGCCCGCTGAGCCAGATTTACAAGAAGGTGGACAAGCTCATCCTGGGCGGGGTGATATACAACACCTTCCTGTGCGCCAAGTACGGCATCCGCGTGGCCGGTGTGGCCGAAGAGGATATCAAGGCGGCCCTGGACCTGGTCCGACAGGACAAAAAGGCCCGCAAGATCGTTGAACTGCCCGTACTGGTCGAATCGGACATTCTGGACGGCCGGGTCAAGGGCAAGTACCGCAAGCGCCGGATCGAAGACTTCAAGAAGGGCGAGCAGTTCGGCTACTTCCTGGACGTGGCCCCGGAATCCTTCGACGCCCCGGGCGTGGCCGAAGTCATCTCCTCGGCCCGGACCATCTTCGTCAACGCGGTCATGGGCTTCACGCCCCACTTTTACGAGGGTTCGGAAAAACTGGACCGGACCATCGACATGAACACTGTGGCCGAGAAAATGTACGGCGGCGGGGACACCCTCCAGGAGTTCAAGAACCTCAGTCCCGGCCTCTACCTGGCGGCCATGGACAATGCCCGGTACTATTTCTTCACCGGCGGCGGAACCGTGCTCAAGGCCATCGAGGAAGAGTCGCCCTACGGCCTCGAACCCGTGGTCGCCCTCATGGACAATCAGGGTAAAACGCCCCGGGATTAGGCCGGGCCACCGCCCCGGCATCCGGCTTGACCTGGGACGAGCGGCGGTGTTAAATTAGACTGAAAGAAAAACAAGGTGGTGGATCATGAAGGCCAAGGTGCTGATCCCGGTTGACGGCGCTCGGAATTCCAGGACGGCCGAGGAATACACGGTCAAGCTGAACGAATTCATGCCGCTGTCCGTACTGCTTTTCAATGTCGTGGATACCAAGGAAGTGGACTGGCACGGGATCAACCCGGACCTCAAGGACATGATCATCGAATCCAAACGCCGCCGGGGGGGCAAGGCCCTGTCCGAAGCCTCGGAAACATTCAAAAAGGCGGGGATCGAATCCGAACGCCGGAGCGAGGTAGGCCACCCGGCCAAAATGATCTGTCAACTGGCCCACAACGAAAAAGTCGACATGGTCATCATCGGGGAAAGCGGCCGCCGCTTTCTGGGCAGCGTACTCAACGACGTGATCCACAACTGCGACGTTCCGGTCCTGCTGGTCAAACACCGCGCCGACAACGATTGAGCCGATCCGTTCGGCCTCCATATCAAAAGGCCCGCCCGGTTGTCCCGGACGGGCCTTTTTTCATTCAATGGTTTGCCGTCGGATCAGTCGACACTCCCGTAGAAAAGTTTGGGCAGAAAGAGCACCGAATCCGGCCAGTAGGTCAGTATGAGCAGAATGGCGATCTGGATGATCAGGAAGGGAATGACCGCCCGGGTCACGTAAATCAGGTTGCGGTCGGCCAGCGCCCCGGTGATGTAAAGGGATACCCCCAGGGGCGGCGTGCAGTATCCGATGCCCAGGTTGACGGTCATCAGCAGACCGAAGTGAAGGATGTTGATGTTGTACTCGTACAGCAGCGGCACGAAGATGGGCGTCAGAATCAGCGTGGCCGAAATGATGTCCATGAACATGCCGACCACCAGGAGCAGGATGTTGATGGCCATCAGGAAGACCCAGGGCTGCTGAATATGGCTGACCACCGCCTCGGTGATCTTGGCGGGAATGCTTTCCAGGGTCAGGTATTGGCCGAAGGACGTGGCCCCGGCCACGATGATCAACAGGGTGGCCGAAGTGATGGCCGAATTGACGGTGACCTTGAAGACCTGGGGCCAGGTCATGTCCCGGTGAATGAATATCTCCACGAAAAAGGCATAGACGCAGGCCACCACCGCAGCCTCGTTGGCCGTAAACATCCCCGAAAAAATGCCGCCGAAAATGATGACCGGCAGCATCAGCGACCAGAAGCCTTCCCGGAACACGGTCAGGACCTGGCTCATGGACGGTACCGGCGTGGGGACCTGTTCCCCGCGGCGGCAGACCACGTAGGTGTAAACGCAGACCGCGGCCATGATGAAAACGCCGGGCACGAACCCGGTCATGAACAGCCGTTCCAGGGAGCACGAGGTGACCATGGAGTAAAGGATCATGGAAATGGAGGGCGGAATGACGACCCCGAGGATCGGCGAGGTCGTCATGACGCCCAGGGCGTATTTTTCATCGTACTTCTGTTCCAGCAGGGCCGGGATCATGAAACCGCCGATGGCCACCACCGTGGCCACGGTCGATCCGGATATGGCCCCGAACAGGCCGCAGGCCAGGACCCCGGCCATGCCCAGGCCTCCGGGCATCCAGCCCACGCAGACATTGGCCACCTTGACCAGCTTGTCCACGATGGTGCCCGCGGTCATGATGTTCCCGCACAGGACGAAGAAAAGCACCACGACCAGCGCGAACTTGTCCATGCTCCGGAACATGGTCTGGGCCAGCATCATAAGGGGAAAATCGGTGAAAAGAACGAACCCGGCCACCGCCGTATAGAAAAGCGACATGAACACCGGCACGGTGGCGGCCATGGCCCCCAGGAGAACGAGCAGGATGACGAGATACTGGAGTTCCATGATGTCCTATGCCTTTGTTGACCCGGCGCCCGGGCGCCAACCCGGCCCCACCCTTCGGTTTCCGATCATGAGCCGTCCCTCCGGTCGAAAAAGATCGTCTGCACGTCCTCGTACCCGATCTGGAGGGTCCGGAGGAACATCATCACGCCCATCAGCGGGAGCATCATGTACAGAATCTCGAGGGGAATTCTCAAGATGATGGTCTCCTGGTGCGTGGCCGACTGCTGTATGGCCATCTGCACGCCTAAAACCGTGATCAGGACGCTGAACACCAGCGTGGCCGCATGGCTGAAAAACAACAGGGGCGTCTTCAGACTGGAGACGACCTGGGGCAAGGCATCGATGGTGATCATGTTCCGGTTCTTGATCGCGGCGCTGCACCCGATAAAAGTGGTGTACATGATGATTTCCCGGATCAGTTCCTCGGACCAGGCCAGCGAGTAGTTGAAACCGTACCGGAGGACCACGTTGGCGAACAGGGAAATCAATCCGACCATCACCGTCAGGAACAGGGTCCAGTTTTCAAAAAAAGTCAGCACCTTGTCAGTAATTCGGATGATCTTGGTCAACATGCCTCCGCTCCCGAAACGCCCTAAAGGCCATGGACGGGGGGAGGGGCGTGAAGCCCCTCCCGGTCGGTCCGATCGAAACGAATGTCAGCCCTCGAAGCCCAGCAGCTTCTGGACCTTCTTGAGATACTCGGGGCCGATCTTGTCGGCGTATTCGTTGTGAACCGCGACGCTCCGGCGACGCAGTTCCTTCATGTCCGCGTCGGACAGCTTGATGAACTCGACCCCTTCCTTCTCCTTGGCGGCCTGGTACATGGCCTCCTGCTGCTTGAGCGTGGCGGCCCGCATCTCGTTGCACTTCTCGTTCATGACGTCGATCAGGGTCTTGGCCAGTTCCGGCTCCTTGGCCTTGAGGTCGTTGAACCACTTTTCGTTGAGCAGCCAGATGAACAGACCCTGGGCGTAGTTGATTTCCGTGAAATACTTGCAGACCTCGAACTTCTTGGTGACCATGCAGACCATGCCCGTGTGGTCCAGCGCGTCGATGACGCCCTGTTTCAGGGCCACCGGAACGTCCGGCCAGGGCATGGGCACCGGGTTGATGCCCCAGGCCTTGTAGGTCAGCAGGTTGACCGGGGCTTCGGCAATGCGCAGCTTGACCTTCTTGAGGTCCTCGAGCTTGCGGATCGGTTTGGTCGAGGCCCAGCCGTACTGGCCGTACCCCGAAAGGTTGACGCCCATGATGCCCTGGTGCTTGGCCGAATCCAGGAAGGGAGCCATCAGCTCCTTGTCGGCCACGAACTTGTCCAGATTCTCATAGGTGTCCAAAAGAAATGGCAGATTGGCCAGGCCGAACCCGGGACCGATCTGGGGCGCGGCCACCGAACTCGAGGCCATGCCTTGAATGGTCCCGGTCTGGAGCAGGTTGAAGACTTCGGTTTCACCGCCCAGCATGGAGAAGGGGCGATAATCAAAATACATCTTGCCGCCGGTCCGCTTCCAGAGTTCGTCGCGTATGGCGATGCCCGTGTAAACGCCTTTGAGCCCCGGGTTGGACACGTTCGAGTAGATGATTTTGTACTGAGCCGTGGAGGGGTCGAAGTCCGGATTCCACTTGGCCATGGGGTTTTCTTTCTCGGCCGCGAACGCCCCGGCCGCCAATAGCGTCACCCCCACCGCGACGACGATAAGAATCGCCAACCACTTTTTCATGTTCATCCTCCTTTGTTCCGCTGGTTTAAATTCGTTTATAATTCTGTTCTCCGGAGAGAATCGGCTGCGGTTTTCTTATCCGTTGGCGCGCGGCCAACCCCGGGGGCCGGCCCAATCCGCCGTAATTTCAATTCAGGCGAGCAAGCCTGCCTCCGCAACGTGAATAGACCACTGCCCCGCATGAAAGCTAGGGGTCCCGGCGATTGGATTATCTTGACTTGCTGTCTTGTTTCAAAACACGACCATAGTATTCACTTTCCAAGGCCGTGTCAAATGAATAACGCTTACAGTGCCGACCCGAAACCCGGGGCGACACCCCGCCGTAACATGCCCGCCTCCCGGGCCGCGAAGACCGTTTGGAGCCTCCCGTTGTGACCCCCTTCAAGGTCGATCCATGTAACGTCCTGAGTATCCAATGTTTTTCGGGCCGCTTCCCGGCCGGCGCCCGAACCCAAAAAAGGCTTGACACCGGCTGGGGGCTTTGCTAAGGTCCGGGCCTGACTGAATCATCATTCAGAAATGAGGCCGGGGAAGATCCGCGGTGAGCCATAATGCTCTTAAAAACAAGAAACCGGAAAAATATCGCAATATCCTAGATGCCGCGGTCAAGATTTTTGCCAAAAAGGGATTTTTCCAGGCCCGTGTTTCTGAAATCGCCCGGGAAGCCGGAGTGGCTGATGGGACTATCTATCTGTATTTTCAAAATAAAGATGATATTCTCATCTCCCTGTTCGAAGATGGAATGACCCGGGTCATCCAGAACGTCAAGGCGGAGATCGAAAAAGAGACCGACCCGCTGATGAAGATTCGAAGCTTTGCCCGCGCTCATCTGGCGTTGGTGGAAGACAATACGGACCTGGCCGAGATCATCCAGGTCGAACTGCGGCAGTCGACCAAGTTCATGAAGGAGTACCGCAACGAAAAATTTTTCGAGTACCTGGATCTGATTTCCGGCATCATCAAGGAAGGCCAGGAACGAGGCCTCATTCGACAGGACGTCGAGCCGGGCATCTTCAAAAGAGCCTTTTTCGGGGCTCTCGACGAGATGAGCCGCTTCTGGGTCTTGTCCATGAAGCCGAAATTCAGCGTTAATGCGGCGGCCCACCAGATTGCCGAGTTTTTCATCCGGGGCATCGCGGCATAGACTCGGCGGGGGCCACCGGCTGGACCGGGCTCCGCTTTACTTTCTCGAAAGGAGGATATCGTGGAAATTGTTGCTTGTATAAAACAGGTCCCGGACACGGAGACTCAGATCAAAGTCGCTGGGGACGGGAAGTCCATCGATTCGGGCGACATCAAATGGATCATGAATCCGTATTGCGAGTTTGGTGTCGAAGAATCCCTTCGCTTCAAGGAAAAGTTCGGCGGCACGGTCACCGTGGTCAGCCTGGGCCCGGCCCGGGTCGTCGAGAGCCTGCGCACCGCCCTGGCCATGGGCGCGGACAAGGCCATCCACATTGAAACCGCCACGACCGAACTCGACGCCCTGACGACGGCCCAGCTTATCGCCGCCGCCCTCAAGGACGTTTCTCCCAACGTCATTTTCTGCGGTCAGCGGGCCGTGGACAATGATCAGGCCCAGGTGGGCGCGGCGCTGGCCGAGGTGCTGGACATCCCCCACGTGGCCCTGGTCAACAAGGCTGTCGTATCCGAAGACCAGTCAACGATTCGGGTCGAACGTCCCGTTGAAGGTCAGACCATGGTTTATGAATCGACTCTGCCGATTCTTCTGACCACCCAGAAAGGTCTCAACGAGCCCCGCTACGCCTCACTGCCCGGCATCATGAAGGCCAAGAAGAAACCCATGGACAAAAAAGACCCGGCCGCTCTGGGCGTGGAAATGGGAAGCCGTCTCGAAGTGTTGGCCATCACACCGCCTCCGCAGCGGGCCGCCGGCAAGATCGTCCCTGGCGAAACCGTGGAGGAAATGGCCGTCGAGCTGGTCCGTCTCATCCACGAAGAGGCCAAGGTCGTCTAGGCGGGCAGGAAAGGAGAAATACAATGGCAGAAGGAATTTGGTTTGTCGCCGAGCAGCGGGACGGTGAATTGAGAAAGGTTTCCTACGAAGTCGCCAGTACGGCCCGCCGTCTGGCCGACGAGGCCGGGACGTCCGTAGCCGGCATCCTCGTGGGCGCCTCCCAGGACGTGGCCGCCAAACTGGCCGCCTATGGCGCGGACAAGCTCTTCGTCGTCGATGACGAAAAAGTCCGTGACTACCTCCCCGTTCCCTATACCCAGATCATCGCCAAGATCGTAAAGGAGGGCGCGCCCGCGGCCCTGATCATGTCCGCTTCCACCCAGGGCAAGGACCTGGCCTCCCGGCTGGCCGCCCGACTGGGTGTCGGCCTGGCCATGGACCTCGTCGCCCTGTCCCTCAATGACGACAAGAAAATCGTGGCCAAGCGCCCCATCTACGCCGGCAAGGTTTTTGCCGACGTGCTCCCGGCCGGTGACCCCCAGATGTTCACGACCCGGCCCAACGTCATGTCCGTCATCGAACCGGACGAAAGCAAGAAGGCGGAAGTCGTGTCCGTGGCCCTGGACCTTGACGAAAAGGCCTTTGCCACCAAAGTCGCCGAGATTCTCAAGGACACCAGCGGCAAAATCGAGCTGACCGAAGCCGACATCATCGTCTCCGGCGGCCGGGGCATGAAAGGTCCGGAGAACTACCACATCATCGAGGAACTGGCCGCCGTGCTCGGAGCCGCCGTGGGCGCCTCCCGCTCCGCGGTCGACGCCGGATGGCGCCCCCACACCGATCAGGTCGGGCAGACCGGCAAGGTGGTCAGCCCCAACATGTACATCGCCTGCGGCATTTCCGGGGCCATCCAGCACCTGGCCGGCATGAGTTCCTCCAAGGTCATCGTGGCCGTGAACAAGGACGCGGAAGCCCCCATCTTCCAGAAAGCGGACTACGGCATCGTGGCCGACCTGTTCGAGGCCGTGCCCGTCATGACCCGCGAGTTCAAAAAGGTCATGGCCGAGTAACCCTATACCCCCGAGGGTCGAAGGCCGCACCAAGGTCGAGACCCCATTACATAAAGCCCTCCCCAGGGCAACCACCCTTGGGAGGGCCTTTCTTTGTCTGGCCGCCGCCGCAGGGAATTGCCGCTTGAAAAAAGAGGCCCAAGCGCATAACCTCCGAATCAGGGTTCCCTATCGAGTACTAGTCCTTCGGGGAGCCCGAAGGTTATGGCGTTTGGAAACAGGTCCCGACAGGGGCGCGGGGTGAGGCCGAAGCCGGAGTGTTTGCTTCTACGGAAACGCCCCGAACCGTCACGCCCGCTGTTGCGGGAATGACAGGGAAGAAGATACCGACTTCCTGTTTTCTGTTCTTCGCAATCAGGAGGCGTATGACAGTCCGTGCGAAAGGTGAAGCATGAATCGCCGGGGTTAGACCCGATTATCGAGACCGCCTCCGGGCCGAAATCCGGAAGCCGCGAACTATCCGTCCGGTCCGATCGTCCACTTCCCCGGGAGAACGAAGTTCCGGAGGCCTTGCGGATCGAAACACCCCGCGAACAGAGCGAATACCTCATTGACGGCCGGGTCCGCCGGTGGGCCGGTCCCATGAGGACCGTCGAGTCGCCGGTCTGCCTGGACACCCCCAACGGTCCGGTTCGAAAGGTCCTCGGACGATCCCCCCTGCTCGATCCTGAAACCGCCCTCGAGGCCCTGGAAGCGGCCCGCCGGGCCTGGAACCACGGCCGGGGCCCCTGGCCCGCCCTCCCCTGGAAGGAACGCCTCCGCCGCGTGGCCGGCCTGTCCGAATGCCTCAAGGAAAACCGCGCCGAAATCGTCAGGCTGCTGATGTGGGAAGTGGCCAAACCCCTGGCCCAGGCCGAAGACGAGTTCGATCGGACCATCGATTATATCGACGATACCATCCAGGCGGCCGGGGAACTCGCCGGCTCCTGGTCCGGGCCGGCCCGGCGGGACGGCCTGACCGCCTCGATCCGCCGGGCTCCCATCGGCACGGCCCTTCTGATGGGGCCCTACAACTATCCGCTCAACGAGACCATGGCCCTGCTCCTGCCCGCCCTGATCATGGGCAACACCGCCGTCGTCAAGCCGCCCAAGATGGGGCTGCTGCTCCTCCACCCCCTGCTGGCCGCCTGCCGGGACCTGTTTCCTCCCGGCACGGTCAACTTCGTCTACGGTCGGGGCTCGACCCTCGTCGGTCCCTTGATGCGTACCGGCCGAATCGACGTCCTCGGCTTCATCGGCTCCATGCCCGTGGCCCAGATCGTCAAGGCCGGCCACCCCCGGCCCCACCGCCTCCACGCCGTCCTGGGACTCCAGGCCAAAAACGCGGCCATCGTCCTCGATGACGCCGACCTTGACCTGACGGTCCGGGAATGCGTCCGGGGCAGTCTGGGGTTCAACGGACAACGCTGCACCGCGCTCAAGATTCTCTTCGTCCATCGCCGGATCGCCGACGCTTTCATGGCCCGCTTCGTCCCGGCCGTCCAGGCCCTCCGATGCGGTCCTCCCTGGATGCCCGGAGTGGACATCACCCCCCTGCCCCTGCCCGGAAAACCTGAATACCTCGACGGACTCGTGCGCGAGGCGGTCTCCAAGGGCGCCGAACTGGCCAACCCGGGCGGAGGCCGGATTATTCAGACCTCCTTCTCCCCGGCCGTCCTCTATCCGGTCGGACCCGGCT
>JAHJTB010000168.1 GCA_018830135.1 Pseudomonadota bacterium | reverse complement strand
CGCGCGAGAAAGACGGCCCTCGAAAAAAAAGCGGACGGGGCCTCCCCTTTGTTCCCCGGAGAAGCCCCGTCAGTGGCCGCCGCCCCGTTCTAAGAGCGGCCCGGCAATCGGAACGATTTACTTGTAGTCCATCCGGTCGGCAATGGCAACGTACCGGTCCTTTTCCACGTACTGCATGATTACGCCGTGGGGACCCTGGTGGTCGGTCGGCGTGAAGGTGATCGGAGCGCCGCCAAAGACGTCATCCGGAAAGGCCCGGAAGGTTTCCATGGCGTCGACAAACTTCTCCCGCGTCAGGTCCGGCCCCGCTTTTTTGGCCGCTTCGATAAAGAAGTTCAAACCGGCCCAGCCGGCCGTGGTGGGCATGTCGGGTTCCTTGCCGAACATGGCCACATGCCGTTTCCACCATTCCCGCACCGTGGGCAGGGGGCTGTCGGCGTAGATGTACGGGGTCTGGGCGGCGCAGTAGAAGCCGTCCGCCGAGAAACCGGCCTTTTTGGAAAGAAGCATGATGAACTTGGTCTGGGCCGGGGTCATGCCGCACATGTCCACCTGCCAGCCGATCTTCTTGGCCTCCTTCAGGGCCCCGACCGTTTCACGGATGATGGTGGCCAGCACGACGAGTTCGCAGTCGGCCTTGCGCAGCTTGGCGATCTGGGAACTGAACTCCGTGGCCCCGCGCTTGTACGACTCGGCCCCGGCCATGGTCATGTTGTAGGTCTTCAGCTGGTCCTCGACGCCGGCCTTCATGATGGCGCCCATTTCGTCATCCTGGTACATCAGGCCGATGCGCTTGTATCCTTTTTTTTCCACAAAATACTTGACCAGAACACGGGCCTGGTCGTAGTAGGGCACGAACCCGCCGAAGCTGTACCGGTCATAGGGTTCGAAGAACAGGCTGGCCGCGGTCAGAGGGAACATCTGCGGAATCTTTTTCCTCGAGATGATCGGCTTGGTCGCCCCGGCCGTGGGAGAGCCCATGTTGCCGACAAAGGCAAAGACATGGTCCCGGCTGATCATTTTGTTCGTGACCATGATGGCCGTCTTGGGATCGTACTTGCTGTCCTCGATGACCAGGCGGAGCTTCCGGCCGTGAATGCCGCCGGCGTCGTTGATCTCCTTGGCCCGCATTTCCAGACCCATCTTGACCTGGATGCCCCAGCCCGCGATGGGACCGCTGAGGTCCTGGTGAGAGCCGACAATGATCTCATTGTCGCTCACGCCCTCTTCGGCCACGGCCACCGCGGCCAGGGCGAAAACCAGGATGCCTACCAGACTGATAACCAACCATACCTTTCTCATCGTTTCCCGTTCTCCTTTCATTCAGGTTTATGCCACTATATGGCTTGAATTCCTTAAAAAATCGGCCTTCGAAGGGACATCGGCCGTAAAATCCAGGTTAAAATGGACCCTGCCGTTTCTGAGATGGATGCTTCCGGGAGGAAAAAATGGAAATGGGAACCGTGGCTTTCGGCTCCCGATCATCCTGTCTGTTCATATATGAGGCCACCCAGGTGACGGCGAAGACAAATTATATTTTATTAGACTATGACATGCATGGAGCCAAATTGCAAACGGAAATCTCGGGGGCAAGCGCGGGAAGGCAATAAAACAAAGGGAAGGCGCATCGAGTCCTCGACGGCCCTTGGTTTGGTGGGGGGCGGGAACGGCCCCCCGCCCGGATGCGGGCGGGGGGCTTTCCATCAGTTCCGGCCCGGGAGACGGGCCGGGTCAGGCGTCAGCGGCATCATCATTCAGGTAGTTTGTAGTACAAGTTGTCGGAAACCGAGACGAAACGCCCTTGATCATCGACCACGTTGACCCTGGCATAATAGGCGCCTTGGTGGTCCTTCGGGGTGAAGGTATAAGGCGGTCCCCCGAATATCTCGTCCGGGACATTCCGGAAGGTCTCCATGGCGTCGATGAACTTTTCCCGGGTCAGGTCACGGCCGACGATGTTTGCGGCAATAGAGAAATAATGGAGGCCGGCGTAACCGGCCGTGGTGGGCAGGTCGGGGTCCTTGCCGAACCATTCCTTGTGTTTTTTCCACCAGTCCCTGACCGTCTGCAGGTGACTGTCCGCATAGACCATGGGCGTCTGCCCGACGCTGTAGAATCCGGCCGGCGAAAAGCCGGCTTTCTGGCACAGCAGGGGCACGAACTTGGTGAACGTGGGAGACAGGCCGACCATGGTCACGTCCCAGCCGATCTTTTTGGCTTCCTTGAGCGCGCCCACGGTTTCCCGGATGATGGTGGCCAGGACGACGACTTCCACGTCGGCCTTTCTGAGTTTGGCGATCTGGGAACTGAACTCGGTGGCCCCGCGCTTGTATGATTCGCCGGCGACCAGTGTCATGCCCTGTTCCTTGAGCTGGTCTTTAACGCCCTGGAGCATGATCGAGCCCATTTCGTCGTCCTGGTACATGATGCCGAAGCGTTTCTTGCCATGTTTTTGGGTGAAGTACTTCACCGCGATCCGGGCCTGGTCGTAGTAGGGGGTAAAACCGGCGAAGCTGTAGCGGTCGTACGGCTCGAAGAAGAGCGAGGCCGCGGTCAGGGGGAACATCTGGGGAATCTTTTTTCTCGATATGATCGGCTTGGTCGCCCCGGCCGTGGGGGAGCCCATGTTGCCGATAAAGGCAAAGACATGATCCCGGCTGATCATCTTGTTCGTGACGATGATCGCGGTCTTGGGATCGTACTTGCTGTCCTCGATGACCATGCGGACCTTCCGACCGTTGATGCCTCCGGCCTCGTTGAGTTCCCTGGCCTTCATTTCGAGGCCCATCTTGACTTGGATACCCCAACCGGCGATGGGGCCGCTGAGGTCCTGGTGCGAGCCGATGACGATCTCATCATCGGTTACGCCCTCTTCGGCCAGGGCGATCCCGGCCAGAACAAACAACAGGACTCCTAGCAAACTGACAGCCAACCATAACTTTCTCATCGTTTCCCGTTCTCCTTTCACTCAGGTTTATGCCACTATATGGCTTGAATGCCTGATAAAATCCAACCTTCCAAGGGACGTCGGCGGGAACTATACCCCCAAATGGACACCACCATTTCAGGAGTTGATACTTCCAGGAGAAGAAAGGAATTGGAATACCCGGTTTTCGGCTCCCGATCATCCTGCCTGTTCAAATCTGACACAACCAGGTCACAAGACGGCCAAATTTTAATTTATTCCACAATGACATGTTTCCAGTCGGATTGCAAGCGGAAATATCGCGTTCGCAAGCAGGATGGCCAATAGAATAAAGGGCCGCCGCGTCGAGTCCGCGGCGGCCCTTTATTTTTAGGGTGCTTGGAGGAGCCTCTTGGCGCCGAAGCCCCCCACGGAAAAGATGGTTCACTACTTGCTGTAGTCGATGTACCCTTCGGAAATGGTCATGTACCGACCGCCCTGGACGTACTGCATGACCACGCCGGATGCGCCTTTGTGGCTCTTGGGCGAAAACGTGATCGGCGCGCCGCCGAAGATGTCGTCGTGGTAGTCCTGGAAGGTCTCCAGGGCGTCCACGAACTTCTCCCGGGTCAGGTCTTTGCCCGCCCGTTTGGCCGCCTCTTCAAAGGCCAGGATCGCGCCGTATCCGGCCGTCGTGGGCATGTCGGGTTCCTTGCCGAACATGGCCACATGGTCTTTCCACCACTTGCGAACGGCCGGCCGGGGACTGTCCGCGTAGATGTATGGCGTCATGGCCGTGCAGTAGAAACCGTCGGCCGATATCCCCGCTTTTTGGGACAACAGGGGCACGAACTTGGTCTGGGCCGGGGTCATGCCGCACATGTCTATCTGCCAACCGATCTTTTTGGCTTCCTTCAGGGCCCCCACCGTCTCGCGGATGATCGTGGCCAGCACGACCAGTTCGGGCTCATCCTTGCGCAGCTTGGCGATCTGGGTGCTGAACTCCGTGGCGCCGCGCTTGTACGACTCGGCCCCGACCAGCTTGCACTTGGGATACATGGCGACCTGGTCCTTGACCCCGGCCAGCATGACCGAACCCATCTCGTCATCCTGGTACATGATGCCGAACCGGGTGTAGCCTTTGACGGTGTGGAAGTACTTGACGATGGCCCGGGCCTGGTCGTAGTACGGGGTCCAGCCCAGGAAACTGTAACGATCGTAAGGCTCATAGAACAGGGAAGCGGCCGTCAGGGGAAACATCTGGGGGATTTTTTTTCTCGAGATGATCGGTTTGGTCGCCCCGGCCGTGGGAGAGCCCATGTCGCCGATAAAGGCGAAGACATGGTCCCGGTTGATCATCTTGTTGGTGACCATGATGGCCGTCTTCGGGTCGTACCGGTTGTCTTCGATGACGATCCCCAGTTTGCGCCCATAGATGCCGCCCCGGTCGTTGATCTCCTTGATGGCCATTTCCAGACCCATCTTGACCTGGATGCCCCAACCGGCAATGGGACCGCTCAGGTCCTGGTGGGAGCCGACGAGAATCTCGGTGTCCGAGACCCCTTCCTCGGCCGCGACGACCGCGGTCAAGGCGAGGACCATGACCAAAGCGAACAAGCCTGTCCAAAACGTCTTCTTCATGCCTCTACTCCTTTCCCTGTCAAAGGGGGGATTGGGGATTAAGACAAGAAAAAGGCCGCTTGGCAGCGGCCTTTCTCCTACCCACGATACATGGACTCGATGACGTCCTTGAATTTCTCGTTTATGAACTTTCGCTTCAGCTTTCCGGTCGGGGTGATTTCGTCGTCGTCCGTGGTCAACTGGATGTCGATCAGGGTGAACCGTTTGACCGTCTCGACTCGCGCAAACTTCTTGTTCACGCGTTCCACTTCCTGCCCGATCAGCTTGACGATCTCGGGCTGCTGGGTCAGATTGGCAAAGGTGGTAAAGGGAATCCGGTTGTCCTGGGCGTATTTCATCACGTTCTCGTCGTCGATCATGATGAGCGCCGACAGGTATTTCCGGCCGTCCCCGATGACCACCGCGTCGTTGACGTAGGGGCTGAACTTGAGCTGGTTCTCGATCTCCGAAGGGGTGATGTTCTTGCCTCCCGAGGTGATGATGATGTCCTTGAGGCGGTCCTTGATGATCACATGGCCGTCCTCGTCGATGAATCCGACGTCGCCCGTGCACAGCCAGCCGTCCTTGACTGTCTCGGCCGTCTTTTCAGGGTCCCGGAAATAGCCCTTGAAGACCGAGGGGCCCTTGATCAGGATTTCGCCTTCCTCGGATATCTTGACGTCGATGCCGGGCAGGGCTTCGCCCACCGAGCCGAACTTGGTCCGACCCTCGTAATGCATGGTCGCCGCGCCCGTGGACTCGGTCTGGCCGTAGACCTCGCGCATGTCGATGCCCATCGAGTGGTAGAACTTGAGCAGGTCCGGCGAAATGGGCGCCGCGCCGGAGATGCACAGCCGGACGCGGTCCAGGCCGACGAACTTCTTCAGGTTGCGCAGGACCAGCCAGTCCGCCAGCTTGAAGGCGATCTGGAGATGGGCGGGGGGCTGCTTGAGATGCAGCCGGTAGTCCGAGCATTTGTTGCCGATGCCGATGGCGACTTCGTAGGCCTTTTTCTCCAGCCAGGTCGAGTCCTTCAGGCGAAGGATCATGGTCGAATAGAACTTCTCCCAGATGCGCGGCACGGCAAAGAACATGGTCGGGGAGACCTCCCGGATGTCCTGGGGCACCGTG
This sequence comes from Pseudomonadota bacterium, assembly GCA_018830135.1. GTDB lineage: Bacteria > Desulfobacterota > Desulfarculia > Adiutricales > JAGVGV01 > JAHJTB01. The sequence continues at coordinate 2,222 of JAHJTB010000168.1, read as the reverse complement.
TCCATGCCCTCGGCGAAGTTGCAGACCCAGCCGTTGACGATCATGCCCAGGGCGGTCACGCCCCGTTCGGCGATATGGCACAAGGGCAGGAAGGTCAAAAGGTCGTCGTTGAGATATCCCCGCAGAACCTGCCGCTGGGACTGGAAGCCGCCCAGGACGTTGTTGTGGGAGATCATGGCCCCTTTGGGCGGTCCGGTGGTCCCCGAGGTGTAAACCAGAAAGGCCGTATCGGTCGGTTGGGCCGACTGGAGCAGCTTTTCGAACAGGTCGGGATTCCGTCCATCGATCCGCTGGCCCAGTTCGAGCAGATCGTCCCAGCTCATGGCCATGGGGTCCTTGAAATCCCGCAGACCCTCCATGTCGTAAATGATGATCTTTTTCAGTTCCGGCAGCCGCTCCCGGACCAGCAGAATCTTGTCGAGCTGTTCTTCATCCTCGGCGAAATAGAACCTGGACCCGCTGTGCCCGACCACATACTCGACCTGCTCGGGCGAATCGGTGGGGTAGATGCCCACGGTGACTCCGCCCGCGCACTGGATTCCCATGTCGCAGAACAGCCATTCCGGGTTGTCCTCGCTGATGATCGCCGCCCGGTCGCCTTTCTCCAGGCCCAGCTCATGAAGGGCCAGGCCTACGTACCTGGCCATCTGGCCGTACTGACGCCAGGAGATGTCCTGCCACAGGCCGAAATCCTTTTCCCGCATGGCCGTCCGGTCGGCCCATTCTTTGACCCGCTGCCAGAACAGCTTGGGAATCGTGTCGACGCCGGGCCCCGGAGGCGTGGACTCTTGCCATTTTACCGCCATTTTTTCTTCCTCTTCCACCGCTTGGTGCCTCGGATGCTCTGATCCGATATGCCCAGATAAAATTCCTTGACGTCCTCGTTTTCCATCAATTCCGCGCAGGTGTCGTTGAGGACGATCCGGCCCAACTCGAGCACGTATCCAATGTGGGAAACCGCCAGGGCCATGGGTGCGTTCTGCTCGACCAGCAGGATGGTTGTATTCTGTTCCTTGTTGATCTTTTTGATGATCTCGTAAATTTCCTTGACCAGGAAGGGGGCGATGCCCAGGGACGGCTCGTCCAGAAGCAAAAGCTTGGGCCGGGCCATCAGGGCCCTGGCAATGGCCAGCATCTGCTGCTCCCCGCCGCTCATGCTGCCGCCCAACTGCTTCGAGCGGGTCTTGAGGATCGGGAAGTAGTCATAGCATATCTCGACGTCCCGAAGGATGCCGTCCTTGTCGTTCCTCAGATAGGAACCCATCATCAGGTTTTCCCGGACCGTCAGATCGTGGAAGACCTCCCGTCCCTCGGGCACATGGGATATCCCCATTTTGACGATCTTGTCCGGCTCGACATGGTCGATCTGACGATCCATGAACTTGACCGACCCTTTTTCCGGTTCCATGACGCCGGATATGGTCTTGAGCACCGTGGTCTTGCCCGCGCCGTTGGCCCCCAGGATCGTCACGATCTGGCCTTCCTCGACCACCAGGGAAACCCCCTTGATGGCCATGATGGGCCCGTAATAGGTCTCGATGTTTTTTACGTCAAGTAAGGGCACTTTCTTCCCCCAAATAGGCTTTCTGAACTTCCGGATGGTTCAGAACATCGTCCGGCGTGCCCAGGGTGAGCACCTCGCCGAAGTTCAGAGCCAGGACCTGGTCCGAGATTTCATTGACCATTTTCATGTTGTGTTCGACGATGATGATGGTGATGCCCAGGTCCACCTTGATGTCTTCGATCCAGAAAAGCAGGTCCTGCGTCTCTTCCACGTTCAAACCCGAAGACGGCTCGTCCAGGAGCAGCAACTCGGGGTCCATGGTCAGGGCCCGGGCCAGTTCCACCGTCTTTTGCACGCCATAGGGCAGGTTGGCCACCTGCTGGTCCCGGTAGGCCTGCAAGTCGAGAAAGTCGATGACCTCCTCGGCCTTTTCCCGGGCGGCGAGTTCCCCACGCCTCGCCTTGGGGGTGAAGAATGCCTCGGACAGCAGGTTGGTTTTCCGATGGCGGTGCCGGCCCAGCAGCAGATTGTGGATGACCGTGGTGTTCTTGAACAGCTCGATGTTCTGAAAGGTCCGGGCGATGCCCAACTCGGCCACCTTGTGCGGGGCGACCTTGGAGATGGTCCGGCCCTGGAAGACGAAACGGCCGGTATCGAGATTGTAGTACCGATTGAGGCAGTTGAAGATGGTGGTCTTCCCGGCGCCGTTCGGACCGAT
>JAHJTB010000017.1 GCA_018830135.1 Pseudomonadota bacterium | reverse complement strand
GCCAGCTTTTCCGCTTCGAGAAGCCTTTCCCGGGTCTGGGTCAGTTCGGTGTTGGCATGTTCGATGTATTCATACAGCCTGGAGTTTTCAATGGCCAGCGCGGCCTGGTTGGCCATCATGGACAGGTTGCGAACGTCTTCGGACGTAATTTCCTGGGCGGAGTGATCGCGGTCGACCGCAATCACCCCCACGACCTTGCCTTTGGCCACCATGGGCACCGTAGTAAAGGCGAGGCGGCCGAAATCCACGGGCAGGGACGACTCCACGTCGTGGTCGCCGTTGTTCGGGGAGACATTGAATATCTGCTTGGTGGCCGCGGTGCGTACCAGGACGCCTCCCGCTTCCTTGAGGGGCAGGCGCAGGTCGAAAAAGGCCGCCAGGCGGTCGGACGGTTCGGGCTCGGGGGCCGGATCGCGGAGCATGTCCGCCAGGGAGCGGTCATTCGTTTCGCGGGCCTCGATAGGCACTTCCCGAAGAGCCGCGCCCATCAGGGACTCCTCGTCTTCGTCCACCAGCAGGACCAGGGCCCGGTCGAATCCCAGGCCTTGGCGCAAGGTCAGGGCGTTGGTAATGATGGCCAAAAGCTCATCGAGGTAGAAGGTGGTCATCATCGCGCCGCTGATTTCATAAAGGCAGCTCAGATTGCGGACCAGGGTCTCGTTGTGTCGGGCCAGCCGGTTGACCGTCTGAAAGGTGAGGGCGTTTTCCACTGAACTGGATATCATGGTCCCCATGGTCGAAAGCAGTTCCAGGTCTTCCCGGCCGAACTCCCGCGATCTGCCCGGGGGCGCCGAGAATTTATCGTAAAGACAGAGCGCTCCCTTGTAATTGCCCGTGAAGTGAAGAGGAATGCAGATCATGGAACGATCGCCGCCGTATTCGCCCATGGCCTCGCAGAGCGGGTCCTTACAGGCCGGCCCCACGTAAGGTTCACGGCGGCTGGCGCAGGCAATGGCGTGATCGGAGGGGCCTTGATCGCCGGAAGGAGCGATCTCGGCGGCCAGACAGGCCGGAGGAACGGCGCCGTAAACCGCGCTTACCCGCAAGGCCCCGGTTTTTTCGTCCAGGACGTTGAGGGAGGAACCCCGGGCCATAAGCACTTTGGCCGTGATCTTGACCACGGTATCCAGGACTTCCTTCAAATCGATGGTCAGGCTGATGGATCGGCCCACGTCGTTGAGGACCGACAACTCGGCGATCCGTTTCTTGGACTCGGCGTACAGGCGGGAGTTGCGGATGGTCCCGGCCATCACCCGGGCCATGGCCTCGATCAGCATGATCCGGCCCGGATCGTATGACAGGGCGTCACGGTGCAGAAAGGTCAGGACCCCGTAAAGCTGCATGTCGTCCATGATCGGGAAGACGGCCAGGGTCTGAAAACCCGTGAAAAACAGGCGGGTCGCTTCCGGAAGCGCCTCGATGCCTTCCGGTCCGGCCATAGCCGGCTCCTGGCGCATGGCCGCCCGGCCCAGCAGATTGTCGGCCATGGGGACCCTCAGGTCCGGTGGTACCCCGTTTTCATCGGTCAGGGTGCGCAGGGCCAAGATGCCGGCTTCCCGGTCCAGGTCGAAGAGGCAGACCCGTTCGACCTGCATTTCCCGGCGCAGCAACTGGAGCAGGCTGGCCAGCCGCCTTTCGATATCCACCGTCGAGTTGGACAGCCGAATGACCTTCTCCAGCAGGGCAAATCGATCCAGGATCACATCCATCAACGACGACCCGCTTTCTCCAGCGCGATCTCGAAGAGCCGTTCGTATTCCCCCGCCGCCCGGTCCCAGGAATAATCCTGAGCCATGCCGCGCCGCATCAGAGCGGTCCAGCGGTCCGGCTCCTGGAAGAGTCCGACCGCGGCATCCATGACTTCATGCAACGCGTCCGGGGTGTAATGCTGGAACTTGAACCCGGTCCCCTGGTCGGGCGCCTCCCTGACGTCGATGATCGTGTCGTCCAGGCCGCCGGTGGCCCGGACCACGGGGACGGTCCCGTACTTCAGGCCGTAAAGCTGTTCCAGACCGCAGGGTTCATACCGGGACGGCATGAGGAAAATGTCCGCCCCGGCGATGATCTTGTGGGCCAGGGACTTGTCGTACATGATCTTGACGCCGACCCGGTCCGGGTAATTCCGGGCCAGATTCTCCAGGAAAACGTGATACTTGTCTTCACCCATGCCCATGAAGACCATCTTGAGGTCGAGCTTGAGCAGGTTGTCCACCGCGCCGCTGATCAGGTCGAAGCCCTTGCGGTCCAGGAGCCTTGAGATGACGGCGACCAGGGGAACCCGGTTGACGTCGAGCCCGAATATCTCGGCCAGTTCGCGGCGACAGTCCTCCTTGCGCTGAAGGGTTTCCGGCCCGTAGTTCGAGGTCAGGAACGGGTCAAGGGCCGGGTCCCAGACCTGATAGTCCACGCCGTTGAGTACGCTGTGCGTGTCGGGCTTGCGGACCTGGAGCACGCCTTCGAGCCCGAAACCGAACTCCGGCGTCAAAACCTCTTCGGCGTACTTGCGGCTGACCGTGCTGATCAGATCGGCGAAGACCAGGCCGGCCTTGGTCATATTGAGCTGGCCGTGGAATTCGAGGCTGTCGGGTGTGAACAGGTCCCAGCCCAGGCCGGTCATGGCGAAGTCGTAGTGCCAGAACAGACCTTGGGAGCCGAGGTTGTGAAAGGTGAAGACCGTCGCCGGAGGCCGCTCTCCCCAATGCGAGCGATAGAGCGTTTTGAGGTAGGCGGGAATCAGTCCCGTGGGCCAGTCGTGGCAGTGAATCAGGTCCGGGGCCAGATTCAGGGCCAGCATGGTTTCCACGGCCGCCCGGGAGAAAAAGATGAATCGCTCGGCGTTGTCCTCGTAGTTTCCGAATTCGTTGCCGTAGAGCCCCGGCCGATTGTAAAGCTCGTCACAGCCGATGAAGTAGACCGTGATCCCCTTGTCGATCCGGGTGGAATAAATCCGGGCCGTCTTCTCCTGCCAGGACATGGGTACCCGGACTTCTCCACTCTCCAGGGTCAGGTCGTACCCGGAGTCCGCGGTCTGCCGGTAGCGCGGGGTGACGACCCACAGGCGGTGGCCCCGGTCGGCCAGGGCCATCGGCAGGTAGTATGAGACGTCGCCCAGTCCGCCGGCGCGGGCGAAGGGTGAGACTTCCGGAGAAATGAAAAGGATGTCCATACGTATTCAGCCCCCGTAAGACCTGGCGCGTTTAAGTGAAAGCCGCATCCGATCGGATACCGGTCCAAATATAGATGAAAAATATGAAAAATGCAAGAATAATATAAGGTTGCTGGTACGGCCGCGGGCGGATCAGCCGGCGCCCTGGCGCCGCAGGATTTCCTGACGGTAGGCGTTGATGACGTCGTCGTGGGCGAGCAGGCCCAGGATGCCCGCGTCACCCTGAGTGTCGATTACCGGTATCTGACCGTAACCCGAGTCGAGAAACGTGGACAGGGCCGAGAAAAGGTCGTCTTCGGGTCGGAGGAAGACGGGCGGGCTGGCCAGTTCGCCAACCACGACCAGGTCGCTCAGTCCGTCCTCGAACAGGACCTGCCGGATGTCGTGGAGATTGAGAATGCCGGTCAGTAGGCCGTTTTCGTCCACGACCGGAAAGAAGGTCTCCCGGGTCCGGCTGATGACGTCCTTGAGGTCCTTGAATTTCATGGTGCTGGACAAGGCGTTGATCACGGCCTCGGGTTGAAAAATATCCCTCACGTGAATTTCCTTGAGCACGTTGATGGTCATGTCCCCGACGTGGGCCGGAGAGTGGAACTTGTTTTCGACCTGCTTTTCATAAATGGACCAGTGCCTCGAAAGCAGGATGGCGATGACCGAGACCAGCATCAAGGGGGCCAGGAGGCCGTAGGAGCCGGTCATTTCGCAGACCATCATCATGGCGCCCATGGGTGCGTTGGCCACGCCGGCGAAAAAAGAGGCCATGCCGACCAGGACGAAGGAGGCGGGATGGGTGACGATGTCCGGTGCCAGCACGTGGGAAACCTGCCCGAACACACCGCCGATCATGCCGCCGATGAAGAGGGTCGGTCCGAATACGCCGCCGGAGCCGCCGGAACTGATGGTCAGGGATGTGGTCAGCATTTTCAGGAAGATGGCCCCGCCCATCAGCCCCAATGACAACTGACCCAGGATGGCCGCCTGGATGGTCGCGTAACCGCCGCCCATGACTTCCGGCATGACCAGGCCGATGGCCCCGACGCCCAGCCCGCCGATAGCCGGGATGACGTGTTTCTTAATGGGTATCTTTCTGAAGACCCGGTCCCTCATACCATAGAAAATCCGGGTGTACATAAAGCCCAGGGGCGCGCAGATCACGCCGAGAATGGCATAGAAGATCAGTTCTTTCGGATTGCTGAACTGCAGGTTCGGGGTCTGAAAAATCGAGCCGTGACCGTAAATGAAAGTATAGACCGTGTAGGCCGCCACAGAGGCGATGATGGATGTAATGGCCCCTTCGGTTTCGAAATCCTCCTTGTACAGGACTTCTATGCTGGTCAGGGCGCCTCCGAGCGGCGCCCGGAAAATGGCCCCCAGGCCTCCGGCCGTGCCGGCCAGGAGCAGGAGCCGCCGTTCCCGGGCTTCGAGTTTGAAGACCTGGCCCAGCCAGGAGCCGAAGCCGGCGCCGATCTGGGCGATCGGGCCTTCGCGGCCCGCGCTGCCGCCGGTGGACAGGGTGATGATCGAGGCCAGGCTCTTGATGATGGGGACGCGGCCGCGAATAAAGCCGTCCTTGTTGTGGAAGGCGTCGATCATGGCGTCCGTGCCGTGCCCTTCGGCTTCCGGAGCAAAGGTATAAACCAACAGGCCGGAGAGCAGACCGCCGACGGCCGGAATCAGGAAAAGCACCCAGGGGCGAAAGGCGCCGGCCAGGTGGACGTGCAGGATTCTTTCCCCGGGTGGTTCGAGCACGGGGTAGCCGGCCAGATACTCGAGGGCGAAGAGCTTGGCCCAGGCCAGGGCGTAAAAAAAGGCCGCCGCCCCGAGTCCGCTGATCACGCCCACGAGCAGGCTGAACAAAACCAGGCGCCCGGTCTTGCCCGGGTCCAGCGAACGAATGACGGGCAATCGGTTCCGCCATTTTCGCGATGTGGGGTTTGAAGGCTCCACGGTTTCAATCTTCCCTAGCGCCCAAGGAATCAGGGAAGAACCATAGTCCCTGACCAATCAAAGGTCAAGGCGAAAACGGGATTTACCGGGCGCCGGGGGTCAGGGCCAGCAGAGCACGCGATCGTTTTCGAAAATCAGAGTGACCAGCCGGTCATAGTCCACCGGGGGCTGGTCCAGGCAGAACTCGGTCGTTTCCGTGCCGTCGTTCCACCGGGAGGATAGAAGCCGAACCGTTTCGTCCGGATCGCTTCGAAATATGTGCAGCACTTTCATCTTCGGCTCCTGTGTCATACTGCGAGCTCCGGTTGACAAAACCGGAGGGGAAAGATGGCATCGCCGCGGGTGGAGAAAAGTATGGCTTTCTTCATAAATAATCCCGCCTAAAAGGCGGTCACCAGATCGTAGCCGGTCAGCCGGGCGGCCGCGTCCGCCCTTGAAAGCAGGCGGATCGAATCATACACTTCCGCATTGGCCGCCAGGTTGCTGAAAACAAGACCATCGAGGTCGTCGATCATCTCCAGGAGATCGAGGAAACCCGCGTCGCCCTCGGGCAGTTCGATGGGCGCGTCCAGGATGAACAGGCCCACCTCCAGGTTTTCCACGGCCAGGCCGGCGGCCGAACGGGCGCATTCGAACACGTCCTCCGTTCGTCTGACCACAAAAGCGACCCGTCGCACGTCTTTCATGGTTCGTCTCACAAAACCAGGTATCGATCACAACGATCGATCAGCTCGCCGTGTTTGGCCTGGGATGTGAAAGCCTGCTCCGGAAGTCCCGGGACTTCGGCGACCCGGCCGGGCAGCTGGGTTTGGAAGCTGACTTTGCAGAGGCTGATATCAGCCAGTCCGGCCAGGGATTTGAACCGGGGGTCTTGGGTCAGGAGAACGCCTTTGTGGGTCAGGAAAATCATCGACTGTCCACCTCGGGCCTTGACCGCCCGGGTCAGGCCCAGCAGATGGTTCATGTGCCGGTCGGATATGACGACGATGCCCAGGGTGCCGAT
>JAHJTB010000167.1 GCA_018830135.1 Pseudomonadota bacterium | reverse complement strand
CGGCATCGCCGTCAGTTCCGAAGTCATGGCCATCCTGGCCGTGGCCACCGACCTGAAGGACATGCGCGAGCGGATGGGCAAGATCGTGGTCGCCTATGACAAGAGCGGCGGTCCGGTCACGACCAAGGACCTGGGCTGCGACGGCGCCATGACCGCCTGGATGCTCGAAGCCCTCAACCCCAACCTGATGCAGACCGTCGAAGGCCAGCCGGTCTTCGTCCACGCCGGTCCCTTTGCCAACATCGCCATCGGCCAGAGTTCGATCATCGCCGACCGCGTGGGCCTCAAGCTGGGCGACTACCACGTCACCGAGTCCGGCTTCGGCGCCGATATCGGCTTCGAGAAGTTCTGGAACCTCAAGTGCCGCTTCTCGGGTCTCAAGCCCCACTGCGCGGTCGTGGTCTCCACCATCCGCGCCCTCAAGTGCCACGGCGGCGCGCCGATACCGATTCCCGGCCGCCCGATGCCCGAGGAATACGGCAAGGAAAACGTGGGCTGGGTCGAAAAGGGCTGCGAAAACCTGGTCCACCACATCAACACCGTCCGCAAGGCCGGCATCAACCCCGTGGTCTGCATCAACGCCTTCTACACCGACACCAAGAATGAAATCGCCGTCGTCCGCCGCATCGCCGAAAAGGCCGGCGCCCGCGTGGCGGTTTCCGAGCACTGGCTCAAGGGCGGCGAAGGCGCCCTTGAGTTCGCCGACGCGGTCGTCGATGCTTGCAACGACAAGACCAAGTTCAAGTTCCTCTACGAAATGAAGACCCCGCTGCGTCAGCGCATCGAAAAGATCGCCAAGACCGTTTACGGCGCGTCCGGCGTCGAGTACACGGCCGAGGCGGCCAAGAAGGCCGAACGCCTGGAAAAAGACCCCAAGGCCGCCGAAATGGGCACCTGCATGGTCAAGACCCACCTGTCCCTTTCGGACAACCCGTCCATCAAGGGCGTTCCCAAGGGCTGGAAACTCTATATCCGCGACATCCTGACCTACGGCGGCGCCGGCTTTATCGTGCCCGTCGCCGGCGCGATCAGCCTGATGCCCGGCACCGCCTCCGACCCGGCCTACAAGCGGGTCGACGTGGACACCAAGTCCGGCAAGGTCAAAGGCCTCTTCTAGGCTGGATTCGTTAACCTTCGGACCATCGTCCGTTCCGGAACCGGGCGGGGCCGCCAGCCGGCCCCGCCCGGTTTTTTCCGCCCCCGCCCACCGGTCGCCATTGCCGAATTTTGTTTTCCTCTTGACATCCCCGCCTCCTGGGCCTATAGAATAATCACAATATAACTACAATATAACCATGGCCCCGGAGATGATCGAACCACAAAAGGCATGGGCCCGCCCCAGGACGCGTGCCGGAAACAACCCGGCAATATAAGAAAACGGCACGAGGATCGAGGTCAAACCGGCCGTGGTCGGCGACGACCTGACCCAAAACGTTTCGGCCCAAAAGGGGGCGGCCGAGGCGGCCATGAATTCCGAGTCCCATGGTCTGACCCGAACCGATTGAAAAGCAACACGAAAAGGGAGGTGTTCCAATGTCTGAAATCCCGGCCGTAATCAACGCCTGGCAGATGATCGAGGGCCCGTTGGTCGACAAGGAAACGAAAACCGTGAAACCCGGACGTCTGGAACACGTTCAGATTCCCCTGCCCGATCTCGGCCCCGGCGATGCCCTGGTCAAGGTGGCCGGCTGCGGCGTCTGCCACACGGACCTGGGCTATTTCTACGACGGGGTGCCCACGGTCAACCGGCCGCCCCTGACCCTGGGCCACGAGATCGCCGGGACCGTGGTCGCGGGACCGGACGCGCTGAAGGGTAAACACGTTCTGGTCCCGGCGGTCATGCCGTGCAACGACTGTCCCATCTGCGCCGCCGGCCGAGGCAACCGCTGTCTCAACCAGAAGATGCCCGGGAACTCCCTGGGCTCCTATGGCGGCTTCGCGGACTACATCCCCGTCCCGGCGGCCGACCTCTGCGTCATCGAAGACGTCGGCGACCTGCCCCTGTCCCATTACTCGGTCATTGCCGACGCCGGCACGACGCCCTACCAGGCGGCCATGCGGGCCGGCATTCAGCCGGGGGACCGGGTCATGGTTTTCGGCGCGGCCGGCGGCGTGGGCGGGTACGTGACCCAGATCACCAAGGCCCTGGGCGCGGACGTGGTCATCGGGCTGGACATCAACCAGTCCCGCCTCGAGCGGGCCGCGCAATACGGGGCCGACTACATCATCAACGTCGCCGACAAGGACTTTAAGGCGGTGCGGGACGCGTTCCGGTCCATCTGCAAGGAGGCCGGCGTACCGCATAACTACGGCTGGAAGATATTCGAGGTCACCGGCGCCGGCGCGGCCCAGGACATGGCCCTGGCCTTGCTCGGCTTCACCGGCAAACTGATCGTCGTGGGTTTCGGTCAGGCCAAAAACACATACGCCGTCAGCCGGCTGATGGCTTTTGACGCGGAGATCATCGGCACCTGGGGCTGCCTGCCCAAGTATTATCCCCGGGTCCTGGAACTCGTCCAGTCGGGCAAGGTGCATATCGAGCCCTTTCTGGAGACCAAGCCCATGAGCATGATCGCGGAGGTCTTCGACCGGCAGCATCATGGGGCTTACGAAAAGCGCCAGGTCCTGGAACCGGATTTTTAAAACAAGCCTTTCCCAGAGGAGGAACGACATGTCTTTGGAATGGATGCCGCGGGACAACAGCTACAAGGATCACCAGCTCTTCAGCGAGGAGCACATCGGGGGCGAAGCGCCCAGCATCATTTACGAAAAGAACCCGCTGACCGACCCGGAGGGCAAGGTCGTCGACGACCTGTTCGTGGCCACGATCCGGCTGAACAACCCCAAGCAGTACAACTCGTACACCACCGAAATGGTCAAGGGCGCCATCGCCGCCTTCACCAACGCTTCCCTGGACCGGACCGTGGTCGCGGTCATCTTCACCGGGACCGGGGACAAGGCCTTCTGCACCGGCGGCAACACCCAGGAATACTCGGAATACTACTCTCGCCGGCCCCATGAATACGGCGAGTACATGGACCTGTTCAACGCCATGGTCGACGCGATCCTGATGTGCAAGAAGCCGACCATCTGCCGGGTCAACGGCATGCGGGTGGCCGGCGGCCAGGAGATCGGCATGGCCTGCGACCTGGCCGTGGCCAGCGACATGGCCATTTTCGGCCAGGCCGGCGCCCGGCACGGATCGTCCCCGGACGGCGGCTCATCGGACTTTCTGCCCTGGTTCCTGACCATGGAAAACGCCATGTGGAACTGCATCTCCTGCGAGATGTGGTCAGCCTACAAAATGAAGAACCTGGGGCTCATCTCCAAATGTCTGCCCGTGCTCAAGGACGGCGACAGGTTCGTCCGCAATCCCCTGATCATCACCGACCGGTATGTCGAGGACGGCGAGGTGGTTTACGGGGAATACAAGACCGGGCCCGAGGCCAAGGAGGCCCGGGAACTGATGAAATCCCTGCCCACGGATTTCACCCTGGTCGACCGGGAGGTCAACCGGATCGTCTGGACCCTGGCCAACCTGTTCCCCGGATGCCTGATCAAGGCCATCGACGGCATCCGGGCCAAGAAGAAGTTCTTCTGGGATCAGTTCAAGCTTCCCAACCGGCACTGGTTGATGGTCAACATGAACTACGAGGCCTTCCTGGGCTTCGGCGCCTTCAACACCAAGAAGCTCACGGGCCAGGACGTGATCGACTTCGTCGAGTTCCGGCGGCAGATCGCCCGGGGCGCGCCCATGAACGACGAGGCCTTCGCCAAGGTCCTGGCCGAGCCCAAGGCCTGAGCCGGAATCAACCGTCCCCCGTTCTTCAGGAGGTGCCGCGTGGCCTACGAGCATATCGGGTTGGAAATCAAAGACGCCGTCGCCTTCATCACTCTTCGGCGCGAACCGGTCAACGTGCTGAACATCGCCATGATGAAGGAGATCAATCACGCCCTGGACGGGCTGGCCGAAGAGGACGGGCTGCTGGCCCTGGTCTTCCAGGCCCGGGGCAAGGCCTTTTCCGCCGGCGTGGACATCGGCGAACACTTGGGGGACCAGGTTCGCGAGATGATCGAGGTCTTCCACGGCATCTTCCGCCGCATGGATAAACTCGGTCTGACCTCGGTGGCCGCGGTCCAGGGCGCGGCCCTGGGCGGCGGCTGCGAACTGGCGGTGTACTGCGATATCGTCCTGGCCTCGGCCAAGGCCCGTTTCGGGCAGCCCGAAATCCAGGTCGGCGTGTTTCCCCCCATCGCCGCCTTGATTCTCCCGCGCCTGATCGGCCGGAAAAAGGCCTACGAAATGATCGTCACCGGCGACAATCTGACGGCCGAGGAAGCCCGGACCCTGGGCCTGGTCAACACGGTGGTCGAGCCGGAAGGGCTCGAAGCGGAACTCGGGTCCGTGTTGGATAAGCTCCGCCGCCTTTCGCCCCTGGTCCTGAAAAAGACCCGCCAGGCCTTTGTGGCCGGATTGAAAGACCAGGCCGACCAGGCCCTGGCGGACATCGAATCGATCTACCTGGACGACCTGATGTCCAGCCATGACGCAGAGGAAGGCCTGCGGTCGTTTTTGGAAAAGCGCAAGCCGGCCTGGCGAAATCAATAGACCGGCCCGAGGCCTGATTTCGGGAGGTGCTTGTCCGGGTCTGCACCACGTGAGGGCGGCCCTCACATTTCAGACCCGGGGGGCTATTTATTTTTTTCGCCAGGGGAATCGCCAGCTCCGGGGCCGGTCCTTCCGAGGCCCGGCCCCGGTCTGTGTTTCGGCCGCCTTCCCGGGCCGGGACAGCTCCACCAGCCGCCGGCCGACCCGGTCCGCCGCCATCCAGCCTCGGCCCGCGCAGGCCAATCGATACATCAGGGAATCGAGTTCCATGCCGGTCCAGTCCGGTTTTCCATCCCGGACCGTTCGCCCCTTCAAGAAGGCAAGCAGGATGGGGTCGGCCCCCTCGTCCCAGTCCGAAGCCGGAGGCTCGGCCAGATCCCAGTCCAAGAACCAGACCCGGACCGTTCTGTCCCTTCCGGCCGACAGGGCCAGCCGGCCGTCCCGGCTGAAAGCCACCGAACTGACCGGCGCGGTGTGCCCCTCGAAGGTCCTCAGGCGCCGTCCTTGTTCCAGGTCCCACAGCCGGACGGTGTGATCGAAGCCGGCCGAAAGGCCGAACCGCCCGTCGCCGCTGCATGAAACACCCAGAACGCCGCCCTGGTGGCCGGCCATGGACTGCACGCACTCGCCGGTCTCCAGGTCCCAGACCTTGAGCAGACCGTCCGAACCGCCGGAAAGGGCCAGGCGGCCGTCCGGGCCGAAACAGGCCGAATTCACGGACCGTTCGTGGCCTTCCAGAATCCGGATGCAGGTCCTGGATTCCACGTCCCAGAGCCGAAGGACGTTCTCCTCGCCCGTATAGTCTCCCCCCGCGGACAGGGCGCGCTGGCCTGACGGATCGAAACGGATCGAGTTGACGGCGGTCTGATGCCCGACCAGCGCCCCTTTCAGTTCACCCGACGGCAGGGACCAGACCAGGATGGTGCCCCGTTCTCCGCCCGACAAGGCCGTTCGGGCGTCCGGGCTGACGGCCACCGAAAAAACCGGCCCCTGATGCCGCTCCCACACGCCCAGACAGGCACCATCCCCCACGCTCCAAAGCCGCACCGTCCGATCGGCCCCGCCGGAAAGCGCCCAGCGTCCTTCGGGGTCCAGACAGATGTCGTACACGTCCGCCTCGTGGCCTTCCCAATGAAACCGGGCCGTCCCCTCTTCCACGTCCCACAGGTGAAGCCCGCCGTCGGCCGATGCCGTCACCGCCAGGTCCGCCGGCTCGTTCAAACAGACGGCCCGGACGCCCTGTGAATGGCCCGACCAGACCGCCTCTTCCCAGCCCCCCCGGAATCCGGCCCGAGGCAGCTTGAGATATAGCCTCCGCCACACGGCCAGGGCCTCGGCCCCCCGGGCGTATCCGGGCTGCCGGCGGGCCTTCCGAATCGATTCCGCCGCCGCCCGGGCATCGTCCGCTTCCAGCTTCCCGCGGGCCTCTTCGACGTAACGGGTGTAGTCGGCCTGGGCGTCCAGGGTCTTTTCCGAAGACAACGTCCGGGTCAGGACCATGGGCGCCCGGAAGACCTCGGCCGATCCATCCGTCTTCCACAGGCGCACGCTCTTGTCCACGCCGCCGCTCAAGGCATACCGTCCGTTCCGGCTCAAGACCGCCGACGCGACCGAGGCGGTATGTCCTTCAAAGGTTCTGACACACCGTCCGGCCTCGATGTCCCACAGCCTGAGCGTCCGGTCCGCTCCGGCCGATATGGCGAAGCCTCCGTCCGAAGAGACGGACACGGCGTTGACTTCCCCGAGATGCCCGGCCAGGGTTTTGACCGCTTGCCCGCTCACCAGGTCCCAGACTCGAACCGTTCGATCCGCACCGCCGGAAATCAGGATCGGCCTCCCCCGAGCCGGGCAGATCGTCCCCACCGGCCCCTTGTGTCCGCCAAGGAGGCCGGTGGCCCGTCCGGAATCGACCTCCCACAAGCGGATGGTCCGGTCCGCTCCGGCCGAATAGACCGTCCGCCCGTCGGGACCGAAGGCCACGGCCAGCACCGCGCCCTTGTGGCCGCGCAAGACCCGGCGGCTCTGCCCGGTTTCCAGGTCCCACAGGCGAACCTCCCCGTCCGTGGAACCGGACAGGCCCAAACGTCCGTCCGGACTCATAGCCACGGAAGTGACCGCGCCGGTATGGCCGATGAGTTGAGTCAGCGGCCGCCCGCCGGCGGCATCCCACAATCGAAGCGCAAAGTCGGACGAAACAAAGTCCCCGCCGCCGGACAGCACGTGACGCCCGTCCGGTCCGAAGCAGGCCGAGTTGACTTCCCCCCGGTGGTCCCGGAGGACCGAACCCGGCTTGCCCGTCCGCACGTCCCATAGCCTGATGTGACGATCTTCGCCGCCGGAAAGGGCCAGGCTCAGGTCCGGACTGAAAGCCACGGTCTGGACCTGACCGCGATGACCGGCCAGCAGCCGAAGCTGTCGATTGGAAGCCCGCAGCCGTTCACGGGCCTTGTCGTGCAAAAGGCGGATTTCCGGCCTGGCCGCCCCCTCGGCGGACAGTCGACTTAGGGTCGCCAGCGCTTCCCGGCAGTCGTCCCGCTCCAGATGGACCATGGCGCCCAGATAGCGCGGCAGGACCCGGTCCGGATGCGACCGGCCGACTTCGGCGAGCCGACTGACCAAGGCGGCATCGTCCAGACGGCCGGAGCGCCAGAGCGTTAGTCCGTGGTTGTAAGTGGCTTCCGGGTGGTGGGGCTGGCGGGCCACGGCCTGAACCCAAAGCGATTCCGCTTCTTCCCGCCGGCCCAGGTCCACCAGGGAAACGGCCCGGTTGTTCAGACTGTCCGCCGTGTCCCGGCCCGCGGCCGGTACGGTCCGGGCGTAAGGCCGATCGATGATCTCCTGATAGATTCGGACCAGGACCGAAGCCGCTTCCATCATGTCTTCGGGGCGGTCGGCCGGGTCCGGTTGAAAAACGCGGCCCAGCAGCCCCACCAGGGCCGCCGGCATCGTCGGCAGCCCCGGATGCCCGGGCCCGTCGGCCGCATACTGTCTCAAGACCTCGTCGGCCACGGCGCCGGCCTCCCAGGTCCGTCCGCCCATGAACATCTCCAGGACGCAGAGCCCCCAGCCCCACATGTCGGCATGGATGCCCAGTTCCCGCCCGCCGGCCTGTTCGGGAGAAAAGTACTGGAAAGTACCAGGGCCGATTACCGGGGCCTGGCCGGCAGACTCCCTGTTCCGGCCTTCATCTTCCGCTTGCGCCCGAGTCAGCCCCTGGGCCAGACCGAAGTCGGTCACTTTGGCCGCGCCGTCCCGGGTGATCATGACGTTGGCCGGCTTCACGTCCAGATGAATCAGGTCCTGGCCGTGGGCGAAGGCCAGACCCCAGGCCGTCTGGATGGCCAGATCGATCATCCGGGCCAAAACCTCCCGGCCGCTGCCCTGGTAAAGCCGGGCCCCATCCTGATCGGTCCCCGCGATCCAGTCATGGAGGCTTCCGCCTTCCACGCATTCGGCAAACACGCAGGGCAGACTATCGATGCGCCGCACGTAATAGCAACTGACCGCATGCGGGTGCAGCCCAAGATTCACCCAGGTCTCGGCCTCGCGTTCGAAGCCCGCCACACCATTCGGGCCGGCCAGCATTTCCGGCAGGGGGACCTTGAGGGCCAGGTCGGTCCCCCAACCCCGGTGACGGACCCGGTAGACCCGCCCCATCCCGCCTTGGCCCAGAAAGCCGGTCACTTCGTACAGGTCGAGGATCAGGTCCCCGATGGACCAGACCGGAAATGCTTGCAAACCGGAGCTCACCCTGAGCGCTTCGGACACGGCCACGGTTGGGGCGGGATGACCCGCGCCGCCTCCGGGCGCAGCCACGGTCGGGGCCGGGGCACGAACCGGCATGGTTGCCGCGGGCGTGCCCGAAGAGTCAAACCGGACTTTAAAAGGTTGGTTGCAGCCCCGACAGCGCACCAGGCGCCCCGCGTATTTCGGTGAAACTCGGGCATACCGCTTTCCGCAATGCGGGCAGGACAGACTCATTTCGGAGTCGTTTGAATCAAGCGTGCCGGTCATTTGAACATGCAGGGCGGGCGAATTCCCCGCAGATTGTCGCGAGGTTAGCCCGCCAACGAATATGGGTTTTTCTTCCTTGCATGTCGAAGATTCCCCACAACTTGCCGCGGGGAGCTTCAACGGACCCTGCCGGTTGCTGGAGTCGCCCCCCCGCGGTCCATCCGCTTGGGGCGATACGTGCTACAACGCCGCCTGGATCGCCTTTTTCAACTCGGCGGCGCCCTGGAAGAGAATTTCCGGGTTGTCTATCAAGGCCCGGTCGATCACCCGGGCCAGGGCTTCAGGCACCTGGGGCGCCCGCTGCCGGATTGGTACCGGCTGTGTTTCAAGAACCACGCGCCAGGGGTCCTTGCCGGTGTCGAAGTCCCGGGGGTAGGCCCCTGAGATGATCCGGTAAAACGTGGCGGCCAGGGCCCAGACGTCCACGTCCGGCTTGGCATACTTGAAGTTGATGATCTGCTGTCTGGGCATGAATACCGGCGTGCCGGCCACGGCCCCCGTGCGGGTCAGGCCGCTGAGGCCGGCCGTGTCGAAGGCCTTGCCCACGCCCACATCGGCGATTTTGGCCGTTACGGCCTTGCCGCGAACGGAAAGAAAGATATTGCCCGGCTTGAGGTCCCGATGGACCAGGCCCCGGCCCCGGCCGTAGCTCCCGTCGGCCAGGCGGACCCGGGGTATCTCGGCGTTGTGGATGTAGTCCAGGCCGTCGAGGGCCTGAAGGACCAGAGGCAGGGCCTCTTTGAGCGAAACCCGTCCGCCGCGTTTGGCCCTCAAGTCTTCCAGACTGCCGCCGTTGCAGTAATCCATGGTGTAGAACAACAGGCCGCCATAGCCGGCCGAATCGAAGAGGCGGACCACGTTGGGATGTCTGAGGGCCTTGGTGTTCTCCACCTCGCGCATGAACATGGGGGCGTCCCCCTGGCCCAGGCCGCCTTGGGGCATCAGTATCTTGAGGGCCAGGGGCTCGCCGGACTTGCCGCGCCGGACCAGGTAGGCCACGCCCGAAGCGCCCCGGCCGAGCATCCGGACCACGGACAGCCCCCGCAGGCAGGCCACGGACTTGTCGCCCTTTTTGATCCCCTCGGCCAAAACGCGCAGCAGCGCGGCCGGGTCCTTTTCCCCGGGGACGCCCGCCTGTCCACCGCTTCGCTCCCGCCGATCGAGGGTTTCGGTCGTTCCGAACACCGATTCCTCCCGCCGGGTGACATCCTCCGGATCGCCGGTTTCAACCGAGACGAGGTATACCGTCTCGCCCAGGCGGACCTGGTCGCCGTCGTTAAGGTCGTGCTCCCGGTAGTCCTCGACGACGGTCCGTTCCGGCGCCTCCGGACCGGAGCGGCGTCCGATGACCCGGCCGTTGACCCAGGTGCCGTTCAGGCTGCCCAGGTCCCGGATGCGGGCCCGGGGCGGGTTGACGTCCAGGAGGCAGTGATGCCGGGAAATGGTCTGGTGGGCCTCGTCATCCGGAAGTCTCGGGTGGCAGTCGACGCCTCGTCCGAGGATGGTGCTGGTCCGGTCCGGGAAGACGTATTCCATGCCTTTCAATGGCCCCTGGGTGACGCGCAACTTGATCCGGAACGGCATCCCTCGGCCCCCCGGTTCAGGGTTCGCCCGACTCGTCGCCGTCCACCAGGGGGGACAGCCGGTCCAGATTGTCCCGTACCCAGTCCAGGTCCGGGTCGAGCATCAGGGCCCGGCGATAGTAGCGGACGGCCTGGTCGTACCGGCCCAGTTCCCGGTAGTTGGTGCCGATGTTGGCGTGGTCGATGCCCGACCCCGGGTCGATTTCCAGGACCCTTTCGAATGCGGTGATGGCCTTTTCGTGCTGCTTGGTCTTGAAGTAGCCGAAGCCCAGCAGGTTGAAGGTGTCCCGGCGCTCGTCGTCCACCTCGGCCGACCGTTCCAGAACATCGATGGACCGGTCGAACGCCTCCAACTGCTGATAGGCCAGGCCGAGATAGGTCAGAATGCCGGCCAGGTCCTCGGCCGGCGGGTCCAGGCGCCGGGCCTGTTCGAACAACTCGATGGACTCGACCGGCCGCCCCTCGTCCAGCAGGGCCTGGCCCTCGAAGAAATGCAGGTAGTGCGCCTCGGGATACAGGGCGCGCAGCCTACCCAATCCGGCGAAAACGGCCGCGAAGTCTCCGGCGGCCATAAGCAGCTTGGCCGCGAAAAAGGGCACGCTCGAGGCCACGGCCCGTTCTCTGAAATGAGCGCCCGGAACGATATTGTACACTGCGGGAACATCGAGCCGGGGATGGGTGATGTTGACGGCGTAAGCCTCCAGGCCGCGCCGGGCCAGCTCCCGGACCAGGGTCTCGATTTCGGTCCGGATGTTGTCGTGGCTGATGTCGGGCAGCGAACCGATGGGGACCGAGGCGGAAGACCGGGTCAGGTACTCGGCCTGTTCCAGGCGGGCGTACTTGGGCAGGCCGCTCGGCTCGAATCGGGCTCCGGTATTGAAATCGCCGCCGAGTTGGGCCACCTCGGTCAGGGCCCGGATCAGGGCTTTTTCCGGGTCCGTGGCCGTCCCAGCCGTGAAAACGATTTCCGAGAGGCTGGGAAAGGTTTCCGGATCGACGGCCATGGCGCCCACGGTGGCCAGGCCCATGTCCAGGGTGAAGTCCTTCAGATACAGGTTCACGCCCTGTCGGTTGAACTTTTCAATCAGTTCCCGGCCGACCGGATTGCGAATCGAGTCCGGGTCGATGGACGGGAGCAGGAGCCGGGACCGGCAGACCAGGGCCGAGACGTGGCGTTCCACCACTTCGGCCAGCCCCTGGACGACGGCCTCTTCCATGGTGTTCCCGGCCGCCGGACCGTTGAACTGGTTGATTTCATAGAACCAGGAAAACGGGATCAGATACTCCCGCCCCCGGGTCAGGTTGTAGGCCGGGGTCCAGTCCAGGGGCAGCCCCCGCAGGGCATCGAGCGCGCGATCCAGATCGCCGGGATCGTGGTGGACCGAAGCGGCCAGGTGCTCGAAAGGCAGGGCTCGGTCCCGGACCTCCTCGTAAGAAGCCCTTTGGAAACGGGTCCGGCGAAGATAGTGGAAAAAGCTGTACCGTTCCGCCAGTTCCATGACCGCGCTGGCCTCGGCCTGCTCCGGCGTGGCCCCTTTGCCCATCTGCTTTTTGGTGGGCATGACCCGCAGGGCGTCCGCCCCGCAGACGCTGACGTAAACGGGGATGCCCATCCGGCCGTTGTCGATGCGAGTGGTTTCGCGCAGGACGTCCAGGCCGGAGGATTCGAAGCGGCCCCTGACCCGGGCCACGGTTTCGGCCGGGGAATAGACCTTGTCCTGGTCCAGGGTGTACGTCTTGAAACAGTCTTTCAACTCAATGGGAGCAGACATATTTTTCTATCCAGTGAATGATTTAGCGAACATTGAACAGGACGGCCACCTCGTCCCATCCGTGAAGGCGCCGCAGGGTTTGGTCCCGCCGATTCCAGGGCTGATCGAACACGAAGGCGTCGAGCCCGGCCTGGTCCAGCATTCGACAGGTGTCCAGATGGTCATCGATAAAGTGGCGCCGGCCATGGTCCCGCAGACACTCCAGCTTCTTCATCGGGTCGCCGGTGGGCACGATTTCGATCCGCTCGACCGGCAACTCCGGCAAGGTCAGGCGAAACCACTCGGCAATGGGACCGGCGGAAGGACGGGCCGTGACGAACAGCAGAGGCGCCTGTTCGATCAGGCCGGCCAGCACTTGGGCAGCGCCCGGGTAAGGCCGGGCCTCCACCTCCAGGGGGTGGTCCAGGAGTTCATCCACCAGTTCCCGGACCACGTCGGGCGGAACGCCCAGAGCGTCGACCAGGTCGAAACTGGTTACGTCGTCGTACGTCAGTCCGGTGTATCCGTGCCGGTCGGCCAGCCGTCTCAGAAACGGGGTCACGATGTCAACGACTACGCCGTCGATGTCGAATGCGGTCTTTTCCAGGTCCAATGTCATGTCTCGAAACGACGAGAAGCCTTGCCCCCGGGCAAGGGAGCCTCCGCCGTCCGGTCGAAATCAGTGCGGGCCGGATTCATCGGGCCCCGAGCTTGTCCTTGAGCAGGGCGTTGACCGTCTTGGGATCGGCCTGGCCCTTGGTTTTTTTCATGATCTGGCCGACGAAAAACCCGAGCAGCTTTTCCTTGCCCGCCCGGTAATCCTCGACCTGCCCGGGATTCTCGGCCATGACCTCGTCGATGAGCGCGGCCAGCCGGCCGGTGTCGCTGACGACGGCCAGCCCTTTTTCACGAACGATCTCCTCCGGGTCCCGTCCGCTGTGGTACATGTCCTGAAAAACGGTCTTGGCGATCTTGCCGCTGATCTCGCCCCCGTCGATCATCCGCAGGAGGGCGGCCAATTGTTCGGGCCGGACCGGGCAGTCGGCCACGTCGCGATCCTCGGCGTTCAGTTCCCGCAACAGCTCTGACATGATCCAGTTGCCCACGGCCTTGGGCTGCCCGTAGTCCCGAACGGTTGCCTCGAAATAGTCGGCCAGGGCTTTTTTCGAAGTCAGGACGTCGGCGTCGCCTGGAGGCAGGCCGTAGTCATCGACAAAGCGGCCGCGTTTCCTGGCCGGGAGTTCGGGCAGGGCGGACTCGATCCGTTCGATCCATTCCGGGTCCACGGCCACGGGGATCAGGTCCGGGTCGGGGAAGTAGCGGTAGTCATGACTCTCCTCCTTGCCCCGCATGGCCTCGGTCGCGCTCCGTGAATCGTTCCAGAGCCTCGTCTCCTGAATGACGGCCTCGCCGTCCTTGAGGACCGCCATCTGCCGCCGCACTTCGTATTCCAGGGCCCGGGCCACGTTGCGAAACGAGTTCATGTTCTTCAACTCGGTCCGGGTCCCGTATGCCTCCTGGCCCCTAGGCCGGATGGAGACGTTGGCGTCGCAACGAAAGCTTCCTTCCTCCATGTTCCCGTCGCAGATTTCCAGATAGACCAGGATGTCCCGGAGATTCTTCAGGTAGATGGCCGCCTCTTCCGGGCCGCGGATGTCCGGTTCACTGACGATCTCGAGCAGGGGCGTGCCGGCCCGGTTGTAGTCCACGTAGGACACGGGCTTGAGTTCGTCGTGGATGAGCTTGCCCGCGTCGTCTTCCATGTGTATCCGGGTGATGCCGATCCGCCGGGTCCGGCCGTCGGTTTCCACGTCGATCCAGCCTCCCTCGGCCAGGGGGCTCTCGAACATGGATACCTGATAGCCCTTGGGCAGGTCCGGGTAGAAATAGTTCTTGCGGGCGAACACGGATCGAGGCGCAATCCGGCAGTGGGTGGCCAGGGCCAGCCGAATGGCGAATTCGACCACCTTTTTGTTGAGCACCGGCAGCACGCCGGGCATGCCCTGGCAGACCGGACAGGTATGGGTGTTGGGGGGAGCGCCGAAGGCCGTCGAGCAGGCGCACCACAGCTTGCTCTCGGTCAGCATTTGGGCGTGGACCTCGAGTCCGATCACCGTCTCGTAGTTCATACCTTGACCTCGACGGCGGGCCTTGCGGCGTCCCGGGACGGTTCGCCCGGAACCGGCTCGCCCTTTGTATTGAAGCTCCCGGCAGCAGGCCGCGGGAAATCTTCAACATGTAAGGAGGAAACCCTTTTCCTAGCTGGCGGGCTAACCCCGCGGTAAGCCGGGGGGAATGCGCCGCCCCGGATGTTCAAGCGCAAAACCTATCACCCGGCGAAAGGATAGTCAAGGCGATCGGCGTCGTGCGTCGGGAGCCGGCAAGTGGAAAGCAAAGGAGGCGGGCCGGAAGGCCTGCCTCCTTCAACCATCCCGTTTCAGGCCGGGCTCAAGCCGTCAGTTTCTTGCCCACCTGCCGGCCGTAGTCCTGGGCCATCTGGACCCCGCCCTGGAGATCGGCCGACTTCAATCTCAAACAGTCGCCGACCATGTTCATGCCCAGGACGTGCTTCATGGTGTTGAAAATCCGTTCCGGCGCCTCGCCGCTCCAACCGAAAGCCCCGAAGGCCCCTCCGACCTTGCCCGCGAGTCCGGCTTTTTCAGCCAGAAACAGCATGGTCTTCATCTGCTGGAGCATTTCGCCGTGATATGTCGCCGAACCGAAAACGTAGGCGTCGTATCCCTGAATGTCCTCGGCTTTCCGGACCTGGGACACGTCGAGCATTTCGGCTTCATGCCCGGAGAATCGGACTCCTTCGGCGATCAGGCCGCCGATCTTGGTCGTGGCCCCGGTCCGCGATGCGTTGATAATAAGTGCTTTGGCCATAATTCGGTTCCCCCTTCGAAAACCAATATGGGTTGAACCCTCGCGGCTCCCCCGGTCTCCCGGGGGGAACCGCGCCAGCCGAACCTTCGAGTTTCAGCCCTCTTCCGGGACCTCTTCGCCGCTGACCCGGGAAACCAGCTTCATGCCGCACCCGGGACAGGTAGCGTCGGGCACGATCTTGCCATCGCCGTATTTTTCCCGCCAGACGTCCGGCGCCATGTGCTGAATCAGTCCGCAACCGCAGTCAGGGCATTCGGCCTCTATGCGATACCTTGTCTTTTCACTCATACTTTCCTCCTCAAAAGGTAATGATCTCGTAACCCCGATCGATATAGCCGGACATGCTCGGATGTCCGGACATGTCGTCCAAAAAAGCCAGGCCCGCCTCTTCAACGGCCCGGGTGGCGCCCATCTTGGCCGAACAGGCGCGGCAGGCCCCGTCGATCAAGCCTTGCGCCCGGGCCTTCTGAAAGAGCCCGAACAGCGGGCTTCCTTCCCGAATCATCTCGGGGACCAGGCCGGTCGCCGCGCCTTCGATCACGACCCGGACCTCGCAACCCTTGCCGTTCATGTCCAGCGCGTTGAGCAGTACGTGGATGAAACAAACCGGTTCACCGTTGAAGGCGAACAGGACGGCCTTTTTCACCGATTCACCGCCTTTTCACTTCGGGCCGGCGACCCGTCGAGACCCCTTATTTGCCGCCCAGCCGGGTGTCCGGGTTTCCGGAGCCCGAACCGCCGCAGTCGGGAATGTAGCAGGCCACGTCCAGGAAGTCGCATTTTTCCTTGCAGTTCGGGCACTGCTCGGGGGGTTGGGGCGCCGAGAGCGCGTAACCGCAGTTGGAACACTTCCATTCACCCATGTCGTCTCCTCCTTGGTTTTCGGACCGCCCTCTGACATGGCGATCCGGCTTGTCTCTATTTCGTCTCGGACCGACGCAGGAACCGCATCCAGTCCCGCATCTCCATCAGGTTGCGGGACAGGTCCCAGCGTCCCTGATCGAATACGCCGTGATCGGCCCCGCCCATGGCCGAAGCCAGGCGCGTCGAATTGGCGTAAAAGAGCCATTGGGCAGTCCATTTCCGCTCGAGGGCCTCGTCAAAAGGACTGGCCTGGGGCAAGCCGTGGGCCAGGCCCTGGTCCCAGGCCTGAGTCATGAGGGCCGTCGCCGCGAAAGTCAGGCCGTTGGTCGTCTCGATGGCCCGTTCCAACCGGACCCAGTGCCCCTGGACCCACTCGGCCGAGTGGCAGGAGCGGCAGGCCTTCTGCATGGTCTCCCGGCGGCGGGCCCGCTCCCCGTCGTCGATCAGGAAGGCGGCGGCCGGTTCACCGGTCAGTTCCGTGGGCAACGGCAGGCCGGCCCGGTTCCGGATGACGGTCGTGTCCGGGGACTTGGGCTGGGGGTGGGCGTAGATCAGCCCCAGGAGCCGCCAGGGCAGACGGTCGTTCATCTGGTGGGTCCGTTTGACCACGACCCTGCCTTCCGAATCGACCAGCAGGCTGACATGGCAGGCGGCGCAGGTTGGGGCGGTGAAGTCCCGGCCGATCATCCAGGGCACGGCCTTCATGTCCCATTCATCCTTGTGGGATGAAAACAGGTTGCCGTGCTTGCTGACCATATATGTCTTGTAGGCCGGCACGTCCGGCCCCTTGTGGCACTGGGAGCAGGTGTACGGCTGCCGGGCCGTCTTGACGGAAAACTGGTGCCGGGTATGGCAGGCCGTACAGGCGCCCCGGCTCTGGTCCGGGTTGAGCCGGCCGACGCCCTGATTGGGCCAGCCGGACAAAACCGGGAACTCGAAATCACCCTGGTCGGTCTCCCGCCGGGTCTTCCCGGTCACCTTGATCTCCGTTCCGTGGCAATGGTAGCAGGCGTCCTCACCCGTAATCGGGTCGACCCGCTCCTGAACCAGCTCGCCCTGCTTCATCGCATATCCGGCAAGGACGTCTTCGACCAGCCGGTTGTAAAGGGTGTTGCTTTTGAGGTTGCCGTGGGCCAGAGCCATCTTGTTGTTTTCGTATTCCCCGGACTCGACCGGGTGGCAGACGGCGCAGTCCTTGGGCGTGACCACGACGTGGACCCGCTCGCCTTCGTGGTCGAACGTGTCCGCATGCCGCTCCGGGGCCAGGGTGTGGCATTCGGCGCAGCCCACGGCCACCTTGGCCAGCCGTTCCGGCACCGAAGCGGCCGAGACGCGACGAGCGGTTTCCGGTCTGCCCAGGGCCTGGGCCGGCGTGGCGCTTGCGTGCGGACTTTTCCGCCAGTCGGCCACGATGCCGGGCGTGGCCTCGCCATGGCAGGTCAGGCAGTTTTCCGTGGCCTCGCTGATCGGGGCCTCCTCGGCCCGGGCGGCCCAAGGAGCGGCCGTGAGGAGAACCAACAGCCCGAGCAGGGCCAGCCCCTTGATGAAGAACCGGACGCTCATCAGGCGAAACCGTCCATGGCCTCTTGCAGGGCCTGAAGGTCCACGCCGCGTCCGACCAACGGGCCGTCGATCAGTCCGGGTAGCCGCGACTCCAAGGGGATCAGATTGTCGTCCCGATAAATCACGCCCACCGGAATCCGGTCGCCCCATTCGTAGGCCTCGTGCATGGCCTTGGACCAGTCCGCGGGATCGTAATCGTCGGGCAGGACCTGACAGCGCTTTTTGTACCAGGCAAACGTGTTGACCTTGTTGAAGGACACACAGGGCTGGAGGATATCGATCAGGGCCAGTCCCTTGTACTTCATCCCGGCCTCGATCAGTTCGGCCAGGAGGTCGACCATGCCGGAAAAGCCCCGGGCCACGAATCCGGCCCGCATACCCACGGCCACGGCCACGGGATTGAAGGGCCGGTTGAAGACGCCGAAGGGCTGGGCCTTGGTCACGAATCCATCCGGCGAGGTGGGGCTGGCCTGGCCTTTGGTCAGGCCGTAGACCTGGTTGTCGTGGACGAGCATGGTGACGTCGATGTTGCGGCGCAGGGCGGCCAGAAAATGATTTCCGCCCTCGCCGTAACTGCATCCGTCGCCGCTCTCGACGATGACCTTCAGGCCGGGGTTGGCCAGCTTGGCCCCGGTGGCCGCGGGCAGGGCCCGTCCATGCAGGCCGTTGAACACGTTGGCCCGCAGGTAATGCGGCGCCTTGGCCGCCTGCCCGATGCCCGAGACAAAAAGCACCTCGTGGGGTGACAGATTCTGGTTGACCAGGGCCTGCTTGACGGCCTCGAGAATCTGGTGGTCGCCGCAACCTGGGCACCACGCGGTTTCGAACTCGCCATAGTCGTTCAGGGTGACCATGCTTCGACCTCCTCAGCCGTCCAGGCCGCGCAGGATGAATTCAGGGGTCAGGGGCAGGCCGTCATAGCGTAGAATCCGCTCCGGGATTTCATACCCGGTCTCCCGGCGGATCAGGCGGGTCAGTTGGGCGCCGGCGTTGCCCTCGACGGACACGACCCGTCGGGCCTGATGGATGCGGGCCATGAACTGGTCCGGAACCAGCGGCCAGACTTGGGAAAAATGGAGGCAGGCCGCCCGCGTTCCCCGTTCGGTCATCGCGGCCGCGGCCTCGGCCGCCGGTCCTCCGGTCGACCCCCAACATACCAGCAGCAGGTCCGGATCGTCATCGCCCCGGTAGGCGGGAGGCACGACCTCGGCCAGCAGGCCTTCCGATTTTTTCAGCCGTTTTTCGTGCTGGACCACGCGCACGCCCAGGTCCTCAGTCAGATGGCCGTCGGCGGTGTGTTCGTCGCTGTCGAGCACGACCAGGTGTTCGGACATGCCGGGCAACAGCCTCGGGGAAACCCCGCTGTCGGTAACGGCGTACCGTTCATAAGGGGTCTTGATTTCGCCCCGCATGGCCGCCGTCGGATCGACCCGCGGTACGGATTCGAGGTCGAAAGGCCGGACCGCCCGATAGGAATCGGCCAAGTACTGATCGCTCAGCAGGAAGACCGGTCCCTGGAACCGCTCGGCCAGGTCCACGGCCCGGGCGGTCAGATGAAAACACTCCTCGACCGAGCCGGGCGCGAAGACGGCCCGGGGGAACTCGCCGTGCCCGGAGTGCAGAACGAACTCCAGGTCCGCCTGTTCGGTCCGGGTGGGCAGTCCGGTGGCCGGTCCCGGCCGCTGGACGACCACGATCAAAACCGGCGTCTCGGTGATGGCGGCCAGGGAGACCCCTTCGACCATCAGGGCGAACCCGCCGCCCGAGGTGGGAACAAGGCTCGGCGCGCCGGCGTAGGCCGCACCGATGGCCATATTGACGGCCGCGATCTCGTCCTCGGCCTGTTCGACCACCAGCCCCAGCGTCCCGGCCCGGGAGGCCAGGTTCAAAGCCACGGAGGTCGAGGGCGTCATGGGGTAAAAGGCGCAGAACTTGATCCCGGCCGCCAGGGCGCCCAGGGCGATGGCTTCGTTGCCGTTCATGACCAGCCGGCTGTCCCGTTCAGGCGCAGGGGCCAGGGCCAGGTCCACCCCCGTCTGTCCGGCGAACCAGGCGTAGGCATTCGATACCGCCGACAGATTCTGTTCAAGGGCTTCGGGATGCTTCTTGCCGAACGCCTTTTCCAGGGCCCGGGCGACGACCTCCCGGTCCAGACCAAGCACGGCCGCGGCCACGCCGAGGGCGGCCACGTTGAAGAAACGTCCTTCGGCCAGGTCCGGGTAAGGCACCTTGAGCTGGCTCTCGGCCGCCGAATCGAAGCGCTCGTCTCCCAGGATCAGGCCGTCACCGGTCATCTGGTCCCGATGGAGACCGATCGTTTCCTCGTTCAGGGCCACCAGCAGATCGACCGACTCCCGGGCCGCCTCGATCTTCCCGACCGCCGTCCGGATGACGTAGGTATTGTGTCCGCCCCGGATGCGCGACTGGTAGTCCTGGGTCACTACGACCTCGTACCCGCTTCGGGCCAGGCAGCGGACCAGCAGATCACCTATGGTCACCAGCCCCTGACCGGCCTCGCCGCCGATCATGACGTTCAGATCGGTCCGGCCCATGATCAGGCTCCATCCAGTCCAGCCCGCTCCTTTTCCATGAACCATGCCTCCGGGTCCATGTAATAAAAACGCAGGTCGGAAAGCAGGTTGAGATGGCCGCGCTCCTCGGCGACCATGAGTTCGAGAAAGCGCCTTTCGAGAAGGTCGCCGGCCCGGCTCAACTGGTCTTCGTAAAACTTGACCGATGCGGATTCGAAACGAACGCCCACACTCATGGCCTCGACGTCGCTGGTGGCCGCCCTGACATGTTCCCGCTGCGCTTCAGCCAGCTTGCGAAAAACGGCGCCCAGGTCCGTGGCCAGCCCGAAGGAGACCAGACTTTCACTCCAGCCTTGACCACCGGACAGAACCGAGTAAATTTCCTTGATCCGCTCCATGTGTTCGACTTCGTATTCGGCGAGCATCTTGAAGACCCCTCGCCCGACCTCGTTCTTGGTGGCAAGGGCCGCCTTCTCGTAATAGGCCTTGCCCCTTTCTTCCATTTCCAGGGCCGTGGCCAGCATCTTCTTGGATCGGTCGCTCGTTTCAGACATTTTCTACTCCCCTATTGGAAATCAGGGCCGATTTGGGAAATCAACACGGCCGGGCGCGCCAGACGCCCCGGCCGCATGACGATTCGGTTCAGGCCGCGGGCGCCGGAATTCCGGTC
The DNA here is from genome assembly GCA_018830135.1 of Pseudomonadota bacterium. Lineage (GTDB taxonomy): Bacteria > Desulfobacterota > Desulfarculia > Adiutricales > JAGVGV01 > JAHJTB01. The sequence continues at coordinate 13,013 of JAHJTB010000167.1, read as the reverse complement.
ATGGCCGCTGCCACGAGCGGCGAGATGACACGCTGGCTCAACTCGTTGTCCAGCATGAACAGCCCCGCCCCTTGCGGGCCGGCCAGTTTGAGTTTCTGGATGACCTCTTCCACGCTGGCCTCTTCTTCAACCTGCTCGGTCACGAACCACTGCAGAAAAATCTCCGAAGCGTGATCTTTTTCCTCCCTGGCCAGCCCGACCAGGTCGTTGATCAGGCCGGTGACTTTACGCTCGTGCTCGTAGGCCGCGGCAAAAGCGGCCAAGGGGGATTCCCATTGGTTGGGTGGAGCGTCGATGGTCTTCAGGCTCACCCGTCCGCTCCGTTCGATGATATAGTTGTAGAACTTGTTCGCGTGAAAAAACTCCTCCCGCGTCTGGGCGCCCATCCATTTGGCGAAGCCTTTCAAGCCGATGGATTCAAAGTAGGCAACCATCGACAGATACAGGTATCCCGAATAGGCCTCGGCATTGAGTTGTTCGTTCAGGGCGTCCTCGATTGTCGGACTGAGCATGCCTGTCTCCTTGGCGATGGAAAACGACCGGCCGGCTGGCCGGTTTCGGCAGTCTTGGAGCAAGGGCCGCCCCGGCCCGGAGACCACGCGGCGGCCCTTGAATTAAATAAAGGATAAAAGGCTAGGCCTTCCACAGGCCGTGCAGATTGCAGTATTCACGGGCGTTGACCGAAGCGGCCTCGACCTTGAAGACGGCTTCCGGCTTTTGACCGGGGGCAAGAAACTGCCGGTAGGCCTTGCCGTCGGCCAGCAGTTCGATCCACTCGATATAGTGCTTTTCTTCCATGGGGTGGGCCACGCTGCCGACCATGACCTTGTAGCCATCAGCCGTTTTTTCGATAACGGGCACGTGCTTTTCCTTGGCTGCGTCCGTGGTGTTCTCGGTCAGCTTCTTCATGGGTTGATCACAGCAGACCAGCGTTCCCACGCCACCATGAAGAACCTCGATGATATGTCCGCACGCTTCACACTTGTAAACGTCCAGCTTCTCTGCCATTTTGTCTCCTCCTCCGCCTCGGTTAAACGGGCGACTGTGTATGATTGCAGACTTGAGGGTCCGGCCCGAGCCCCCGGGCCCAGGCCGAAGGTGATAGGGTCGTCTGGATCACCAGTTCTCGCCCAGGATCTCGAAATGGGCCCTGGGGTGAGCGCAGGCCGGACAGGACTCCAACGCTTCGGTCCCTTCATGCAGGTAGCCGCAGTTACGGCAACGCCAGGTAACGGGCTTGTCCTTCTTGAAAACCGTCCCGTTCTTTATGTTGGCCAACAGGTCGCGATACCGTTTCTCGTGCTGCTTTTCGGCCACGGAAACCGCCTCGAAAACCTTGGCAATGGCCTCGAGACCTTCCTCCCGGGCCACCTTGGCGAAACCGGGGTACATCTCGGACCATTCATAGTGTTCACCGCCGGCGGCCTCCTGCAGATTATCAGCGGTCGTGCCGACGATGCCGGCCGGAAAAGTGGCCTGAATCTCGACTTCGCCGCCCTCCAGGAAATTAAAGAAACGCTTGGCGTGCTCCTTTTCCTGGTCCGCAGTTTCCAGAAAAATGGACTCGATCTGTTTGAATCCTTCTTTTTGGGCCTTGGAAGCGAAATAGGTGTAACGGTTGCGAGCCTGGGACTCACCGGCAAAAGCGGCCAGCAGGTTCTTTTCGGTCCGGGTGCCTTTGACACTTGCCATCCTTCAACCTCCTCGTATGGTAATCCGATGCAAAAAAAGATATTAAAAAACCTACCCGAGCATGCGTATGCTTATCGTTAATAAAAATAGAGCCTCAGTCCGAGTTTTTCAAGTTCCGGGCCTCAATAAATCCGGATTCAGACCATGGGTCGATGCATCGGCCCGGTCAAGACGGGCGAGGGCAGGAAAGCCGGGCCCGGGTATTCAGCCTGTGGATTCCGGGCGGGGGGATGAGGCGTCGTCGGGCCGTGTATTCGATGAGGCCACGGCCCATGGGGGTCAAAGCCCTGAAATCTTTACCACCACGCCTTCCAGGGAGATGTCTCCCGTTTCCTCGAAGATCGGCCGATGGACCGAAAACAGATAGGAGCGTTCCCGGAGTTCCGGCTGAAGCCGAGACAGGCAGTGCTCCTTGAACTTATCCATGGACAGGGTGTTGAGGACCTCGATCGGAGCGCCGTCCATGCCGTAGCGGCTGTCCAGGGCCGCTCGCTTGAAAAAGCCCTCCTTGGGCGGCATTCGGTTCAAAAGGGGCACCAGGTCGATCTCTTCGACGGGAACGGTCCCCAGGAGGTGGATAAAATTGACGGAAAACGGATGGGAGCGTCCGACCGGGCGATAGAGCATCCCGCCCAGGGCATCGAAGATGATCTCCTTGTAATTGCTGCCCAGGTTCCAGGAGGCGCCTCGGATGTTGTGATTGATGGCCACGTCGTTGAGGCCCAGTTTGATGTTGGCCGGAGAGGGCAGGTTCGGGCCGGCCTCACGGCCGTTGCTGGCGGCGAACCAGGGCATCTCGCGAAGGAGATAGAGGACGAATCCGTCGGCCAGGGAGGCCTGTCTTCGCCTCTCCTGGCTCAGACTCTTTTCCAGCTCCCGGATCTTCTTGCGCTGCCCCCGGTTGGTGCGGTTGGCATAGGCCTTGTGAAAGCGCCGGAAGGAGTCCCGGTCCCTTTCCAGGTTGAGCTGCTCGAAGGCCAGATTCAATTCGACGGTCCGGGCGGCCTGTTTGGCCGCCAGGCCTTCCTGCCCGGACTGCCCCGTCAAATCGGGGTGGTAGACCTTGGCCAGGCAGCGATAGAGGGACTTGATCAGGGTGAAGAGGGATTTTTCGTCAAGACGACTGGCGATTTCCGGGGTAAGCCCGAAAATTTCGAATGGATTTATCTGACCACTCATAACCTGTCGTCCGATTCCGTTTCAATGCCTCTCCCCGACGTATTGTAGTCAAGGCCAGGACAAATTGCCAGTGAAAGTGCCGGCCGCAAACGGGTCGGCGCCGCCCGTGAGGCCGTGAGGCGATGACCGCATGATTGTCCTGCACTCAAGGTGCGCGGCCCGGTCTGACCGGAACCGATTGGTCCGAGGTCGGCCCCCTTATCCTTCCAGAACGAAGATGACCTCCATCCGGACCCGGTATTCGGTAATGTTGTTGGCTTCGACCGAAACCCGCTGCTCGATCACCCGCATACCGGTAATCCCGCGCAGGGTCCGGCTGGCCCGGGCAAATCCCACTTTGATCGCGTCGTCAAAACCCTTGGACGAAGCGGCGATGATCTCGGTGACTCTTGCGACTCTTCCTTTGTCGGATCTGGACATGGCAGCCTCCTTGGATGTATGAAACCCGCCCCTGGCTATCCCGGGGCGAATCGGTCATGAACCGGTTCGTATTCAAGCCTAGGATGATAGGGCCTCGGCGCCTCGGGTGTCAATGGAATTAGTTCGTCGGCGGTAACCGTTCAGCGCTGGCTGGCGTCGCGGAAGCTCCCTGCCGCGGCCTTTGGCCTCAGGGCTCCGACTGCCGCCTTTTCTATATTTGTCGATAAAGGACCCGGCGGCGGAATCGCCCTTCGACCAGAGGCTCCGCGGGCGACTTAAACCCGGATACGCCGATTCCCTGAATCCCTGCCGCCGCTCAGGAACGGACCGGGAGGGCCGGAAAAAACCCCCGGCGCCCGGTACTCCGGGACGCGCGGGGGTTCGATCTCGATAGGCCGGCTCGATATGCACCAGGCGGAAGATGAAGACGGGAACGCTCATTTTACGGCGCGGCCGGACGCCCCCGGACCTTCATCGGTCAATAGTCCCCGGTTAGGTCTGTCCCTTCTGAAACTTGAAGGACAGGTTGACCCGAGCCCGGAAGCTCGTCACCTTGCCCTCCGAAACCACCATGTCCAGCTTGACCACTTCGGCCACCCGCAGGTCTCTCAAACCCTCGGCCGCGGTCTCAACGGCCGTCCTCGCGGCCTCTTCCCACGACGTGTCGCTCGTGCCCACCAACTCGATGATCTTGTAGGTGCTGCCTGCCATTTTTCCCCTCCTGACATTGATAAGGTTCCTGCCGCCGACCTACCCTTGAACCCGGATATGGCGGTTGGGTTCGGTGCGAGGCCTCGAACCCAGCCGCCATATCCGGGTTGAAACCATGTCCGCGAAATCGATGCCAGTCCGCGCCGGACTTTCGGCCGTTCATGTTCGAAACCGGATCGATCCTGGATTCGGATTCCTTGTCCGTACCCGAGTCGCTAAGGGTCCAAGTTCAGGAGGGTGGGCGGTCGCGTTCCGTCGTCAACGTCGAATCGTTCAGACGCGAAGTCGGACGGCGTCGAACAGGGAATAGGAAGCGAAACGTCTTAGGAGGGGACAAGGCCCCGAAACGATCTCTCCCTGGGATTGGGAACCCGTTTCTTTCACTCTGTTATGGAAGACTGAAAAAAGTATATCCTAGAGGCGGGGTTTTGGCAATATCCCGGCAGGGAAGGCGTGGACGGGACGCGGACGCACTCCTGGCGCAAATCCGTTCCCGACCCCCTACCCGGCCTTTTCAGAAAAAGCGGCGACGGTCAACTGGCGGCCTGGTCCGCTGATGGATCGACAAAATAGAAGCTGAAGGCCTCGTCGTCACTGATCTGTCTGTCCATGACCTCGCCGCACTCGGTGCAGATCACGGTCCGGTCGTCAATTCCAGCGACCCGTTCTTCATCGAGGTCGCAGGCGCGGCATTTATAGTAGTACAAGGGCATGTCAGTCCTCCTCTTGCTTGTTCCGGCCTTCTCAATAAGCAACATCAGTGCCAAGCCCTCGCCATCTTCCACTATATGCTCGATTGTACCAGGAGAAACACCCGATATGCATCCTTTTTTTTACTTTTTAATCGTAAAAGGGGCCGCCCTCCCCTCCGGATCGACTCGCTTGTCTCCTTGTCCTCAAGGATGTGGGGAGCCGATGGGTATTTTTGAATCACGGCCGGGAGAGATGTTCCTCATGCCCGAGACCTCGGGCACAAGATATAGATGGGATGGATCAACTAAAGGTCTATATTGATATTTTTCAGACGGATCAGTTCCCGGTGATGGGTCAGGTCGTGGCGAAGGGGGGTGATGGTCGCATATCCCTGGGCCAGAAGTGCGTAATCCGAATCCGGCCGGGCTGCCTGGGTCGAGCGTTCACTGCCTCGCCAGTAATAGACGTTGCCTCGAGGGTCGATGCGCCGGGTGAATCGTTCCCCGAAGGGGGTCTGGCCCTGACGGGCCCAAGCCAGGCCTTTGATCTCGGCAGCGGGAAGGGCGGGCACATTGACGTTAAGGGACACGCCCGGGGGAATGGCCAGCTCAGGCAGTTTGGCCGCCAAACGGCGGGCCAGATCGGCGGCAGATGAAAAATCCGGGTCTCTGAAGGTGTCCAGGGAGATGGCCAGGGCCGGCAGTCCCAGGATGGCCGCCTCGGTCGCGGCCGACACGGTGCCCGAATACAACAGGTTGATACCCACGTTGGCGCCCAGGTTGATACCGGAGACCACGAGGTCCGGCCGGCGGTCCATGAGTTCGCAAGAGGCGAGCTTGACGCAATCGGCCGGCGTACCGCCCAGGGCATAGCCGAAAAACTCGCCGTTTTTGCTGATGGGTTTGACCTTGATCGGATCGGCCAGGGTGATGGCGTGACCGACCGCGCTCTGCTCGTACTCCGGCGCCGCCACGAAGACCTCGTGTTCCGAGGCCAGGGTGCGGACTAGGGCGGCCAGTCCGGGGGCATGAATGCCGTCGTCGTTGGTCAGCAGGATGTTCACAGCCAACAAGGATACGTCAGCCGGGGAAAAAGATCAAGACGGCCCCCGCTTTATCCCGGATTTTGCAGTTGGGTTGGTAGCGAGGCGTCGAAATGCATAGCGAAACGCGAAGTTGGACCGGTTTTGGGCCGCGGGCGTATTATACGATACGTCAAGGCCGAAAAGCGGGAAACGAGCGTGGCAGCACCCATTTCGGCGCCGCGGTAGAAGACAACCGCAAAATCCGGGTTTATCACGGCTCGTTGATATTTATCATCCCAGGGCCTTGGCAAAGGCGGCTTCAAGCGCTATGATAGGGGCGCATTTTAAAGATGCCCTGTAATGACGGATCGTTGAGATTCCCTGTTTCAATCGGTGGGGAATTCTCCTCCACGGTGAAGGACGGGTCCCGGGCCTTTACAACGGAAGGGGAGGGTGGTGTTATGACCTTCAAGGCCTATTACCAGCAGATATTTGGCATTCTGATCCTGTCTCTGGCCCTGGTTTCGGCTTCGCCGGTCGAGGCCAAGACGGCGCCCTGTCTGATCAAGGCGCATGCCGGCGAGGACCAGGCGGTCCAGTCCGGAAACAAGGTCCGGTTGGACGGGTCCCGATCCAGGGCCAACTGCACTATCAAGACCTACCAGTGGGCCCAGGCCGCCGGTCCGACCGTCCAAATCGAAGACCCGACCCAGGCCAGAACGGAATTCATCGCCCCGAACGTGGGCCTCAACGGCGCCGTTCTGGGCTTTGTCCTGACCGTGACCGACGAAAAGGGCAACGCCGACGCGGCCAACACCCTGGTCCGGATCGTCTGGGTCAATCAGCCGCCCGTACCCGAGGCCGGCCAGGACCGGCAGGTCATGGCCGGGGACCAGGTTACCCTGGATGGCAGCGGCTCCACCGACCCGGACGATGGGATCGCGACTTACAAATGGGAAATAGTGTCCGGTCCGCGAACCAGCCTGTCCGACCCCGCGGCCAGCCAGCCGACATTCACCGTACCCCGTTTCGCCTCTTTACAGGACAAGCTGATTTTTCAGTTGACGGTCACGGATAAAAACGGGCTGTCCGCGACCGATACGGTCACGATCACGCCGGCCAACATGCGGCCCGTGGCCGACGCCGGACAGGACCAGACGGTCAAGGAAAAGTCCAAAGTGGTTTTGAACGGCTCCAAGTCCAGCGACAAGGATGACGGCCTGGTCGCCTATGAATGGCGTCAGACCGGCGGCCCGCTCGTGCCCATTGAAAACCCGTTCAGCCCCAAGGCGAACTTTATCGCGCCCCTGATCGAGAAGGAAGGCACACTGTTGAACTTTCAGCTTACGGTCACGGACAAGGCCGGCTATCAGGCCAGTGACGACGTGGCGGTCAAGGTCGATCACAGCCTGTTCACCGGGTATTGCTTTATTTCCAGCCTGACCGAACCATAGGCTGCGTCAATCCCGGCCGAAAAGACGCCGGACATTCTCGACTCCCACCTGACGGGCCGCGTCCGGGGGCAAAAAATTGATCAGGGCCCTTGGCCCCCGGGCCCTTTGAGGGAACTGGACATCGAGCCTGGGGGAGACGTAGAACTGGTCCGTGCCGATAATGAAGCGGTCGGGATATTTGAGGATCAGGTCTCGCCATTCCGTTTTGAGGCCCTGGCCGGGGGCCAGGGGACTCAACTCCGGCAGGCTGTCCCGGCTGATCTTGAAGCTCATGTACAGATTGGGGTGACTGGCCAGAAGCCGGTCGCACAGGGCGGTCGTCCGCTGGCCGGTGTGGCACCAGCCCACGTGGGCCCAGATGATCGAGGCCTTCGGGTTGTGGGCCAGCAGACGTTCGAAGGCCGGGATGTTCGGCTCCAGGGACCCGGGGTTCTGCCGGAAGCGGATTTTTTCGGGAAAGGACATGGCCTTGTCGACCGCTTCCATGTGCAGGTCGATGGGCACGCCCTCGCGTGCGGCTATATCCGCCAGCAGCAGGAGCAACGGGTGGTCGGAGGGCGCCGATTCGTAGGGGTGCTGGGGGCCCAAGGCGAAATGCTCCGTGGCCATTTCGCCGAAGCCGATGGCGCCTTGGGCCAGAATCTCGAGGGCCTGCCTTTCGAAGCGGTCCTTCATGTCCGGCGAGGTCCGGCCTTCCTTGACGGCTCGCATCAGCATGGGGTTCAGGGTGCCGCCCCCGCCCAGGAAAGCGAACCGGTCGGGGTGCTTGCGGATGACTCCGGTCAGATCGCTGAAATCAAAAACCTGGGGATGGTCGTCCGGAAAAGGCGGAGGCATGACGTACATCTTCCGGATACCCAACTCGTCCATCAGGGCCAAGGCCTCCTTGGCCGCCCCCTCGAAATCGACCACGTCCCGGCCGAAAGACCTGCCTCGTCCGAACAGGTGATTGTGCGCGTCGACATATTCCGGCCCGCCCTTCTCCTGCCGACCCTCCGCCGGCCCACGCCTGGGCGCACCCTCGGCTCTCTGGGCGTAGGCGGAAGCGGCCACGACCACAAATCCGACAGCCGCGACCAGCACGAGTCCCCCTCTGAACAACCTGCCTTTGTTTCCCCTTGGCAGTTTCACGCATTCCCCCTTCCCGGACCACCGGTCCCGCGCCGGGTCTCCCGGTCCGTCAGCCGATTTTTATCTCCCTCGTTTCGGAGTCCTGAACATGCGCGGCGGGCGCATTCCTCGCGGCTTGCCCCTGGGTGGGCTCGCCAAGCAGACAAATGGATTTCTTCCTTACATGTCGAAGGTTCGCCTCGGCCTGCCGCGGGGAAGGTCAATTATCACTTCCGGGTGGTTTCGATGTCAACCGGCATCCGCCGCCGGGCCGGCTGATCGAAATTATTACCATGTGAGGGTTAGGGCAGCGACAGAGCGGTTGGGGACCGCCTCCAATTACCGAGGCGTTACTGCCAATTGAAGTTGGTCCCTTGTCCCGGTCCGAAATTCGTGTAATATAAGCCGGTCCAATCCAGATCATCACGAGGCCGGGACGTATTTCACGCGTTCCGCCGGAGGAATGAGACATGCGAATGTCCGGGAGGGAACTGCTTCGGGCCGCCTGGTTGCTGCCCTTCTTCGGTCTGAGCACCGCGATTTTCGGTCTGCTGTCCCTGATCGCCAGCTTGTGGTCGGCCAGGCGAGCCCGCTGGTTCGCGCCCCTCTGGGCCGGCATCAACATGCGGGCCGCGGGGATTCACATCGCCGTGGAAGGCGTCCAACACCTGCCGGCCAACCAGCCCGGTTCCGGAGGCGGCTGCGTGGTGGCCTCGAACCACCGCTCGGCCGCCGATATCGGCGCCATCCTGGCCGGCCTGCCCGTCGACGTCTGCTGGGTGACCAAGGCCTCGCTGCTCAAAGTCCCCTTTCTGGGTTGGCACCTCAAGCGGGTACATATCCCCATCCACCGCCAGCGGGCCGGCAACACCGACCGCTTCCTTCAGGACGGGGCGGACAAAATCCGAGCCGGCGCCGCCGTGGTCATCTTTCCGGAAGGCACGCGCAACCGAGGCCCGGCCGGCTCCCTTCTGCCTTTTAAAAAGGGCGCCTTTCTCCTGGCCCACACGGCCGGGCAGCCCATCTTGCCCGTGGCCCTCATCGGCTCCGCCGAACTGTGGCCCCCCCGATCCCTCATGCCCGCGTCCGGGTCCATCGACATGCGCGTCGGCCAGCCCATCGACCCGAAAAAATACGGCCCCGATGAACTGGCCGCCCTGGCCGAAGAGACTAGCCAAGCCATCGCCGCCCTCTTGGCCGAGTAAAGGATTTATCCGTCTCGGGCGGACCGGTCCGCCTACCGGCCAAGCGGTCGAGCGACGCCGATCCGGAAATCCCGCCCTTTTCCCGGATATTCCGGGGCGATAATCCCGGAAAACCGCCCCGTCAATCCGGAAGCAGCAGTTCCTCGATCAGTTCGATCACGGCATCGAGGTCGTCCCGGGAAATGACGGAGAACTGGAAACCGGTGTCGTGGAAGTTGGGATTGATGTCTTTGGAAGCCCATCGGCTTATGGCCTCGAAGGTGATCTCCCGCCGGCCCTCGATCTGTTCGGGCAGATCGATACGGAGGTGGAAGGTCTTCCGGATTTCGATGGGCTCTTCGCTGATGAGCATGACCCCATCGGTGGTCAGGTCCCCCAGCCGCCCGAGCAACTGGCCGGTGGTCCGATCATAGACGCGCAGGTAATAGATCAAGTGCCGTCTTTTGAGCTTCCTTCGTTCCACAAGCGGGGTACTCCATGTTCGAGGGGATGAATGCGTTCATCATATTCAGGCCCTGGTGAAAAGTCAAGCCGGCCCGCCCCCCCGGGTGGAGGAACGGGCCGGAATTTTCGTCTGGTGATGATTACGCGTCTTCTTCGACGATGCTCTCTCTGAGGGCCTTGGGAGTGGGCACGGGCACGGGCATGCATCGGTCCTTTTCCGGATGATACATCAACCGGTAGGAGTGGCACCGGTTCAGCCCCCGGGTCATGACTTCCCAGCCCCGGACGTAATAGGGGCACTGGTCGTTGAAACAGATGTACATGAACTCGTTGTCCCAGGTCTGAGAGAAGGGATTGTCCGGCACGGCCCATTTCTTGAGCCGTTCGCCGCAGTAGGGGCAGCACCGGGTCCGGCCGACTTCGGCCTTGCGGCATTCCAGCTCCGGACCGCCGGGCGCCGTATCGATGCCTTGGGCCAGTTCGGGCCGCGTCCGGCCGGCCGCGCTCCTCCCCGAGCGTTCGGCGTAAACCGCGTAAACCGGATCGCTCAGGTCCAGGACGCCGGCGTATTTGTCGTCCTGGGGCCGCGGCTTGCCCAGGGAGATGTATTTTTCGGGTCTTTCGAACCGGCCGGCCCGGTCGAAGAGTTCCTCGACCAGCAGAACCCGCTCCTCTTCGCCGGATTCCTTCCAGACCCGGACCGCCTTGCCCGGAAACATGCGGTTCGAAAAAATGACCAGAAACAGGCCGCCCGGCTTGAGAATCCGTCCGACTTCCTCGAAGACTTCGACCGGTCGGGTCATGTAGTCCACGGACACGGTGTTGATCACCACGTCAAAGGTCCGGTCCTTGAAAGGCAGCACCGGGTCTTGGTTCAGGTCGTGGATGACGTATCGAGTCAGAGCCGGATTGCCCTGAAGTTCGTTTTCGTTGAGTCCCAGGCCGACCACTTCGGCCGGCCGGAGCATGGCCGGGACATGGGAATCCCAACCGGCCATCAGGTCCAGAATCACCGGGGCGGCCTCGACGATCAGAGTCCCGACGATTCGCTCGACCATGTCCAGGGCGGTCCGATCCAGGTGGCTGACGAAACGGTCCCGGGCGTAAAAGCCCAGGTCGTCACCGTCGTCCATCCGGTCGAAGGCGCCGGCCTGGTCCAGCGGACTCATGGGCCAGCCGGACCGTATTTGCGTTTGCCTTGTTTGCATTTGTCGTCCTCCTGACAAAAATGGCCATCGAGCGGCACTCCAGCCGTCTCATGGCCGCAGTTCTGGCGTTCGTCGCAGCGCGCCTCGTTGGTCTCCGTTTCTAAACGTAAGTCCGGCCGGGCCGTTGTCAATGTTCGGAACCGTCTTTCAGGCCCTTTCCGGGCGGATCGAGGCCGGGCCCGGCCCGATCCGACTCGGGCCGGAATCTATTTTTCCTTGACAGCTCGGGCCGTTATACCGCAAGCTCATCCGAGTCGATTCCACCATCAACCTGGACGAGCACGTCGCGAGGAGGTCCGCAACATGCCCAAGACTCGGGTCAACGATATCGACATGTATTACGAGGTCCACGGCCAGGGCCAGCCGCTGGTCATGATTCGGGGATTCGGGAGCAACGCCGGCCACTGGTACGCTCAGATTCCCGCCCTGGCGCCACATTTTCAGGTCGTGATCTTCGACAACCGGGGCATCGGGCGGACCGATCAGCCCGATTCTCCCTACTCCATCTCGATGATGGCCGAAGACACCGTCGGCCTGATGACGGCCCTGGGCCTGGAACGGGTCCACGTCCTGGGCATGTCCATGGGCGGCATGATCGCCCAGCGCATCGCCATCGACCACCCCGAACGGGTCAAGGGCCTGGTCCTGGTCTGCACCCATTGCGGTGGGGACCAACTCGTTCGGGCTTCAGATGAGGTTTTGGGCATATTTTCCGAATACGTCATGACCGGGACGCCCGAGGCGGCCGCACGCACCCCCGAGTGCCTCTTCGCCCCGGATACCGTGGCCAAACGCCCGGAAATCGTCCGGGGCTACCAGGCCGTCTCGGCCGAACATCCCCCTTCACTCCAGTCCATGATGAACCAGTTCGCGGCCGTCCAGGGGCACGACACCTTCCACGACCTGCCCCGGGTCCAGGCGCCGACCCTCGTCCTGACCGGAGACTTGGATGTGCTCATCCCCCCGGAAAACTCGCGGATTCTGGCCGAGCGCATACCCGGAGCCCGCCTCCGGATTATCGAAGGCGGGGCCCACCAGTTCACCGTGGAGCAGGCCGACGCCTTCAATCAGGCCGTGCTCGATTTTCTCCAGGCCCTGGAGTAAAGGCGGCCCCGATTGCCCGAAAAACCGGAATCCGAGGGACCCGGGCTCCGGTCGAGCGGGCTGGCGGGCCTGGGCAGCGGCGGATCGGCCTTCCTGATCTGGGGTTTCAGTCCCCTCTTCTGGAAACTGCTCAAAGGCGTGCCCGCCTTTGAAACGACCATGCACCGCGTGGTCTGGTCTTTTCTTTTCCTCGTTCCCCTGCTGGTCTTCCAGCACGCCTGGAAGGACCTGCTCCCGACCCTGAAAAACCGCCGGCTCATCCCGGCCCTGCTCCTGTCGGCCTGTCTGGTCAGCCTGAACTGGCTGGTCTATATCTGGGCCATCAACAACGACCTCGTCCTCCAGGCCAGCCTGGGCTATTACATCAATCCCCTGGTCAATGTCCTGTTGGGGGTCTGCATCCTGCGGGAACGTCTGCGGGCCGCACAGATCGCGGCCGTGGTCCTGGCCGCCGCCGGGGTTATCTACCTGGCTCTCCAATACGGCCGCTTTCCCTGGGTCGCCCTGAGCCTGGCCTTCAGTTTCGGCCTCTACGGCCTGATCCGCAAGATCAGTCCGGTCGGCGCCCTGGTCGGCCTGTCCGTGGAAACCCTCCTGCTGTCCATGCCGGCCCTGGGCTATCTGATCTGGCTGGAATACACGGGACGGGGCACGTTCGGCCACCACGGCCCGATCGTCGATCTGTACCTGGTCGGGACCGCGCTGGTCACCGCCCTGCCCCTGCTCCTTTTCACCCGGGGCGCCCGGAGGCTCAAACTGTCGACCATGG
>JAHJTB010000166.1 GCA_018830135.1 Pseudomonadota bacterium | reverse complement strand
TGGTCCGCGCCGGAGGCCATGCGGACCACGGCCTTCTGGGCCATCGTCGTATCTTTTCTGCTGGCCCTGGGCGGGCAGATGACCTTTCTGGTCCACCAGGTCTCTTTCCTCAGCCAGTACCTGGGTGTCAGCGGCGCGGCCTCGGCGGTCAGCATCACGGCCGGGGCCAGCATCATCGGCCGGCTCTCCCTGGGCGTTTTCGTGGACCGCCTCGACAAGCGCCGGGTGGCCATCGCCTGTTTCATCATGCAGGGCGTGGCCGTTTTGGCCATGGCCTACTCCAGCCACGTGGCCGTCCTCTACCTGGGCACCATGATCTTCGGCCTGACCATGGGAAATCTGATCATGATGCAGTCCCTGCTGGTGGGAGAATGTTTCGGCATGGTTTCCTTCGGCACCGTCTCCGGGGCCGGCGGGCTGTTCACCATGGCCGGCGCGGCCATGGGGCCCATGATCGCCGGCGTGATCTTCGATGCCACCCAGAGCTACCGGGTCGCCTTCACCATCTTCGCCGTGGCCAGCGTTCTGGCCGCCGTGACTGTCCGCTACGCCAGGCCGCCGCAAACATCGCCGTCCCCGGCTACCTCCGTCGTCGGCCCCGGTCCCATTTGACGAATACCGAATTGAGGCGTTTCATCAGGTCCCGAATCTCGGCCAGGGCCGAAACATGGCCCGCCGGGACCTCGGCCGGCAGGCCCATTTCGGGCCGCAGGCGTTCGGCGATCCGTTCGAGCAGTTGATCCCGCTGACGGGCCAGAACGGCCCGCCGGTTCTTGTCCAGCAGGGCCGTCACGCGGTCCGGCGGCGTATCCGGCGGCAGGCCCATGTTTGAAAGCATCCGGCGCCGGATTTCCCCGAAAAAGCGGGCCCGGTCCAGAGAACCACGGCCCGAACCGACCCGCACGCCCAGAGCGTCCTGGACCTGCTCCGGCGGCGTGCCGGGCGGCAGGCCCATCCGCTTGAGCATCCGATCGCGGATGCCCCGCAGATATTCATCCCGCCGGAATCGTTTGTTCGACAACACAAATCCCTTTCGGCCTCGGCGAAAATCCATCGCCCCTATCCGAAGTCCGGAACCCGATATACGGGTAGAAATATCTACTCCGACCTGAAAAGGCAGCCCCTGCTCCCAATATAGGTCGGACTTTGAGGTCAGGAGATTTTCCTGATCTTGTCAAGTTTCAGCAAGCTATAAAGTTTGGAGGGTGAAGAGGTAATTCCGGTTGCCCCCAATTGCCTGGCTTTGTCGCCCCCGCGGCGGACTCCGGCGGAACCGCAGAAAATGAAAAACGGTACATCAGCATCCACACTTCTGACAGCCTGTAACAGCTCGACGCCGGCCTCAGGCTTGGTCTTCCCGTCTTCCCTTCGGCTCATATCCGAGATGACCGCCAGATACCTGCCCGACCTGAATTTGGCCAGCCCTTCTTCCGTCGAAAGGGCAAGATCGGTGCTGATGCCGGCCTCTCCAAGTTGCTCGATGAAATAGCTGTTGTTCTTCGGGTGGTCATCAACCCACAGGATCACTGGGTGTGATGGTCCAATGATCGGCTCCTCCTCTTCCACGACGAATGCTTGCTGTGAAATCCTGGAGATGGCATCTCGAAGCTCCGAAACCTGGCCTTGAAGGTCCGCGATAAGCAGTCTTTGTTGCTCGTTTGCTTCCTCCATCGTCAATTCCTGTCCGCCTATCTTGATGGAAAATTTTCTCGATTTTGCCGAATCGATCAATGCCATCAATTGGGAGCGGAAGACATAAATACACACTCCAACGATCAAGGGCCAGAGAAGTGCCGATAAACCTTCCAGTATTTTAGGTATTGCTTCCATCGTCCTGGTTTGACCCTTGAAAGGGATTACCTAAAAATCAACGTCGGTTCACATCGATTTCCTTCACGATTCAATTGATCACTTGGTTATCCATCATATCATAATGAAAGAATCAGTCAACTTGCCTTGACGATAAACATGATCAAGCAGGAGCCCGTCGGAGACGACCCGGAAGCCGGGAAAAGTAAACGGTTTTCATCTCGAAATGGTTTCTCCGGAAACTGGAGGGGCTATCATGGACGGTCCGCCGGCCTCATCATTTCGCCCCCGGAACGCACTTGATCGGAAAGTCGAAAAAGGTCTTCGGATAGGGTTCGTCCCGAAACGAATAGTGCCACCACTCCTTGGAGTAATTGACGAATCCATGCTTTTCCATGAGCGTTTTGAGTAGCAGGCGGTTGAGACGCTGGCGAGGACCTACATCCGGATTGGCCGTGTGGGACAGTTCGTGGAAGCAGTCGAACCCGGTGCCCATGTCGATGGTGTCGTCCTTGAAGCGCTGATCCACGGGCTGAAAGCAGGGCTGGAGCGGCTGACCCGGCGTATAGGTCTCCTGGGCCGGGGTGGGTACGGGCACGATAGTCAGGTCCACGGTGCTGCCGCGGCTGTGGCCGGAGCGACTGGCGATGAATCCGTCCCGAAACAGATTTCGCTTGTCCAGCGTTGGATAGAACTCGCCCTTGGTCTTGGTGTCGTCGATCGCTTTGGCCCAACGAACGAAATGATTCACGGCCCGTTGCGGCCGGTAGCAGTCATAGATTTTCAGCGAGTAGCCATAAGGCTCGAGGTCCTGCTGCACCCGGGCCAACGCCTCCGCGGCCGGACGGGTCAGCAGGCACCGTGCGCACTCGTACCCGTCCACGGGTACGCCAAGAAAGTTGTGGGGCGTGTAATAGCGTATGTCCATGACAATGGTCGGAGCGACGCTGCTTACGTCCACAAAGTTCTCGGGTTGTTGCGGGTCGGCACACATGGCCGGGGCAGGGCAGAACAGGACCAGAACGGCCAGGAGCATCCAGACGATTTTCATGCGCTCACCTCGATCAATATCTTTTTTACTGCAAAATTCGGGTTTAACATCGGTCCGACCCGGTCTGATCGGTGAAAGCCGCCAGACCGAGGCGCTCCAGGGTCTCCCGCGTCGGACGGCCGGTCTCCCGGTCCCAGCCCCGTTCCGCATAATAATCGTCCAGCATGTCTTCCACGTCCGCCCGGGTGATCTCGGTCCTCCCGTAGTAGTCCTTCAACACCGCACGGTGGCCCATGATTTCCACGGGCGTGAACCAGGCCTCGGGCGGGGCGTCGTGCTCCCGGGTGAACCCCATACGGGTGTTGAGAAGCTTCTGCAGGTTCCAGATGCGTTCCCCCCGTTCAAGCAGGCCGGGGCCGTCGAGTTCCTCGCCCGTGATCGCGGCCAGAAAATCCAGGAAGTATTCCATGGCATGAAAGCGGTGGATATAGAGCCGGTGGCACTGGCCCAGGGCGTTGAACAGGGAATACCAGTCTTCGGCGTGCTTGGTCAAACGGGGGACATTGAAGCCGTCCGGCGAGAAGATATGGTCCATGCGGTCCTCGGCCAGCCCGGTCCGACGGGCATGGTGGACGAACTGTTCCACGGGCCGGGCCTGCATGTAGATGCCCACGCCGCCGCAGGCGTAGTTCGAGCGGCCCGGGTGGACGAGTTGGGCGAAGGCCATGGTGTTCATGCTGTCGGGCCGAGGATCGATAAAGGGGGAACAGCCTTTGATGTGGAGGGCTCGCCGCTCGGCCTCGGGACCGAGACGCTTGGCCGCGCCCAGGGGACCGTCGGCCATGATGTCGCCGAAGCCCCGGCGATGAGCCGTCATCTCGATAAGTTTCAAAACCGTCTCGTAGTCCCGGTCCAGTTTCAGGCCCTCGGTCTGGTCCGGTGACAGAAGCCCGTCTTCGGACAGGCTGACCATCAGGTCCAGGACGTTGTGGAACCCGATCCGGCAAAGGCCGAGGCGGTTGAACAGGGCCAGGCGTCGGACCGCCCGGTTGTGATTGTCCAGGGCCGTGGCCGCACTGGCTTCGGTCTCGCCCATGAAGTCCGTCAGGTAGGCGTCGAGGGGCGAGAACTCGCCCCGGCGCAACCGGTTGACCTCCTTGTCCCCCATGGGGCAGCTTGGACAGGCCAGGGTCTGCCGGGCCTCCTCGTGAATCTCGTCCCACCCGCCGATGGGCAGGCCCATGGCCGACAGCCACTGGGAGGTCATGGCAAAGGTGCCGCCCTTGATCAACTGGGGCCGCAGCCGATAGGCCAGGACCTTTTTCATCATCCGGTCCACGCCCCGGACCAGGCGTCGCGGGTCGGCCACCCGCAGGGGCCGGTCGCCCTGGCAGGCGACCACGGCTTTGAGATGCTTGGCGCCCATGACCGCCGGCAGTCCGCCGAAACCGATCGTGCCGCCCTTGTCGATAAAGGTGACCGTAATGCCCACCCGGTTCTCTCCGGCCGGCCCGATGGGGATGATCGAGCAAGGCTCGTGCCGCGGGCGCAAGGCGTCTACCGTCTCGTAGGTGTCCCGCCCCCAGAGGTCTTCGGCCGGACGAATCTCGACCCGGCCGTTCAGAATCAGGAGGTAGACCGGCCGGTCGGCCCGGCCGGTCACGACCAGATGGTCGAAGCCGGAGGATTTGAGCATCAAGGGGAAATGGCCGCCGCCGCAGCCCGTGCCGATCCCGCCTGACAGGGGGAGCTTGGTCGTCACGGACAGTTCGGCCGAACCCGGAACCAGGGTCCCGGAAAAAGGGCCGGCCCCGAAAATGATGGCGTTTTCAGGTGACAAGGCCTCGGCCTCGGGAGGGATGAGGTCCCAGGCCAGCCGGGCGTTGACCCCCCAGCCGCCGATGAACTCCCGGGCCATGTCCGCATCCAGAGGCTCGGACCAGGTCCGGCCGGCGCTCAGGTCGATATAGGCGATCCACCCAGCGTATCCGTTCATCTCAGGCGCCTCCTCCCTCTTTGACCTGGACCAGCGCGCCATACGGACAATGGCGGGCGCAGATGCCGCAACGATCGCATCCCTCGTCCAGTTCGACCGAATACTCCGATTCCGCCCCTACCAGCCGTCGGACCCGGATACGAGCCCGGCCCGGATTGAAGGCCTTTTCGAAACGCAACGAACAGCGCAACTCGCAAATCAGACACCCGGCGCAACGTTCCGCGTGCACCCGGATGGGGGGCCCTTGTTTGGCCGGCTCTGTCATTCCCCGCCCTCCCCGGTTTTCTGGATATGATGATCCGATGGATCTTGAGCCATTTCAGCATAAGACATGCGCGGGGGAAAGGCAAGTTCCGGGCCGAAACCGGAATTCGGAGAGGACCGGTTGACCCAAACGTCTTTTTTAGCTATAATAACAATCATTTTACAGGAAAGATAGACGGCGGGCCCGGACGAGGAGCGACTTTGCCACCCCTGAATAGCCAAAACCACGAGGACCTTTCATGGCCACCAAGCGCGAACTGATCGGCAGCGAATTGATGAGGGAGATCATCTCCATTCGGGTGGATACCCTCTGGAAAATGCTGGCCTTGAGGAAGTGGGGGCATCTGCCCAAAATCGACGACGAAGGGGCCACCGGCGAGTTCGACAACAAGGGCGCCATGTTCGTGCCCGGCGGCTTTATTTTTCAGGACAGCGACAAAAAGCCCATCCCGCCCGATCGGGCGGGATGGACCAGCGCGGAGATGTTTCGGGAGAAGGTCCGGGAATGCATGCGTTACGACAACGCCTCCCTGATCTACCCGGACGGGCTGGGCTTCGGCATCAACCTGGACAATGGATTCTTCGCCGAAATGGCCAGCCGGATTCTGGCCGTCAAACACGCGGCCATGCAGCGCAAGACAACCCTGACCGTGGAACCGCCCGCCGACTACGGCTCCTGGCACGTCACCCGCAGCTTCTGTCCGACATACATCAACCCGCCCTACGGTTCGCGGACCAAGCTCAGCGCCTGCCTAGCGGCCTGCCTGATCGAACCCCGCATCTATTTCGTTCAGTGCCGGACCGCCCTGGGACTTCGAGGCGACGAAGAGCGGGACTTCTGGGAGAAAATCCGTAACGGATGCAGCCCGATCACCAGCCAGGACGACAAGGTCCTGGCCTATCCGTACGTCATCGTCTGCCACACCACCCGCCACAGAAAAGAGGTCCTCGGCGGGATCACCCGAATTCTCGGCTACGGCCGGTTTGGTGAATTCGCGATATTTACCCTCGAAGAGGCCACCAACGATCTGCTGCACGAGATCGAGGGCGGCAAGACCGAGTTCGCCCCGGCCGACCTGTTCGCCGAATACGAAGACATCCAGGTCGTCGGAGTCTTGCGGACCTTTCCCAAGACCACCCCCGGAAAGCGGTTGATGAAACAGGTCACCGCCCGCCTGGTTCAACCGGTCAAGGACCTCGAACTGGACCTCGAACGAATCACCGGGGAGGCCAGGGCCCGGTATAAAATCGATTAGCTTTCCCGGTTCGCCCGGACCCGCTTCCATGAGTCCATCAAGGCCTGGTAAAACGACTCTCCCTGGTTGAAGACCGCGATCTCGATCTTGAGCCGGGCCCCAGACCGGTCCGTGATCTCGATCACATCGCCGATCAGACTTTCGTATCGGTGGGAGATGTCCTCGACGTCCTCGAGGGCCATGGCCGTGGTTCGGCCGTTTTTGTGGTACATGACCCGTTTTGAGGTCAGGATGGCCGCTTCCGTGCCGTCCATGGACATGGTCGCGTCGTAGTAGGCCAGAAGCTGCTCGTCCGGGTCCAATACCCGATGCTTCTCCAGGTATGACCAGGCATATTCATCCATCTCGTTGGCCATCTTGACCCCGCCCTCCGGGAGAATGGCCAGCCAGACGAACAGCCCTCCCACAGCCAGGGCGACCAACAGGAGCACGGCCCCGCAGCCGATCAGGACCGGATGGATCGATGACTTGGACGGGCGCGGTGTCTGTTCCATGACCCTTCCGCCGGACCGCGGGTTTTCGCTCATATCCACTTCAGGATCGCGCCGAACACAACCAGGGCCGCCAGGTCAACGCCCAGGATCACCCCGACGGTCATGGCCTTCCTGCGCAGGCCGTCCATATCGAAAACCCAAAAGGAGACCAGGAAGAAAGGCAGATATCCGATCAGGAAAATCAGCCACGGCGCCCCGAGGCTCCACCAGGCGTAGTCCCAGGTCAGCGCGCCGACCAGGTTGAGCAGGATTTCCACGAACACGCAGAAAATGCTCCCGCAAATGGCGAAAAAGACGCGGTTGGGCAGGCCGAGAATGCGCAGGGTCTTGTCCGCCGGCAGCATCTTGCTCCAGACGATCCCCGAGATGGCGAACATGAAACAGATTTCGATGTTCAGCCCGATCAGGATCAGATAGGCGGTCCGGCCCGGTGCGCCCCAGACCGGCGCAAACTGGGTGAAATGAAAGACCAGGCCGTTCCATATCTCGTTGAACCAGTCCAGGCCCCAGAAAGCCAGACCGGCAAAGATCATGCTCCAGTTCTTTTTTTCAAGCTCCACGGCATAGACGTACACGACCAGGGCGAACAGAGGGATGACGTACCATTGAAATTGGCTTCCATCCCGAAGCATCTTCAAGGCCTCGGCGGCTGCAACGGTGGGCATCGGATTCCTCCATTCCCAAAGTTGGGGGCTAAAAATGAATAATGGTATGAAGATTAGGAAGTTAGCATCTGAATGTCAAGAAGAATCGCCGCGATTCCCTAACGCCGACCGCCTCAGCCGACATCCGATTCTGGACCGGTTCCCGATCCGGCCTCATCAATCCCGCCGGGTACGCAAGCGTAGGCTGCCGGCGAACACCTCGACGATATCTCCCCGGTCGCCTCGTCATCCAACCCGGACAAGGCCTTCCGTATCGTCTCCATTCATTCCCGACTTTCCCACCCCATCCTCCTTTCGGGCCTGCATCCGCCACCGCCAGGCAACTATTGCTTGAATGAAGATCGGTTTCAACATAATATGGGCTTGAGCATTATCCGTGGGGTTTGGATTTTCCCGGAACATATCCTGCCCGATATGCTCCGGAGGCGCCTTTTAGAGAGAATCAAGCCTACCCGTCCAGGGACTCGATCCCGAACCGGACCGTGGATGTTTCGGGAAGTCTCAAAGCGGTACGGCTCGATCATCTCCCGTCCAGGAGCAGGGCCGTGTCCGACCATGGGGGGATTTTCCAAAGCCCCCCGCCGGAAAAGTTGTTAACATGATGGCCAACTCCCGGCATGACCTGTTATGGGTTGGAAAATGGCAAAAAGAGACCATGCCTTATTTGAACATGCAAGGTTGATGGTATCGTAAAAAGTCCGAAAATCGCGCTTTTGCACGTGTAACCACCTGAATTTATTAGGGCCGATTTCGATAAATCGACTTTTTACGAGACCATCAAGGTTGCGGGAAATGAAAGGACTAAGAATACCACATCTCCATCATAGGTTAGACAATACAAATCCTGGTAAATGGGATACGTTCTGGCGCGGAACTGACCGTCCAACTATGAGACATGAACTACTTGGTCAAAATCCTGATAAAGGTCAATGGCGCTGGGAAGTTAATAGGGCTAAAAGGGCTGTAGATAACATTAATCACCATTTAACACACTATGGAGATGAAAAAACATTAGATGAATGGTACGTCGAAAATTTGCAGGCGGGTTTCGTTTTGGATTTCATTAGGATCAACGATAAGGGGACTGTCCAATATTATGTGCGACCTCAAAGCTTCAAATTGGTAAGCGACAATTGGTTGGACATACCATCAAATGGAACATTTACAGATTTCCCTCATGAAAAAAACATAGTGCTACTTCAAAGAATGATAGGCTGGATAACTAAAGTTGAAGACTTTGTACTCGATTATTTTGCCGGTTCTGGCTCAACAGCGCATGCTGCAATTCGATTTGAAAAATCTAATAAACGAAAATATATTCTTGTTGAAATGGGGAGTTACTTTGATACAGAACTTAAACCAAGAATAATGAAAGCAGTTTATTCAGAATCGTTAAGAAATGGTAAACCTGTTTCCAGAACTACCGGCATCTCCCACTGCTTAAAATATCTACGCCTGGAATCCTACGAAGACACACTGAACAACCTCCGCTTCGATGAAAACCCGTTGCGGGACAAGGCTTTGGCCTCCAATGGTGACCTCCATGAAGACTTCATGCTGCATTACCTCCTGGATACGGAAACCCGGGGCAGCGAGTCCCTGCTGAACATCGACGCCTTTGCCGACCCGACCGCGTACAAGCTTAAGGTCAAAAAGCCGGGCAGCGATGAATATGCCGTCCGAAACGTTGACCTCCTGGAAACATTCAATTATCTGATCGGGCTGCGCGTCAATCATATCGCCGCTCCACAACGGCTGACCGCCGACTTCAAGCGGGAGCCCGACCCGGAACTTACGGAAAGCCGGGAAACCAGACTGGTCCTCGATGGGCGGCTCAGGCCTGTTGATCAAGGCTCATTGTCGACTGATCATTGTTCCTGGTGGTTCCGGAAGGTCGAGGGATGGGTTCCTTCCGATCCCCGGAACCCCAACAATGGCCTGAAGGACAAAGTCCTGATCGTCTGGCGCAACCTCACCGGCGACCTGGAACAGGACAACCTGATGCTCGATGAGTGGTTCCTCAAAAACCGCATCAACACCCGCGATTTCGAATTCGACATCATTTATGTCAACGGGAGCAATAATCTGCCCAACTTGCTCCAGGAAGGCGAAAACTGGAAAGTCCGCCTGATCGAGGAAGAGTTCATGAAGCGCATGTGGGAGGTGGTGAGATGAGCGACCCCAACCTGCCCGCGAAAACGGAGTTCTTGCTTTATCAGTCGGAAGACGGTCGAGTCAGGCTTGAAGTCCGGCTTCAGGATGAGACAATCTGGTTGACTCAGCAGATGATGGTCGAACTTTTCCAGTCGAGCAAACAGAACATAAGTCATCATATTAAAAGCGTTTTTGAGGAAGGCGAGCTTTCTCCCAAGGCAACTGTCAAAAAATATTTGACAGTTCGACAAGAGGGGAATCGGGAAGTACGGCGTGAACTGGAATACTACAATCTCGACATGATCATCTCGGTGGGCTACCGGGTCAAAAGCCGTATCGCCACGCGCTTCCGCATCTGGGCCACCCAGCGCCTGAAAGAGTACATCGTCAAGGGATTCGTCATTGATGACGAGCGGTTGAAGAATCCTCCCGTAGCCGGTTCCGGCGTCCCGGATTATTTTGATGAAATGCTCGAGCGGATTCGCGACATTCGCGCCAGTGAACGGCGGATGTACCTGAGAGTGAAGGAAATATTCGCCATGGCCGCCGATTATGAACCGTCCTGGCCGGAAACCACCAGGTTTTTCAGCATTATCCAGAATAAGCTTCACTACGCCGCCACGGGCATGACGGCGGCGGAACTGATCCGCTCCCGGGCCGATCATTCCCTGCCCCATATGGGGTTGACCAGTTGGAAAGGAGACGATATCCGGAAAACAGACGTGACCACGGCCAAAAACGAATTATGAGTTTTCGCAACGGCTCGCGCCGCGAAAACTCATAATTCGTTTTATAGAAAAATAAAGGAAGTTCAATCAAGACTCGACGATCCTCGGGTCATACTGGAAAGCTATATTTTGTCAGTCACGCAATATTCCAAATTATTGTGGGGATTTGATAAGACCGTTCTTGAAAAGATGCATATTTTGTTTATGAAGGATGATATAGACGATTATATTGAAAAATTATTTGCTTTTAACTCGAATTGAAATCCCGCACCCTGGTTCCGCCGGGTGGTTGTCGAAACACCGGACTCGAGGAAGGAGGCCGTGAGCGGGCTTCGAAGGTTATCAGGCACGACACGGCCATATCCTCATCACCTCGTCCGGGCGTCGCGACAGAACGGTCCCGCGGCGCCGCCAACCGATCGAGAATTGCTGTCCGCAAAGGAATGGACTTGAATTCGACCAATGATATAGGGCATAAAAGAGGATGGACGGGGTCGTGATCCCGTGGTAACAAGGCAGGACCATGAACGTATCGACAAACGAGACGGCGGGATGCGTCCGCGGGGCGACGAGGCGGGACTGGGCGGCGGGCCTCGGCGGCTGCCTCCTGCTGTCGGTCTGTCTGGCGGCCGGAACCGGGAATGCCGGTTGGCTGGAGTTGAAAACGACCGACAAGACCGGGAACACGCGAACCGTGATCGAAAAAGAATACGCCGAACAACCGGCCCCGACACCCGGCCCGCCAGTGGTCGAGCCCAGCCGGCCGAACCTGCCGGGTATCATTCGGCACGAGGTCATCAAGAAGCAGGTTATTCCATATGAGCCGCCGTCGGGCCAGGCAGTCTCGGAAACCCCGGCCGAACGGCTCGATCGTCTCATGCGCCAGGTCGAAACGGAACGCCAGGCTCCCGCGGACGGCAAAACCGCAACCCCTCTGAGCAAAAGCCAGCAGTTGCGTATGAAGCGGAAGGCTCGCCTTGAGGCGCGCCGCAAGGCCATCGAGGAGCGGCGCAACCGGGCGAAACGAAGCCGGAGCGGTTCGCGGGAAACTCTGGCCGACCAATAGCGTCCGATTGTCCATCAACCGTATGTATGTCCCGTGATCACAAGGAGGAATGATAGTGGCTGGTGTTTTGGAAGTCGTCAAGGAAAGACGTAGCATTCGGAAATACGAGGATCGTGAGATTCCGGCGGACCTGTTCAACCAGGTCCTTGAAGCGGTGCGCTGGTCTCAGTCCTGGGCCAACTGCCAGTGCTGGGAAATCGTGGTCGTCAAGGACAAGGCCCGCAAGGAAGAACTGTCCGGGACCCTGGGCAAGGGCAATCCGGCCTCCCGGGCCGTGTCGGACGCGCCCGTGGTCCTGGCCCTGTGCGCCAAACTGGAAACGTCCGGTTTCTATAAAGGCAAGGCCATCACGTCGCTGGGCGAGTGGTTCATGTTCGATCTGGGTCTGGCCGCCCAGAGCCTGTGTCTGGTCGCGCACGATCTGGGACTGGGCACGGTTGTCGTCGGGGCCTACAATGTGGACCAGGCCGCCGAAATCATCAAAGTGCCGTCAGGTTATAAACTGGCCTGTCTGATTCCCATGGGCTTCCCGGCCAAGGGTGCGCCGGTCCCGCCCCGCAAGGAGATCGACGAGTTCGTCCGTCAGGAGACGTTCTAAGGCAGAGCCGGGCCGGCGAAACCCGGGCACTGGGTTCGGGAATCGCCGGCCGGCCAAACGGCATAGCAGGTCAGGTGGACTCCGGACAGTTCGGTCCGACGCTCGATCGCGGTCAGACCGGCCTGGTCGCCCAGTTCGCGAAAAGCCGCTTCGGTGAGCAGCGTTTCGCCGCGTTCGGCCGTGTCTTCCCCCAGCTTGGAAGCTATGTTGACTTGGTGGCCGAACACGCCCTCGAATTCCGAACGCAGGCAACGGCCGTAGCCGATGCCCACGCAGATGCCGAACGGATCGCCCTCCCCCAGCAGGATGCCGGCCTCGTCCAAACGGCGGTGAAGTTCCAGGGCCGCGTCCACGGCCGCATCCACGGCCGGGAACTCGGCATAGAGGTTGTCCGCATAAGCCCGCCAGAAAATGGCCCCATGACGCTCGAAGGACTCCCGGGCCATGGCCCGCAGACGGGTGATAATGGCCAGGAAGAACGATATCCCATGCTGTTGGGTCGCCCGGGAGAAACCGGTCGAATCGGCGATCAGTATGGCGCAGGTTTCGCCGAAACGCTTCCACAGGCGATCCTCCAGTTCCTCAGGGGATCGTCCTTCCCTAATCTCGTCGCGAATGAAATAGAAAAAGGGGTCTGATCGGGGCATGGCCTCTCTCCTTATAGGCGGTTTCATGCCAAAGTCTTTTTTCTCGAACCTACCATAGTCGGCCATGAGGAAACAAGTCTTCCGGAACCTGAACGGTAACCCCTACAGTGAATCGGGAGAGGCCGGTCGGCTCCGGATAAAGATGAAGGGGGCGGAAGGCTCAGGCGGGCAGGTGCTTGGTCGGCCACCAGTAAGGCAGGTCCGGAGCTTCGAGCCATCCGAAACGCCCGTAGTGCTCGGGAGCTTTCCTGAGCAGCGCCGACCGGTGAGAGGCATGAAACTCCTCCCGGCCCAGCCACCAGGGCGGGATGACCGATGTCGGATCGACCGGTTCGGGAAGCATTTGGTTGCGAAACCCTCGACCGGTCCATTCGGCGATGCTCAGGTTGAGGTAAAGCCGCAAGGCTGACTCGTATCCCCGCCACATGAGAACAGCCGGGTGGTTGCGCCAGCCCCGGCCGGCCGTCCTGCCTTCCAGGATGTTCAGAATGGTTCGGGCCTCGACACGCTGCTTGCCCAGCCGCCGGTAGTCCAGACATTCCAGCGAGGCCCGAAAATCGGGGTAGGGTAGAAAGGTTTGCACGTGCCGGAGACGCCCGGCCGTTAAACCCGGATTTTGCAGTTGTCTCCTGCCGCGGCGCCGAACATGCGGGGCGGGCCATACTCGCGGCTTGCCGCGAAGTTGGCCCGCCAGCTGAATAAATGCTCTTTTCCCTTACATGTCGAAGATTTCCCGCGGTTTGCCGCGGGAATCATCCAATGCGTGCTGCAATGCTCGTTTCCCGTTTTTTGACCTCGACGTATCATATGATGCGCCAGCGGCCCAAAATCGGTCCAACTTCGCGTTTCGCTATGCATTGAGACGCCTCGCTACGAACCCAACTGCAAAATT
The DNA here is from genome assembly GCA_018830135.1 of Pseudomonadota bacterium. Taxonomy (GTDB): domain Bacteria; phylum Desulfobacterota; class Desulfarculia; order Adiutricales; family JAGVGV01; genus JAHJTB01. The sequence continues at coordinate 3,177 of JAHJTB010000166.1, read as the reverse complement.
CGGGTTAAAAAGGGCCGAAGCCGTGTTCCCGGATATCCCGGATCAGCCCGCCGGGCCGGCGCATGAACACCTGGCAGGACGGAGCGATCAGTTTTTGGGAATGCCGCATGACCAGCTGCCAGGTGTTGGCTAAATGATTGGGGCGCTTGTTCTGGCCCCATATCCCGGAAATCCGTCCGTCAGCGATCGCCTGGTACATGGAGTCGGAGGTCGCGCCGGACTCAAAGGCCACCACGACCGAACCGATGGTTTCCGCCTCATGGCTGTCGCTGCCGCCCAGGGGCAGGCGGGACAGGCGGCCGCAGAGGCTCTGGGCCCGGCGGTTGGCCCGGTGGGTCAACCGGCCGTTCCAGACTTCGATGCACTGGGCGTGTTCGATGGTCCGGATCACGGAGATGCGTCTCTTGGCGCCGTATTCGATGTTTTTCCAAAGCGGGGCGAAGGGATGCGGTACGGAAATCAGGGCCTCGTGCTCACTCGCCGCGGCTATGAGATAGTCCAGGGGACGCGGCAGAAAGGCGTAAAAGCGGCGGCGGCGATACGGTTCGACATGCTCCTTGAAAAAGGACTCGCAGGATTCGGCTCGCCGGAAAAAGAGCATGATCTCGATCTTTTCCTGGGAACCCAATTCGATCGAGGGCATGGTCGGCACCTTCTGGCGCTCCAAAAGCCAGATGCTGCCCCGTATCTCGTTGTGGTCGGTGATACAGCAGCCGATGCGCTGATCCAGACAACGATCTTCCACCTCGCCCGGCGAGGCGGCGCCGTCCGAGTACAACGTGTGTACGTGAGTGTCGACCAGGTTCACCTCTTCGCCGGCCTGCAAGACCTGCGGTCCTTGCATGTCCTCACACCGGTGACCGAGGTACCGGGACGTTTTGCCAAATCGATATTTCATTTAAGCCAATCCGATTTCAGGGGCGACTCCCCTGGTTTTTCCGGTTCCGCCGCTTCCCCTTCGCCCCCCGCATTATCCTCTTCATTAAGACAGTCCACCAGGCGATTCATGGACAACATGGCATGCAAAGCCATATAGAGACTGCAAATGACCAGGAACGGCTCGAGGAAATCGACATTGAGCCAGTATTTTAAAAATACCAGGCCGAAGAAAAAGTACTTGGTCCGAATGATAATGGCGAACGGTCGCCCCATCACGTTGAGGAATATCGTAAAAAAGGTCAGGTACAGATAAAGAACGACGTAAAGCGCCGTCAGGCCGGGGGCGGTTTCCCGGCCTAAAAAGATCACGGTCAGGGCCACGATAGCCATGCCGGTTATGTCGTTGAACATATCCAAGAGGGCCCCGCCTCGTGAGGCCGTGCCCTGGACCCGGGCCAGGGAGCCGTCCAAACAGTCGAGCAGCACGTGGGTCAAGACCACGATCAAGGCCGGCACCCACTTCTCCCGGGCGAAAAACCAGGGAAAAAAAATGATCTGGATGGTGAAACTGAGAAAGGTCACCTGATTGGGGCGAACGCCGGCGTGGTCGAGCGCGCGCACGGGCCAACTGAGGATCATGTCCCGCCAGCGAGTGATCGCGGAGAGGGGTGCCTGCTCGATCTCACCAAAATAATTGAAATAATTAGTTTTACGGGCCATTTCCTCGTTGGCGACGGCCATTCCGGCCCAAATCAAAAGAATGCCCCCTTTGCCCTGAAAACCGGCGGCCCCTCCACATGGGCCACATATCACCCCTCCATTATAGAGTCAAGCCCCGCTTCCTGTAAAGCCCGGCCGGGAAAATGATCCGGAACGTCGGTCCGGAGGGTCACCGGCCCCAGATCAGCATGGCCGAAGCGGCCAGGAGCAGGACCCCTGACAGGACCCCGTCGCGCCAGCCGAGCCGGAAGTGGGCCAGAAACGTGCGCCGCCCGGTCTTGCCGAATCCCCGGGACTCGAGGGCCATGGCCAGCTGGTCCCCCCGCCGCAGGCCGCTGACCAGAACCGGTACGATGATGGGCGCGTGGTTGCGGATTTTTTTGATCGGCCCGCCGGCATCCAGGTCCAGACCTCGGGCCTTTTGGGCCATGGCGATGGTCTGGCCGGTCTCGATAAAAAGCGGGGTCAGGCGGAAGGCCAGGGTCAGGGCGAAGCTGGGGGCGAAGGGCAAGCCCAGCCGAAACAGGGCATAGGTGAAGTCCTCGATGGGGGTGCTGGACAGGAAAATGATCGCCGCGACGATGAAGCAGTCGAGCCGGAGGCCGGCTGTCAGGCCGTAAAGCAGGCCCTCGCGGGTCACGACCAGGGGCCCCCAGGCGGCCCACCGGGTCGGCCCTGCCTGAAACAGGGTCCACAGGACCACGCTCATGACCACGAGCACGATCATGAGTTTCCACATGCGGGCCAGGTTGGTTCCGGTCCGGCCCCACAAGGCGGCCAGGACAAGGAAAATCAGATAGCCCAGAACGGGCCAGGGATGTCGGCCCAGAAAGGGTGGAGAAAATGAGACGACCAGGGCCAGGAGTTTGACGACCGGATGAATCCGCTCGAAAAAACCGCCCCGGGGCAGGTACAAGGTCAGGCTCATGACCCGCTCCGGGTCAGGGCGGCCTCGAGTTCGGCCGCGTCGAGCGTCTTGAGGCCGAAGCGGAGCCCCAGCCGGACGGCGGGCGGGGCCTCCAGACCGGTCCGTTCCAACAGGTCGGTCCGGGCGAACACGTCCCGGGCCGGACCTTCGGCCAGGACGCGGCCGTTTTCCAAAAGGACCACCCGGCGGGCGTACCGGGCGGCGATACGAACGGAGTGGGTGATGATGATGATGGTGTGTCCGGCCTGATTGAGTCGAGCCAGCAAATCCATCATCGCGGCCTGCTCCTTGGCGTCCAGGCCCGTGGTCGGCTCGTCGAGGACCAGCACCTCCGGTTCCGAGGCCAGGATGCTGGCTACGGCCAGTTTCTGCCGGTCGCCCTTGGTCATGATAAACGGGTCCAGGTCTTCCCGGCCGGTCAGGCCCACGGTTTCCAGGGCCGAGGCCACCCGCCGGTCGATTTCCCCTTCGGAAAAGCCGTGGTTGCGAGGCCCGAAGGCGGCCTCTTCCCGGACGGTGGCGGCAAAAAGCATATGGTCCGGGTTCTGGAAAACCAGGCCCAGGACTCGGCCCATGCCGGCCGTGCCGATCTCATGGACCGGCCGGTCTCGGAACCATACCCCGCCGTTTTGGGGCCGGATCAGGCCGTT
>JAHJTB010000559.1 GCA_018830135.1 Pseudomonadota bacterium | reverse complement strand
TGCCCTCAAGCAGCAGGCCGACGCCCTGCTCCAAGCCGGCAAGACCAAGCAGGCCCTGGAGACTTACAACAAGGCGCTGGATCTCGATCGGGGCTACCTGCCGGCGGTGGGCGCACTGACGACGCACTACCTGCGGAGCCGCCAGCTGGCCAAGGCGGCGGCGTTGCTGCAGCAGACCCTCAGCCTGGTGCCGGGCTACGCGGAGGGCTGGTACAACCTGGCCTACGCGCTGCGCAAGAACGGAGACCTCGACGCGGCCATCGACGCCTACCGTCGCTTCGCCCAGCTCAAGCCTCAGAGCCCCGATCCCCACTACGGCATCGGGCTGGCCCAGGAGAGCAAGGGGGACCTCAAGAGCGCGGCCGCGAGCTTCCGCAAGTACGCAGCCCTGGAGACCAACCCGGCCAAGCGGGCCTGGGTCGAGCGCGCGCTGATGCAGGCCAAGCGCCTCGAGCAGCAGGCCGGGACCAAGCCAGCGCCAGCCCCCGCACCTGCCCCCACCGCTGCCCCCACCGCTGCCCCCGCGCCTGCCCCCGCCGCTGCCCCCGCGCCGGCGCCAGCAGGCAAACCGACCCCGGCCGTATCACCCGTGCCACCGGCGAAGGGCAAGCCCGAGGCGAGCAAGCCGCCGCCCGTCACCGCGCCCCCCCGCTCCAGCCACGACGAGGGGAGCAGCGATGCGGCTGATCCCCAGCCCATCGCACCGTCCAGCCCGTCGACCGCCGGGCCCAGCGCACCTCTGACCCCACAGCGCGAGCGCGCCCAGATCATCAAGTCCCGGGCCGACCGACTCTCCAGGGCAGGCCGGTTCGCCCAGGCGGTTCCGATCTACCAGCAGGCCATCGGGGTGGACTACTCCTACACCGCGGCCTACAACGAGCTGGGCAACGCCCTCTTCGGGCTCAAGCGCTACAGCGAGGCGATCAGCACCTTCCGCATCGCCATCCGCGACAACCCGGACTATCACCTGGGCTGGTACAATCTGGCCTACGCCCTGCGCAAGGCCAATCGGCTGGCCCAGGCAGTCGTGGCCTATAACAAGTTCATCGCCGTCAAACCCAAGGATCCGGACCCCTACTTCGGGCTGGCGCTGGCCCTCAAGGCGCAGGGGGCGGCGGCCGAGGCGCTCAAGACCTTCAAGCGCTACATCGAGCTCGAGCGACGAACGACCCAGGAGCGTTGGGTCCACAAGGCTCAGGTCGAGGTGGCACAGCTGGAGGGCCGCCCGCCGCCACCGTTCGTGTCGGGTGCCGTGATCGCCTCGAAGCCCGCCTCAACCGCCGCCGCTGAGGCGCCCCCCAGCCCCAAGCTCTCCAAACGTGAGCAGCGCCGGCGGGTCCTGGCCGAGCAGCGCCGCAAGGCCGCCGAGGAGCGCAAGGCCCGCCTCGAAGCCGAGCAGCTGGCCCGACAGGAGCGCAAGCGCGCCCTGGCCGAGCAGCGCAGCAAGGCCGCCGAGGAGCGCAAGGCCCGCCTCGAGGCGGGCAAGCTGGCCGCGGCGGAGCGCAGGCGCGCCCTGGTCGAGAAGCGCCAGCAAGCCGCCGAGGAGCGCAAGGCCCGCGCCGAGGCCAAACGCCTGGCCGCCACCGAGCGCAAGCGCGCCCGCGCCGAGAAGCGCCAGCAGGACGCCGCCGCGGCAAAGCTCGCGCGCGCAGGCCAGGCCGCCGCGGCGGTCGCGGCGCAATCTGGCGTGGAGACCCCGCGCGCTGTCGCGCCTCGCGCTGCGGCAGCTCCCGTGGCGCCCCAGGTCAGCTCCACCGCGCTCGCCGGCGTGAAGCCAGCGCCCGACGTCATGGTGGTCCCGCCGATGCCGGGGCCGCCGCCCCCGCCGCCCGGGACCCGCTCTGGACAGCTGAGGGTCCAGGCCGACACGCTGGCCAGGGCCGGTAAGTACCTGCCGGCGGCGCGGCTCTACGTGGAGGCGGTCAAGCTCGATCCCTTTGACACGCGCGCTTACGACGGCCTGGCCTTCGCCTCGTTCAAGGTCAGCGCGTACCGCCAGGCCGTCCGCAAGATCAGCATCGGCATCCGGGACAACCCCGACTACGCCGACGGGTGGTTGCACCAGGCGCGGCTCCACCGGGCGGCCGGCGACAACGTCGCCGCGGTGGGTTCCTATCGCAGGTACCTGCAGACGACCCCGGATGACGCCGGGGCGCGGCTCGAGCTGGGTCGGACTCTCAAGAGCCTGGGGATGAAGGACCAGGCTGTGACCGAGCTGCAGCTCGCGGCGCGCCCCGTCCGGCTCGACGAGGACTCCAAGCCGCTGGTGGTCGCGGCGCGGATGGAACTCAAGGGGCTCGGAGTAACACCGCCCTCCCTCGCGGCGGTCGGCCGCGCAGCGACCGCCGCCCTCGGCGCGCCCGCCACGGAGGCGGCGCCCGCCGCCGCCACGCCAGCCGATACGGCCGGCAAGACCCCCGCACAGCTGAAGGCCGAGCAGCGCAGGCAGCGGATCGAGGAGCAGCGGCGGCAGGCCGCCGAGGCCCGCAAGCAGCGCGCCGAGGCCCGCAAGGCCAAGCTCGAGGCCGCGCAACTGGCCCGCGCTGAGCAGCGGCGCGCGGCCCGGGAGAAGCGGGAGCAAGAGGCCGAGGCCCGGCGCCAGCGGGCCGAGGAGC
>JAHJTB010000165.1 GCA_018830135.1 Pseudomonadota bacterium | reverse complement strand
GATATCTCCTTCATCGCGTCCTTGACTCCCACGTTCTCGATGGTCCAGGCCGTGCTGAGAACCATGAGTCGGGAGGACATGATGTCCGCCGCGCTGTCGGCGATGTACATCTTGATGATGTCCGAGTCGGCCAGCACTTCGGTCGGTGTGCGGCGCCTCTCCAGGGCGTAGGTGCACATCAGGTCGTAGCAGCGGTTCATGATGCCGATCCAGCGCATGCAGTGGTGGATCCGGCCCGGTCCCAGACGCTCCTGGGCCAGGACGAAGCCCTGCCCCTCGCCGCCCAACAGATTTTTTCGGGGTACGCGACAGTTTTCGTACCGTACCTCGGCGTGGGCCGTCCAGCCGTCACCCACGTGGCCCATGACCGATACGTTGCGCACGATGTTCATGCCCGGCGTATCCAAGGGCACGATGATCATGCTGGCCTTGAGGTGGGGAGACTCCGCCTCGGGATTGGTCTCGGCCATGGCGATGGCGAAGGCCGCGCCTTCGGCCGAGGAGGAGAACCACTTGTGGCCGTTGATGACGTAGTCGTCGCCGTCCTTGGACGCCGTGGTCAGCAGCCAGGTCGGATTCGAACCGGCCACCTCGACCTCGGTCATGGAAAAGCAGCTCCGAGTCTTTCCTTCGATCAGCGGCCGGAGATACTGCTCCTTCTGCTCGTCGGTTCCGAACTTGTGCAGAATCTCGATGTTGCCGGCGTCCGGAGCCTGGCAGCCAAAGATATACAGGCCCAGCGGCGTGTAGCCCAGAACCTCGGCCACCAGGGCGTATTCCATGAGGTTCAGGCCCATGCCGCCGAACTCCTTGGGATGCAGCGGCGCCCAAAGCTCCATCTGGCGAACCAGATTCCGCTTCTCCTCGATCTCGGGAAGCAGGCCGCCGAAGCCCTTCGTCGAGAACTCCGCCTCCATGGGAATGAGTTCCTTTTCCACAAACTCCTGGATCATATCCAGAATCGTCTGCAATTTTTCGGAAACCGTGAAATCCATGCCGTCTCTCCTTTATTTTTTGGTTGTTAACGATACGTCAGCAATTCAGGCTCGCCGAGGGTCTGAAGGTGGTGAACCGAGTTGAAAGAGCCTAAAAAGATGCCCTGCTCGCTGTATTTGAACTCGGAAACCGAGGTGTTCCTGATCTGCCAGTTCAACCGGACCGCCACCGCCGGACTCACGCCCACGGCCATGTGCAGCGTGGCGCAGGTGGGTCCGCCGGACGTGAAAACGGCCACTGTCTTGCCTCGGCCGTTCTCGGACATGACCTGCTCGACCGCCTCACGCACCCGGGCCGCGAAGTCCGACCAGGTCTCCACGCCCGGCACGTCGTGCCGGCCCGAGGCCCAGCGCAGCATGGCCCCCTCGAAAACCCGCTGAAAGGAGCGCCGGTCGGTCATGTGTTCGGCGTCCCGGGCCAGACCCGGGTCCCGCTCGATCATGGCCGGAAGCTGCGCGGAGACGATGGACTCGGAATCGTATTCGTTGAGGCCTGGCTTGATGGCCGAAGCGGTCGGGCCGGGATCGTTCATCCGGGACAGGACGATCTCGGCCGTCTCCGTCTGGCGCTCCAGGGTGCCGGTGCAGGCCGCGTCGAAACGCAGACCGAGGTGGGCCAGGTAGTCCCCGAGAATCCGGGACTGGCGTCGGCCCAGATCGGATAAGCGGTCGTAATGGTCGCTGGCGAATGAGGCCTGCCCGTGCCGTATGAAATAAATGACGCTCATGTCGGAGGCCGGTGTCGGCTGCGTTCCTTTGTCTGAGATGGGTGGCATTATGGCGGGGCGTGTTCCGGGCTGTCAAGATAAAAATATCGAGCGTTCGCTTTTTTCTTGATTCGGAGACCGGAACACCTTATAGTCGGCCCCATGAAAATACTCGTCTGTATCAAGCAGGTTCCCGACTCGGAAACCCGGGTCGAAATCGACGCCCGAGACGGCCGAATCCGTATCGACCAAGAGGCCAAGCACTGGATGAACCACGCCGACGAGTTCGCCGTGGAAGAGGCGGTCCGCATCAAGGAGACCCTCCCGGACACGGTCATCGACGTGCTGACCGTCGGGCCGGAGCGGGCCGCCCAGGTCCTCGAGCGGGCCATGGGCATGGGCGCGAATCAGGCCTTTCACCTGCTGGCCCCGGAAGCGGACTATCGGAGCCCCTTTGTCACGGCCTCCTGGATCGGAGCCGTCGCGGCCGACCGGGGCTACGACCTCATCCTGGCCGGGGTCATGGCCCAGGACGACATGCAGGCCCAGGTCGGCCCCATACTGGCCGAGCTGCTCGGGCGCCCTTGCGCCACCTCGGTTATCTTCGTCGAGATCCGTCCGGAGCAGGGCGCTGTTTACGTGGAACGCGAGGTGGAAGGCGGACGCCGGCACATGCTCGAACTCGACCTGCCCGCCGTCCTGACCATCCAGACCGGCATCAACAAGCCCCGCTACCCCACCCTGTCCAACCTGCTGCGGGCCAAGAAGCAGAAGGCGACGGTCCTGGACGCCTCGACCCTGCCCCCGGTTTCCGGGCGGGAGCGGCTCGTGGCCGCCGACTATCCCCGCCGGTCCCGGGCCGGTCAGTTCCTGGAGGGCGACCGGGCGGAGAAGGCGGACCATCTGCTCCGGATACTCCGGGAAAAGGCCTTTCTGTAAACGGGCCTGCCCGGCTGGCCCACATAAGAGGAAGCCATGTCTGAATCCATCGTCATTGTCGTCGAACACCACGAGGGCGCGGTCGCTGCGATCAACTTCGAACTCCTGGCCCTGGCCGAAGCCCTGGCCCGGATCAGGCCCCTGAAAATCCGGGCCGTGCTCCTCGGCGCCGACCCGGAAGCTCTGGCCCGTTCTTTTGCCAAAGCCTCGGGGCTGTGGGTCACGGCCTTCGAACACCCGGGTCTGCCCGAATACGACGCCGAGCTCTATAAAACCCTGCTCATGGAGGTCCTGCCCGAACTCGAGGCCCGCTACATCCTGATTCCGCAGACGACCCAGGGGCTGGATTACGCGCCCGGGCTGGCCGTGCGCCTGAAGTCCGGATGTCTGACCGGCGTGGAGGGCGTGGGCCAGGGGGACGACGGCCCGTTTTTCACTCGCACCGCCTTCAACGGCAAGATCGTGCTCGACCTGGCTCCAACAGCGGCAATCGCGGTCCTGGCCGTCCAGCCCGGCGCCTTCAAGGCCGGGGATGTCTCGGGTCGCCCGGCGGGCCGGGTCACGGTAAAACATTCGACGGCCGAACCGAAAGGAAGCCGCGGCCTGGGCCTCAAGCAGGTCCGCCAGGAGGACTCCGGGCTGGCCGAGGCCGAAGTGGTGGTCGCTGCCGGCCGGGGCGTGGGCAAGCGGGAAAACCTGATCCTGATCGAACAACTGGCCGCCCTGTTTGCCCGTTCGGCCGTGGCAGGCTCCCGGCCTTTGTGCGACCAGAACTGGCTGGAGTACAAAAGGCAGGTCGGCCTGACCGGGGCCACGGTCGCCCCTAAACTCTACATCGCCTGCGGCATCTCCGGCGCCATCCAGCATACCGTCGGCATGCAGGGGTCTGGTTTCATCGTCGCCATCTCGACCGATCCCAACGCCGCCATCTTCAACATCGCCGACGTCTGCGTCGTCGAAGACCTGACCACGTTCATACCCGCCTTGATCGAAGCCCATCAGGGCATATGAACCCGGCCGGACGAGCCCTCGGCAACCGTTCGATTCTGGCATGGCGGAGGCAATAAAATTCTGGTAGGATGTTTCCTGAAGCAGCGGACCGGGTGGGGAGGTTCGCCTCGAAACGCTCCGGCACTCCGCGAGGTATGAACCGATGGACAGCGATGCGCATACGGGTTCGGCCCGGGCCCGGGCCGATGCGGGCAAGTACCTGACGTTTACCCTGGCCGACGAGGTTTATGGCCTCCGGATTCTGAAGGTTCGGGAAATATTCGGCCTTGTGCCCATCACGCCCGTGCCTCAGACTCCGTATTTTCTCAAAGGCGTGATCAACCTGCGAGGCCAGGTCATCCCCGTGGTGGACCTGCGCCTGAAGTTCGGGATGGTGGACCGGGAATACACCGACCGGACGAGTATCATCGTGCTCGATGTACGGGATGCCATGGGCCGGATTCCCATCGGCGTCATCGTAGACGCCGTGGCCGACGTGGTCTCCATCGACGCGGACGATATCGAGCCGGCGCCGAGTCTCGGCTCCCGGCTCCAGACCCGTTTCATAGCGGGCATGGCCAAGCTCGACAGCGGCATTAAAATCCTTTTGGATGTCGATGCGGTCCTGAGCGCCGAAGAAATGGGCGCCCCCTCTCTCTAGCCCGGACCCCGAGCCTCCACGGGCCGGCCCGGCCCGACAAAGGTAAAATTCATTGAACGCCAATGAACGCCGCATACTGGTCGTCACTTGTTTCGGGCACTTCTCGAGCCACTTCAACATGCTGGTCTTTCCGGCCATCGTGCTGCCCCTGGCCGGCCGCCTGGGTCTGGACCTGGGCTCAGCCCTGGCCCTTTCCTTTGCCCAGTATCTCCTTTTCGGCCTGACGGCTTTGCCCTGGGGGCTGGCGGCGGACCGTTGGGGCGGGCGGCCCTTCCTGGTTTTGTTTTTTCTGGGGGCCGGAGGGAGCGCCCTGGCCGCCGCTCTCTGGATCGACCAACCGTCCCGACTGGCGTTGGCCCTGGCCGGGCTGGGACTGTTCTCCGGAATCTACCATCCCGTGGGCCTGGGCATGATATCCAAATCGGTTCGCCGCATGAGCCTGGCTCTGGGATACAACGGCATGGCCGGCAACCTGGGCCTGGCCCTGGCCCCCCTGGCCGCGGGGCTGGTCAACTGGCGCTGGGGACCGGCGGCCGCCTACCTCGTCGTGGCCGCTCTCAACCTGGCCGGCCTGGTTCCGCTACTCCTGATGGGCTCGCCCGAGAATACAACGGTTTCCGTGGAAAGCGGATCGAACGGCGGCCAAGGGGCCGCCCCTTTCCTGGTCCTGCTCATGGCCATGATGCTGGGCGGCGTGGCCTACCGGGGGGCGACCCTTATCCTGCCGGCCTTTTTCGAACTCCGGGGTCAGGGGCTCTACCAGGCCCTTGCCGCCGTCTGGCCCGCCGGACCGTCCGGCAATCTCGTGGCCACGGCGCTGACCTCGATCATCTTCCTGGTGGGTATCCTGGGACAGTTCGCCGGCGGCCGGGCCGGGGAACGATACGAGGCTCGCTCCGGGTACCTGGTCTTCCACCTCCTGACCCTGCCCCCGGTCTTCCTCATCTCCCTGGCCGGCGACCTGACCGTGGCCGGGATGGGGCTGGTCTACTGCTTTTTCCTGCTGGGCATGCAGCCGTTGGAAAACACCCTGGTGGCCCGCCTGACCCCGGGACGCTTCCGACACGCCGCTTTCGGGGCCAAATTCGTCCTGACCTTCGGCGTCGGCTCGCTGGCCGTCAAACTGGTGGGCTGGATCGAACGGGGCTGGGGGCTGACGGCCGTATTCCCGGCCCTGGGCCTGGTCTCCCTGCTGCTGGTCCTCTCCATTTTGGTCCTGATCAAGGTCAGCGAACCCGTGCTTCCGGCGCCCGGCCCGGCTCGATCCTGATCCGGCCCCGGACGCGGTCCGGTTTGACTTGTCGCCGCACCTTTAGTAAGGTCTTCGAACACGATAACAAGGAGGTCTGAATATCAAATGAAACTGGATGAAGCAATCAACAATCGTTACAGTGTCCGGGCCTATCTGGACAAACCCGTTGAAAAGTCCTTGATCGAAGACATCTTGTCCCTGGCCGTTCGCGCGCCTTCCTGGGGCAACACGCAACCCTGGGAAATCGCGGTCGCCGCCGGCCCCCCCCGCCAGGCCTTGAGCGAGGAGTTCGTAAGTCTGGTATCGGGCGGGGCCCAAACCCAGTCCGACTTTGAAATGCCCGAAAAGTTCCCTGGCGTGTACATGGATCGTTACCGGGCCGTGGGTAAGCAACTGTTCAGTATCGTGGGGATCGGGCGAGAAGACCAGGAAGCCCGGATGAACCACGCCCTGAGCATGTTCCGAGGGTTCGGGGCGCCGGTCCTGGTCTACATTCTGGTCGACACATCGCTGACGACGGTCTATTCCGTGTTCGACGCGGGCGCGGTGGCCAACAATATCTGCCTGGCCGCCGCCTCCCGAGGCCTGGGCACCTGCCTCCTGGCCGCCCTGGCCTGGTTTCCGGATTCGGTGCGCAAGCACCTGAATCTGGCACCGGAAAAGCGGGTCGTCGTCGGAATCGCCCTGGGTTATCCGGACCCGACGGCCAAGTACAATGAAATGCGGACCCCGCGCGTTCCGTTGAGCGAATCGGTCACCTGGGCGGGATTCTAGAAAATACGTATCCGGGCCGGGAGGCATCGAGGCCTCCCGGTTCCGGATAATCCACGCTGGCCTCGGGCCGCTAAACTATAGTCGGTCCAGACGCGACTTGAGCCGGGTGGCGAAGCGGCGGTTCAGCCCTCGGGCCGCCCGGGCCGGGCCTTCGTCCCGGTTTTCCCCGGCAAGATCCGGAGCGGACGGTCCGGACTCTGACAAAGGACCGGGGCCGTTCCCGGACTCGGTGTATGGGGTCGCATCCTGGGATGTTGAATTGGTTTTGAAAAATGCGGGCATGGTTTTCCTCCACTTGAACCACGGGAGATGCAATTCCCGGTCCAGGAGGGCGTCAGGCCAACCAATTTTATCTTCCAATCATATCGAGTAATTATCGGGAAGTTTCCGCTCGGGGCTCCACTAACCGATGTCTGGGCGGCAGGAATTTCCAAGGCCAAGTCAATTTTTCGCCGCGGCCATGAAATACCTGCTTTGATGCAACCCACCATGAACGGCTTGATTGCTCCATCTTTGAAAACGAGCGGTTGTTGTACCGGCCCCGATACAAAAAGGCGGGACCTGCCCGCCTTTTTTATGGCCGTTTGATAGGGCCTTAAGCCTTGTCTTCTTCCTTATCCGTCTCCGAGGCCCCGTCGACCGGTTCAACCGATTCGGGCGTTTCATTCTGGGCGACGACCGGATCGGCCGGCGCCGTTTCTTTCACGACGGGTGGTTCCTCGGGTGGTTGGGCCTGGGTTTTGGGCGCGGGTTTTGCCGCCGTCTTTGTGTCGGCCTTTTTCTTGGCCGCGCCTTTTTTCTTGGTCTTTTTCTGCTTCTTGGCCTCTTCCTGAGGTTTGATGAGCTGCAGCACGGCCATGGGAGCCGCGTCGCCCCGTCTGGGCTCCAGCTTGACCATGCTGGTATATCCACCGCTCCGGTCAATAAAGCGATCCTTGATTTCGGAGAAAAGCTTATGGGTAACGGATTTTTTGGTTATCACGGCCAGCGCCAGACGTCGGGAGTGCAAATCTCCCCGTTTGGCCAAGGTGATCAGTTTTTCGGCAAAGGGTCGGACCGACCGGGCTTTGGCCTGCGTGGTCACGATGCGTTCGTGTTCGAACAGACTGGTGACCATGTTCCGCATCAGGGCCTTCCGATGGCTGGCCGTCCGATTCAGCTTGAGTCCGGCCTTACGGTGTCTCATGACGGTTGTTCCTCTTTGATTATTTCATCTCGCGGCGGAATAAAATCGACTTTCATTCCCAGGGAGAGGCCCATTTCGGCCAAAATCTCCTTGATTTCGTTGAGTGACTTCCGCCCGAAGTTTTTCGTCTTCAACATCTCGGCTTCGGTCTTTTGGACCAGTTCGCCGATCAGATGTATATTGGCGTTTTTGAGACAGTTTGACGAACGAACGGACAGTTCGAGTTCGTCCACGCTTCGGAACAGGTTCTCGTTCATTTTCTGTTCCGGCTTGCTTTCCGGCTCTTCGAATTCCGTTTCTTCCTCTTCGAAATTGATGAAAATCATCAATTGATCTTTGAGAATCTTGGCGGCAAGGGCGATCGCATCCCGGGGCATGACGCTGCCGTCGGTCCATACTTCCAAGGCCAGCTTGTCGTAGTCGGTCCGCTGACCGACGCGGGCGTTGGTTACGACGTAATTGACCTTCCGGATCGGTGAAAAAATGGCGTCGATGGGGATCACTCCGATGACCTGGGCGTTTTCACCGCCTTTTTCGGCGGGTTCATATCCCTTGCCCAGTTCCACGGTCATCTCCATCTTCATGACTCCATCCTTGGATAAAGTCGCGATATGATGATCCGGGTTCAGGATTTCAACCTGGCCGTCGGTAATGATATCACCGGCCTTGACTACGCCCTCATGATTGGCTTCGATGCGGACGGTCCGAGGAGGATCAGTGTGCAGCTTGAGCCTGACCTCTTTGAGGTTGAGTATGATGTCGCTGACATCTTCAACCACGCCGGGTATAGTGGTGAACTCATGAAGTACGCCATCGATCTTGACCGATACGATGGCCGCCCCCTGCAAGGAGGACAGCAACACCCGGCGCAACGCATTGCCCAGAGTCAGGCCAAATCCGCGCTCCAGCGGCTCGCATGTGAACTTGCCGTAGAAGCGATCTTTTTCGTCCGACTCGACGTCAACCTTTTTGGGCTTGATCAATTCCTTCCAATTCCTCTGCATGGCCTCTCCTCGGCTAGAGAAAGGATTTGGACGGGTCCAAAACCTACTTGGAGTAAAGCTCGACTATCAGCTGTTCCTGGATCGGCATGGTCAATTCTTCCCGCGTCGGCAGAGAAAGGACCTGGCCCGAGAAGTTGTCCTTATCCATTTCGAGCCATGATGGGACGCCCCGACGGGCGACGGTCTCCATGGACTCGAGAATAAGACCGATCTTCCGGCTCTTCTCCTTTAACGTCACCTTGTCGCCAGGCTTGACCAGATAAGCGGGTATATCAACCTTCCGGCCGTTGACCAGGAAGTGATTGTGACGGACCAACTGGCGGGCCTGGTTTCTCGATGTGGCGAATCCCAATCGATAGACGATGTTGTCCATACGGCGTTCGAGAAGGATCAGCAGGTTGATGCCGGTAATGCCCTTCTGACTTTCCGCCTTTTCAAAATACGAGCGGAACTGCTTTTCAAGCAAGCCGTACATCCGCTTGACCTTCTGCTTCTCACGAAGCTGTATCCCGTAATCGGATATCTTGCTCCGTCGCTGACCGTGCTGTCCCGGCGGATAGCTCCGTCGTTCAAAGGCGCATTTGTCGCCGTAGCAGCGGTCGCCTTTTAAAAATAGTTTCGAATTTTCCCGACGGCATATCCGGCAGGAGGCATCCGTATATCTGGCCAAATCGAGGTCCTCCCTTTAAAAGTTCTCTAGACCCGCCGCCTTTTGGGGGGGCGGCAGCCGTTGTGAGGAATCGGAGTGACGTCGCGGATGAGCGTCACGTGGAAACCGGCGGTCTGCAAAGCCCTTAAGGCCGCCTCCCGACCGGAACCGGGACCCTTGACGTAGACCTCAACGGTCCGCATCCCGTGTTCCATGGCCTTTTTGGCCGCGTCCTCGGCCGCCATTTGAGCCGCATAGGGAGTGGATTTCCTTGATCCCTTGAATCCTTGTGTCCCGCTGCTGGCCCAGGCTATCGCATTGCCCCGGGTGTCGGTGATGGTCACGATCGTGTTATTGAACGTGGACTGGATATGAGCCACGCCGACCGGAATATTCTTTTTTTCCTTCTTGCGGCGTCCCCGTTTCGTCCCCTTGGCCATGATTCCTCCAGACTACTTCTTTTTCTTGCCGACGACCGAACGACGGGGGCCCTTGCGGGTCCGGGCGTTGGTGTGGGTGCGCTGACCCCGCACGGGCAGGCCCCGGCGATGTCTCAGACCGCGGTAACAGCCCAGGTCCATCAGACGCTTTATGTTTTGGGTGATTTCCCGGCGAAGGTCGCCTTCGACCTTGTAATCGCCGTCGATGACCTTCCTGATCCGGGTGACCTCGTCGTCCGTCAGATTGTCCGACTTGGTGTCCCAACTCACGCCGGCTGCGTCGAGGATTTTTTGGGAACTCGTGCGGCCGAGGCCATAGATATAGGTCAAGGCGATCTCGATCCGCTTGTTCCTCGGTAAATCAATGCCTGCGATTCTGGGCAACTTTCTTCTCCTCCTTGGGCTGGGCTAACCTTGCCGCTGCTTATGCTTGGGATTGACGCAGATGACCCGGATCGTACCCTTCCGCCGGATGATCTTGCATTTGTTGCACATTTTCTTGACGGAGGCCCTTACTTTCATGTTCTCTTCCCAATTCCGCCGGCCCGTGTTCCCTCCGTCCTGAATTCGAGAGGACTCCCGGGACCGTGCTTTCCATTTCCCCGGACCGGTTCGCCGGACCGGGGCTCGATGTGCGTCGGACGCCGCCAAGGCGGCGAGGCTGGATCAGCCCAGTACCTGCCCGATGCGCCCGAATATCTCTTTGATCTCGCCCAGACCGTCGATCGGCCTGAGCAGGCTCTTGTTTTGATAATAGTCGATCAGAGGCTGGGTCTGATCGGCGTAGACCTTGAGCCGGTTTCCTACCGTGGCCTCGTTGTCGTCGTCACGCTGGTACAGTTCGCCGCCGCACTTGTCACACAGGCCCTCTTTTTGTGGCGGGTCGAACATGACGTGATAGCCCTGGCCGCAGTTCCGGCAGGTCCGGCGTCCGGTCAGGCGGCCCATGAGTTCGTCGTTCGGCACCTCGATGCTGATGACATCATCGATCCCCGAACTCATTTGGGTCAGCATCTGCTCCAGGGCCTCGGCCTGGGCCACGGTCCTGGGGAAGCCGTCCAGCATGTAGCCCTTCTGGCAGTCGTCTTCCTTGATCCGGCTTTCGATGATCCCGATCACGACCTCGTCCGGAACCAGCTTGCCCGAGTCCATATACTTCTTGGCCTCGATCCCCAGGGGCGTCTGGGCCTTAAGGTTGGCTCGCAGGATGTCGCCGGTGGAAATCTGGGGAATCCCGTACTTATCGACCAGCATCTTGGCCTGAGTGCCTTTGCCCGCTCCCGGCGGTCCCAATAAAATGATGTTCATATTATCCTCCCTAGCGCCGAACTCGACCGGCCATTCCTTTTTTCAGAAAACCTTCATAATGCCGGGTCAGGAGATGGGACTCGATCTGACCCACGGTGTCAATAGCCACGCCCACCACGATCAATAGCGCCGTGCCGCCAAAGTAGAAAGGCACGTTGAACTCGGCGATCAAAAAGGAGGGCAGCACGCAGACGAGCGACACATAAACCGCTCCGCCAAAGGTGATTCGCGTCAGGACACGATCGATGTAATCGGCCGTGCGCTTACCCGGCCGGATGCCGGGGATGAACCCGCCGTATTTCTTCATGTTGTCGGCCACGTCGATCGGGTTGAAGGTCACGGCGGTGTAAAAATAACAGAAGAAAAAGATGAAGCCGATATAAAGAAGATTATACAGCCAGTTTCCCGGGGACAGAGCCGCGGAAACCGATTCCATGAAGGGAATCTTGATGAACTGGGCGATGGTCGCCGGAAACATGATAATGGACGAGGCGAAGATCGGCGGAATGACGCCCGAAGTGTTGATCTTGAGCGGCAGATGGGTACTCTGTCCGCCCATGACCCGCCGGCCGACCACGCGCTTGGCGTACTGGACCGGTATTCGGCGCTGGCCCCGCTCGCAGTAGACGATGACCCCCACGACCAGGACCATGAAGACCAACATG
>JAHJTB010000164.1 GCA_018830135.1 Pseudomonadota bacterium | reverse complement strand
GCCGGGCCGACCCGTCTTTCATGCCGTCGTCATGAACCAGGTCCTGGCGGCCGTGGGTGACATGTTCGTCATCGCGGTCAAGATCGGCGCGCCGGCCCTGGCGGTTCTTTTCTTTACCAAGGTCGCCATGGGCATCGTGGCCAAGACGGTCCCCCAGATGAACGTGCTTTTCGTGGGCATGCCGTTGTACATCGTCATCGGGCTGGCCGTCTTCGCCCTGTCTCTCAACTTTTTCGTGCCGATTCTAGGTCGGGCCATTTCGGGTCTGGACGGTTCGCTCATGACCGTCCTGCGGATCATGTGAGGGTTTCGTGGCAGAGGACAAGGGCAGCAAAACAGAAAAACCAACAGCCAAAAGGCTGCAGGAGGCTCGTAAAAAAGGTCAGGCCTCCAAGAGCATGGAGCTGAACACGTTCGCCGTGCTCATGGCCGGACTCATGGCGCTCTTCTTTGCCGCGTCCTCGATGTACGGCCGTCTGGACGGGATGATGCGCTATCTCCTGTCCAACGTGGGCCAGATATCCGTCGCCCAGGATGCGGACCTGTTCACCTTCCTGGCCGCCCAGGTCGAGCTGCTGGCCCTGATCCTGGCCCCGGTGGCCCTGGCCGTATTTTTCGCGGCCATCCTGGCCAATCTGGTCCAGGTCGGCCCGATGATGAGCGTGGAAGCCATCATGCCCAAAGGCTCGAAGCTCAACCCGATCAAGGGGTTCAGCCGTCTGGTTTCGACCCGGGCCCTGATGGACCTGTTCAAGTCCGTGACCAAAATCATCATCGTCGGGGTCACGGCCTACTTGACCGTGCGAGGCAAGATGGATCGGATCGTGGTCCTGGGCGACATGTCCGTGCTCCAGATCGGCCAGTTTTCGGTGGCGGTGGCCTTCGAGATATTCATCAAGACCTGCTGGGTCCTGGCCATCCTGGCCCTCATGGACTTCGCCTTCCAGAAATGGCAGTTCACCCAGGACCTCAAGATGACCAAGGAGGAGATCAAGGAGGAGTACAAGCAGACCGAAGGCGATCCGCACGTCAAGGCCCGCATCCGTTCGACCCAGAAGGAAATGGCCCGCCGGCGCATGATGTCCAAGGTGCCCGAGGCCGACGTGGTGGTCACCAACCCCACCCACCTGGCCGTGGCCCTGCTCTATGATTCCAAGCAGGCCGATGCTCCGATCATCGTGGCCAAGGGCCAGGCGCTGATCGCCGAACGAATCAAGGAGATCGCCCGGGAACACGGCGTACCCGTGGTCGAGAACAAGCCCGTGGCCCAGGCCTTGTACAAGTCCGGGGAAGTGGGGGACATGATCCCGTTTCTGCTCTATCAGGCCGTGGCCGAGATTCTTGCCGCCGTCTATCGCGTCAAAGGCAAGGTGATCCATGCCGGAACAAACGGCTAATCCGGCCGTCAAGGGCTTCTCTCTGCCCTTTAGCGGGGAGATCGCGCTGGGCGCCGCGGTGGTGGCCATCCTGGTGGTCATGATCCTGCCCATGCCCACGCCGCTGCTGGACCTGATGCTGACCTTCAACATCACCTTCGGGATCATCACCCTGCTGACCTGCATGTTCACTCTCAAACCGCTGGATTTTTCGGTCTTTCCCTCCCTGTTGCTCATCCTGACGCTGTTCCGGCTGTCCCTGAACGTAGCCTCGACCCGGCTGATCCTGCTCCGGGGAGGCGAAGGCGCTTCCGCGGCCGGGCAGGTGATCCAGGCCTTCGGCTCGTTCGTGATCGGCGGGAACTACGTCGTGGGTTTGATCGTCTTCGTCATCCTGGTCGTGATCAACTTTGTGGTCATCACCAAGGGCGCGGGCCGCATTGCCGAGGTCGCCGCCCGCTTCACCCTCGATGCCATGCCCGGCAAGCAGATGGCGATCGATGCCGACTTGAACGCGGGCCTGATCAACGAGGAAGAGGCCCGGACTCGCCGAGCCAACATCAGCCGGGAGGCGGATTTCTACGGGGCCATGGACGGCGCTTCCAAGTTCGTTCGGGGAGACGCGATCGCCGGGATCATCATCACCCTGGTCAACATCGTCGGGGGCCTGATCATCGGCGTGCTTCAGCAGGGCATGAACCTGCTCACGGCGGCCCAGACCTACACCTCGCTGACCGTGGGCGACGGTCTGGTGACCCAGGTGCCGGCCCTGATCGTGTCCACGGCGGCCGGCATCCTGGTCAGTCGGGCGGCCAGCGAAATGTCCATGGGCCGGGAGTTCGGGCGGCAGTTTACCAAGCAGCCCCGGGCCTTGGGCATTGCCGGCGGCATCATCCTGCTTTTCGGCCTCATGCCCGGCCTGCCCACCTTCCCCTTCATGACCATTGGGGCGGCGGTGGCCGGAATCGGCTACATGACCACTCGGAAGAAAAAGGAGGTTGCGGCCCGGGAGATCGCGGAAGCGAAGCGGGAGTCCCATGCGGCCCCGCCGCCGCCCGAGCGCGTCGAGGCCCTGCTGCCTCTGGACATGCTCGAACTCGAAGTCGGCTACGGCCTGATCCCTCTGGTGGACGAGGAACAGGACGGCCAGCTCCTCGAGCGCATCCGGTCCATCCGCCGGCAGTTCGCCCTTGAAATGGGCTTTATCGTCCCGCCCATGCACGTGCGGGACAACCTGCAACTCAAGCCGGACGAGTACGCCCTTCTGGTCAAGGGCATCGAGGTGGCCCGATCCGAACTGATGCTCGGCTACATGCTGGCCATGAATCCGGGTGACGTGAAAAAGGAACTCGACGGCATCCCGACCACCGAACCCGCTTTCAACCTCCCGGCCATCTGGATTCCCGACCGCCAGAAAGAAGAGGCCCAGTATTCCGGATACACGGTCGTGGACCTGGCCACGGTCATCGCCACCCATATCACGGAGGTGATCCGCAAGCACGCCGACGAATTGCTGAGCCGCCAGGACGTGCAGAAACTGGTCGAGACCGTGTCTCAAACCAACCCCAAGGTGGTCGAGGAACTGGTGCCTTCCGTCATGACCGTGGGCCATGTCCAGAAGGTGCTTCAGAACCTGATCCGGGAGCGGGTTTCCATACGGGACATGCAGACCATCCTGGAGACCCTGGCCGATTACGCGACCATGATCAAGGACCCGGACATGCTGACCGAGTATGTCCGGCAGAAGCTGGCCCGGTCCATTATTCGGCAGTACGAGACGCAGGACGGGCAGTTGCCCCTGCTCCTGGTGGGTTCGGATATCGAGGACGTTCTGGGCAACTCGATCACCGAGACCGAGCGAGGCGGGTACATGTCTTTGGACCCCTCGGTCGGGCAGCGCGTCCTGAAGGCCCTCGAGTCGGCGTCGTCCGTGTTCGTCGAGATGAACTATCAGCCGATCATCCTGGCCAGTCCGGTCATCCGGCGGCACCTGCGCAAGCTGACCGAACGTTTTCTGCCCAATCTGGTCGTGCTGTCGCACAACGAACTGACGACCTCGGTCAAACTCAAGGTCCTGGGCGAAGTGGGGCTCTCCGATGCGCATTAAGCGTTTCCGGGCCCGGGACATCCCGTCCGCCCTGGCCAAGGTCAAACAGGAGCTGGGGCCGGAGGCCGTCATTCTTTCGACCCGCGAACTCAACGATCCGGCCCAACTCGGCCCCGTGGTGGAAGTCACGGCCGGCGCGGAATATCATCCCGAGGAGCCGGCGGCCGCTCCGGCCAAGCCCCGGCCCGATCAGGCGGCCCGGCTGCGGGCCCCGGAGGACCGGACTCCGGACCTCGAGGGCCTTGGGAGCGACCTGTGCGAAATCAAGGACCTGCTCTACAACCTGACCCTGCGCGACGGCCTGTCCGAACCATTCCGTCATCGCCGGGACCTGGTCCAGATTTACCGGCGGCTTCTGGATGAAGAGCTGGACCCCAGACTGGCCCGCGCCCTGGTGGAAAACGCCGCGGCCGCGAAAAACGGAAACCCGGCCGGACTATGGCGCCGGCTGCGGGGGCAGCTGGCCGGGCTGTTGAAAGTCCATGCGCCTTTTGCCGGCTTGTCCCAAAACGCTCCCCGGTACCTGGCCCTGGTGGGACCCAGCGGAGTGGGCAAGACAACGACCCTGGCCAAGCTGGCCGCCCTCGCTTCCCTGCGGGGCCGGAAAAAGGTCGGCCTGATCAACCTGGACCCCTATCGCCTGGGGGCGGCCGACCAGTTGCGAACATACGCCCGGATCATGGGGCTGCCTCTACGGATCGCTCAGGATCGGGAGGAACTGATCCGGGCCGTCGAACTCTTCGAGAGGCAGGACCTGGTCCTGATCGACACCTCGGGTCGGGGGCTGCTGCGGGAGGACGGCATGAGGGAGCTGGCCGCATCGCTCGAGAACCTTCCCGGGGTCGGCGTTCTCCTGGTCCTTTCCGCGGTGACCAAGGAGCGCGACTTGGGGGAAGCGATCAAGCGGGCCGAGGGGTTGCCGGTGGAAAGTCTGATCGTGACCAAGATCGACGAAACCGAACGTTATGGTAATGTCATCAGCAATTTGGTAAAGTACCGTCAGCCGGTTTCATTCCTGACCAACGGCCAGAAGGTTCCGGAAGACATCCTGTCGGCCACCCCGGACCGACTGGCCCAACTGATCACTCCCGGCCGCCGAGAGGCGCCAGTTGAAGACCAGCCTGGAGGCGAGGTTATATGACGACAACCCCGAAGCCGAAGGCCCGGGCCGCGGCCCGGCGGCCGCCGAGCGCGGTTCGTGTCATGTCGGTGACCAGCGGCAAGGGCGGCGTGGGCAAGACCAACGTCGTGGCCAATCTGGCCATCGGTCTGGCGGGACTGGGCCAACGGGTCCTGATCTGGGACGCCGACCTGGGCCTGGCCAACATCGACGTGCTCCTGGGCCTCAAGCCGGAATACAACATCCAGCATCTGCTCAGCGGCGAAAAAACGCTCAAGGAAATCCTGGTCGAAGGCCCCCACGGCATAAAGGTCATGCCGGCCAGTTCCGGAATCCAGGAACTGGCCAACCTGGGCGAAAGCCAGAAGCTGGGCCTGCTGACCGAACTGGACGAGTTCGACGAAGCCCTGGACTTCCTGCTCATAGACACCGGGGCCGGCATCAGTTCAAACGTCATGTATTTCAACCTGGCCGCCCAGGATCGGATCGTCGTGGTCACTCCGGAACCTACGTCCATCACCGACGCCTATGCCCTGATCAAGGTCATGGCCACGAAGTATCAGCGGAAACGCTTCATGATCCTGCCCAATCAGGTCAACGGCGAGGGGGAGGCCAAGGCGGTCTTCAAGCTCCTGGCCAGCGTGGCGGACAAGCACCTCGATTCGATCTCCATGAGCTATCTGGGCTTCATTCCCAGGGACGAGCGAATGATCAAGGCCGTCCGGCAGCAAAAGGCGGTCCTCGACGCCTATCCCACGGCCGAATCCAGCCGTTCGTTCGTCAGCCTGGCCAAGGCCATCCTTCGGACCCCCAACGGCGCCAGCCTCGACGGAGGCGTCCGCTTTATGTGGAAAAGGCTGCTTAGAATCTAAGGCCATGCGTCCCGTGGGCAACAACAGGAACGGATACGATTCGGCCGGGACGTCCGGCGGGTCGCAAGCGTCCGCCTGGGGCAACCTGACCAAGGAGGAACGCAACGAGTACATCGAAAAGTACTCCCCCCTCATCCGTTACGTCGCCGACCGCCTGGCCGCCAGGCTGCCCAGCCACGTTTCACGGGACGACCTGGTCAGTTCGGGCATTCTGGGCCTGATCGACGCCGTGGACAAATTCGATCCTTCTCGGGAGATCATGTTCAAGACGTACGCCGAATTTCGAATCAAGGGGGCCATGCTGGATGAAATCCGGTCCCTGGACTGGGTCCCGCGTTCGGTCAGAAAAAAGACCAGTCAGGTGGAAAAGGCCTACCATACCCTGGAAGCCGAACTGGGTCGGCCCGCTTCGGACGAGGAAGCAGCCGCCTCGCTGGGCCTGGGCATGGAAGATTTCTACAAGCTTCTCGATGAGGCAAAAAGTGTTTCCCTTGTCGATATCGAGGCGCTGCGAGGTACGATCCGCAACAATGGCCGGGCCGACGTGTTCGATCTGGTCGCCGACGAAAACACCCAGGACGCCCTGGTCGCCCTGGGCATGCGAGAGGCCCGCACCGTGCTGGCCGAAGCGGTCGGCAACCTGCCGGAAAAGGAAAAGCTCGTGGTCTCGATGTACTATTTCGACGAACTGACCATGAAAGAGATCGGAACCGTGTTGGGCTACACCGAATCTCGCATCAGCCAGTTGCACACCAAGGCCATCCTTCGACTCAAATCCCGTCTGCGCCGTTACTTCGATCCTCAGGGAGGGTAACCGCCTTTGGCCGATGAAGAAAAAGACCTGCTCGAGGAAATGGGCATCGGCGGCGGGGACGGCCCGACCGGCGAGATGAGCCTCGACGGCATGGACGGCCTCGATGCGGCCGGCCAGGAGGACGGCCGGCCCCTGCCCAAGAAGGTCGAACTCGACATCGACGAAATGATGGAGGTGCCCGAGGAGGACCTGGAAGAGGAAGCGCCGGAGGAGGAGCCCGAGGAGGAAGCGCCGGTTCAGGAGGAAGCGCCGGAGGAGGAACCCCCTCCAGCCAGGATTTCTCGATCCAAACTGGCCGTTCTGGCCGGAGGCGGCCTTCTGATCGTGCTCGCCGTGGCGAGCGTGCTTATCATGTTGCTCGGCGGAGGTCCCGCGCCCCTGCCCATCCCCAAAGTGCTCTTCGGCAGCGGCAGCATCTCCCAGTTGAAGCCTTTTGTCATCAATGTGCCCCAAGCCGATCGAGACGTCATCGTCACTTTGACCCTGGACGTAACCTTTTCCGACAAGGAGGCCAAGGGCGAGTTTGAAAACCGCCTCCTAGTCCATCGTGACGCGATTTTCCGCCTGCTTCTGACCCGGGACCTCCCGACCATGGACAGTCCCAAGGCAAGGAACGAACTGGCCGAGGAACTGGTCCGGCTGATTGGAGGCGGGCTGTCCAAAGGGCGGGTGGAACGCGTCAAGATCACCGAACTGACCGTGGTTTGAGGTGTCCGATGACCGGTCCGGTAAACATGAATCAGGTGCTGATCCAGACCCCGAGCGTGGAGAAGGTGCAGCAGGCCGAGCAGTACAATCCGGAAAACACCCAACGGCACGACTCGCTCCAGGAACAGGCCCAGACCCGGCAACGCTCGGAAACCGTGCAGCAGTCCGTGCAGCCGGAAAACAAACACCTGGTCGAAGACGATGAAAAGGAGCGGGAAGAGTCCGGACGCAGGAAACGCAAGGGGGCTTCGTCTGAAGAGGCCGATGAACTCGAGGCCCGGGAGGCCAAGGGTGAAGACCTTGAAAAGCAGGGGCGCATCGTGGACGTGATCGTTTGACTGAAAAGGAAGGCCGGTCTTGACCTATCAATCATCCCTGGAAATGTGGCTCGTTCTTCAGGCCGCCCTGGAAGCCGTCCTGGTCCTGCTGATGGTCGTCTTTCTCGTCCGGCTGCGCCGGCTGAGCGGCCCCCGGGGCCGGGAGGCCGAGGAGGCGAGGGCGGCGGCGGAACGATTCCTCGAGGAATCGGAAAAACTTTCAAAGGCCTTTACCGAGAATCTGAAACAGAAAAAAGAACTGTCGGTCGGCCTGCTCCTCAAGCTCGAACACAAGATTCAGGCCATGAACGATCTGCTGAAACGGGCCGAGGAAAACCTGTCCCAGGCCGAACGGGCCCATGGAGCGACGCCGCCGGAAGAACAAGCCAACCCGGCCGCCCCGGAAAGCCGCGCCCTGGTGATTCGGCTGGCCGAAAGGGGGTTGAGCATCGAGGAGATCGCCCGGGAGGCCCGCCTGCACCGGGGAGAGGTCGAACTGATTCTGGACCTCGAAAAGCAGTTCGGAACGTGAATGGGGCTCCGGGGCGAGAGACATGGCGGACGGATTTCCGGATGTGAGCCATGAAGATTCCGGACCTGTTTAAAGGCCGGAGCGGACCGCAACCGGCCGGGGACGAGGGGCGTTTGATCCTGGTCAAGGACGGGCTCTTGAAGGCCCGGGTCCTTGAAGCGCCGCCTTCGGGCCCGGTCAGCCTCAAGATCGGGACCCACCAGGTCCAGGCCTACGTCGACCGTCCCTTGCAAACCGGCCATGAAGTCAGGCTCCGGGTGGCCGAAACCTCCCCGCGCCTGGTCATGCAGGTCGTGGACGAGGAGGCCGCCCCAACCGGGAAGGCGGGTGAAACGACCCAGGCCGAGCCTTCGGCCCGCGCCCAGGCCCTGGCCGCTTTCTTTCAAGGCCCCCGGCGTCTGGCCGAAATCGTGGCGATTTTGCGCCAGAGCGTCCCGGCCGATGGGGCCTGGCCGGACCCGGTCGCGGCCCGCCTCGATACCCTGGCCCTGCTGGCCGATCAAATGGCGCCCCGCCCGGACACGGCCGATGCCGCCTTTCTGGGGCGGCTGGTTCGACTCCTGGGCCTGAACGGCCGGAACGTCCCCCTCCAGGAGGCCTCGGCCCGGCTTCTGGCCGAAATGATCACAAACCCGCGTATGCAGACCCTCGATGACCTGGCCCGCTGGCGAGCCCTGGCCGAAACCGCGGTCCGCCTGTTCGAGGCCTCGGATCAAATGCGGGCGGTCAACCAGACCCAGGACAGACCGGACCAGGACCTGTACCTGGCCTTCCCCCTGCCCTGGACCGGACCCGACGACCGCGGCGAACTGACCTTCAAACGGCCGCCGGACTCCGGGACCGACGGATCGGACCGAGCCTACCGCCTCACCTTTCTGCTGTCCCTCAGCCGAATCGGCAAGGTCAAGATCGACCTGAGCCTGGATCGAGGACGGATACAGGGCGCCATATGGACGGAGACCCAAACCGGCCGCCAGGCCGTGACCCGGACCCTGCCCAGACTCGTGGCCGGCCTGGAAGCCCAGGGATTCCAGAGCCCCGAACTGGCCGCCCGCGTCTTTCCGGACGACACCCCGCCGCCCGAGTCCCTGGCCGCGGAACTCCTCGCCCGGGAGACCCTGTACGGCGCCGACCGCCTGGTCGACGTCAAGGTCTGATCCGATATGGACGATTACCAAAAAAAGCCGGACCCCCGCATAACCGCCAAGGAAGCCGTGGCCCTGTCCCACGATCCGGTCCGGGGCGATCCGCCCCGCGTATCGGCCAAGGCCAGCGGCGAACTGGCCGAAGAAATGATCCGCCTGGCCCTCGAACACCGCATCCCCATCAAATACGACCCGGACCTCATCCAGGTTCTGTCCAACCTGGACGTGGGACAGGACATTCCCCAAGAGGTCTATCTGGTCGTAGCCGAGATACTGGCCTTCATCTACTGGGTCAATCAGGAATTCTTCCCCGGCCAAACCTGAAGCTTTTTCTAAAAATCATTAAAGTCTCACCTCATCTTTGCCGATACCCTTTCAAGGAGGCGGGTCGAAACGGATCGGCCATGCCTACCGGGAAGCGTTTTATTGATGCGGCTAGGCAATTTTTTCTGAGAGGCTTCTCGAGGTTCGGCTAGAGTCCGGCCGCCCTCTTAACTTATAACATAATGTTTTTTATTATTAAATAGGTTTTGTCCTGCCTCGGCCCTCCTCCCGTCTGAACCATCCGGCACATGGCATGTGATTTGCTTCTTCCTTGGCCAGACCCTGTAGTTCATGGAGGGCATAGAGGCCCATGACCAACGCCGCAAATCTCCTTCGCACAAAGGTCGGAAGTCTGGCCCAGGAATACCGGCTCAACATTATCTCGAACAACGTGGCCAACGCGAACACCCCGGGCTTCAAGCGGGACGTTCCGGTCTTCGAGGGCTTTATCGTCAAGGCCACGAAGACCCATTTCGAACAGGGTCCGATCGAGTTCACCGGCAACAAGCTGGACCTGGCCCTGCAAGGCCCCGGATTTTTCCAGATCGAAACGGAAAACGGCGTCCGCTACACCCGGAACGGCACCTTCACCGTCAATTCTGCGGGACAGATCGTGAACCTGGACGGTCAGGTGGTGGTGGGTTCGGGCCGGATACCGGAGGAGACGGTCGACCTGGTGGTGAACGAGGACGGGACGATTATGGCCGACGGCACGGACGTGGGCCGTCTGGAGATCGTGGAGTTCGAGGACACGAGTGTATTGAAAAAGGAAGGGTACAACAACTTCGCGACCAAAAACCCGGACGTCAGGGGCGCCGAACCGGAAAAGACCACGGTGTCCCAGGGCTGCGTGGAAAAGCCCAATTTCAACGTAGTCGAGGAAATGGTGAACATGATCGATACGATCCGGACCTTCGAGAGCTTCCAGAAGGTGATCCTGTCCTTCGAGGAAGCCGACCAACGCAGTATCAACGAAGTAGGGCGCCTGATCTGAGGCGGGTGTCCTGGTTCATGGGAGCGTGAAAGATGATTAGAGCACTTTGGACGGCGGCGACCGGCATGACCGGTCAGCAACTCAACCTGGACGTTATCTCGAACAACCTGGCCAACGTGAACACGACGGGCTTCAAACGAAGCCGGGCGGAGTTCCAGGACCTGCTGTACCAGACCACCCGTTTCCCCGGCACGGAGACGGCGGGCGGGCAGCAGATTCCGGTGGGCATCCAGGTGGGTATGGGCACCCGGCCCATCGCGGTCCACAAGATGTTTTCCCAGGGGGATTACGTTCAGACCAACGGTCAGATGGACATGGCCATCGAGGGTGAGGGATTTTTCCGGGTTCTGAGGAACGAAGAGGAAATGTATACCCGGACCGGATCGTTCAAGCTCGATTCCAACGGGACCATTGTGGACGCGGAAGGCAATCCCATGCAGCCCGAGTTCGTGGTGCCGGCCGACGCGGTGGAGGTCTCGATCGACTCGGGCGGTAATATCACGGCCGTGGACAGTGGCGGCAACGAGTTGGCCACCGGTCGGATCAACCTGGTCCGTTTCGTCAACCCCAGCGGGCTGTTTGCCGTGGGCAAGAACCTCCTGCGGCCCACCGCGGCGTCGGGCGACCCGGTCGAGGGCAATCCGGGGGAGGAAGGATTCGGCACCATCGCCCAGGGCTTCCTGGAAATGTCCAACGTGGACGTGGTCACGGAAATGGTCCAGATGATCGTGGCCCAGCGGGCCTATGAAATCAATTCCAAGGCCATTCAGACCGCGGACGAAATGCTCAACATCGCCAACAACGTCAAGCGCTAAGCCCATGAATCGCGAACGCCTCCATAACCTGATCCGGATCGCCGTCGCGGCCCTGTTGGCGGTGTCGATCCTGGCCCTGCCCGGCCGGGAGGCGTCGGCCGCCGAACTGTCGGTCACGGTCAAGCCCCGGGCCGAGGTGACTAGCGACCAGGTGACCCTCAAGGACATCGCGGTGATCAGCGGGCCGGACGGCGCCCTCAAGAACGACCTGGCCGAGGTTCATCTGAGCCGGGCGCCCCGCCCCGGCCAGAGTTTGACGATTCGCCGGTCCTATATTGAATACCGGCTGCGCGACTCCGGCCTGCCCCTGGACGGAATCGAGTTCAGCCTGCCGGAAAAGACGGAAATGACCCGGGCCTTCCAGGAGATCGACACCGAGTGGGTGCGCCGGGTCATCATGGAGTATCTGTCCGGTTCCGAGGTTTACCAGGGACGGGAATGGGAACTGGTCAGCCTGACGGCCGGCAGGTCCCCCAGGCTGCCGTCCGGTGAACTGACCTATCAGTGTATGCCCCAGGGGACCGCTTCTCCCGATAAGGTCAATCTGACCATCTATCTGTCGGTTGACGGAAAGGAAGCCGGGCGCATCCGGGCGACGGGCCAGATCAATCTGTTGGTCAGCGCGGTGGTGCCCGTCCGGCGCATCGAACGCGGCTACCGGATTCAGGCCGAAGACCTGAAGACCGTTCAGGTCAGTCTGGCCCGGGTCAAGAAAGGCTCTCTGACCGATCCGGCCTCGGCCGTCGGCCTCACGACCCGGAGTCGCCTGAGCCCCGGGCAGCCGGTCAAGGCCAGCGATCTGTTTCGGGATTCGGTGATCGAGCGGGGGGACATGGTGACCATCGTGGCCGAATCCGGACCCATCCGGGTTTCGACCCTGGGGCAGGCCAAGCAGGACGGGGCCGTCGGGGACCAGATTGCCGTTCTCAACATGAGCAGCAAGAAGATCATCAAGGCCGAAGTGGCCGGCCCGGACCAGGTCCGGGTGACCTTTTAGGGAGATGGAACGATGAATATCTCGACAAGGGCTCCATGGACGGCCATCCTTCTGCTGAGCCTTGCGCTGACCGCCTGCGCCGGAATCCAGGCCAGCCAGCCCACGCCGGCGGCGAACCAGGAGGCGGCCCTCAAAACCCCGCCGCCCGTCGCCCTGCGCAATCCGCCCAGAGCCCGGACCGAAGGGTCCATTTTCTCCTCCCAGTCCAAGCCCAACTTTTTCACCGATCTCCGGGCGACCGAGGTGGGGGACATCATCACCATCAACGTGGTCGAATCCTCGAAGGCCTCGAAGGAGGCCAGCACCACCCTGAGCAGGAACAATTCGGTGACGGGCAGCATTAACGGCCTGCTGGGCTACGAGACGGAAATCCCGACTAACCGGGCCGGATACGACCTGTCCACCGGCCTGGGGGCCTCGTACAAGTCCGGGTTCAAGGGCGCGGGCAAGACCAGCCGCAACGAAAGCATGACCGCCCAGATATCGGCCCGGGTCCTGCAAGTGCTGCCCAACGGCAACCTGCTCATCCGGGGGTCCCGCGAAATCGAGGTCAACTACGAAAAGCAGTACATCATCATTCAGGGTGTGATCCGGCCCGAAGACGTCGAACCGGATAACACGATTCTCTCCTCGTACATTGCCGATGCCCGGATCGAATATACCGGCAAGGGCGATGTCAGCGGCAAACAGCGGCCGGGCTGGCTGTCGCGGTTGATCGAATACATCTGGCCCTTCTAACCGGTGTCTGGAGGAACCATGCGTCAAATCCGATTCATCCTGGTCGCGGCGGCCCTTCTGGCGGTCTTTTCCGCCGGCCGGACCGCGCAGGCGGCCCGTCTCAAGGACATTGCCGTATTCGAGGGCGTGCGTCAGAACCAGATCATCGGGTACGGCCTCGTGGTCGGCCTGCAGGGTTCCGGGGACAAGACCGGAACCACGTTCACGACGCAGACCCTGGCCAATATGCTCAAGCGCATGGGCGTTCGGGTCTCGCCGGACAAGATTCGGGTCAAGAATGTGGCCGGGGTCATGGTCACGGCCGATCTGCCTCCCTTCGTCAAGGCCGGAACCAAGATCGACGTCCTGGTCTCCTCCCTGGGTGACGCCAGCAGCCTGCAGGGCGGCACCCTCCTGACCACGGCCCTGTACGGCGTGGACCGGGAAATCTATGCCGTGGCCCAGGGAGCGGTCAGTATCGGCGGTTTTGCCGTGTCCGGGGCGGCCGGAGGCGCCCAGAAGAACCATCCCACCGCTGGTCGGATCGTTCAGGGCGCGACGGTCGAGCGGGAGGTGCCCATCCGCTGGCAGGGCAAGACGGAAATGACCGTAAGGCTCAGCAATCCCGATTTCACCACCGCCGCCCGGACGGCCGACCTGATCGCCAAAGCCATGCCCGGGTCCGTAGCTCATCCCATGGATGCCAGCACGATCAAGTTCAATGTTCCGGAAAACTACCGGAACAACCTGGCCGTGATGGTCGCCCAACTGGAAAACATCCAGGTCCAGCCCGACACGATTGCCAAGGTCATCATCGACGAACGCACCGGGACGGTGGTCATCGGCGAAAACGTACGGATTTCGACCGTGGCCGTGGCCCACGGCAACCTGTCCATCCAGATTCAGGAGTCGGCCAAGGTCTCCCAGCCCGGAGCCTTCGCCCCGCCGGGCGCCCAGACCGTGGTCACGCCGCAAACCGGCATCCAGGTCCAGGAGGAGTCCAAAAAACTGCTTCTGATCCAGGCCGGCCCGACCATCTCCGACGTGGTCAAGGCCCTCAATTCCATCGGGGTCAGTCCGCGGGACCTGATCATGATATTCCAGGCCATCAAGGCCGCGGGCGCATTGCACGCCGACCTGGAGATCATGTGATGATCGAGTCGATCGCGACCCCGGTCCAGGCCACACCCGCGCAACGGCCCGTGTCCCGGGCCGCGGCCCAGGCCGGCGAGACTCGGGAAGACGGGCTGACCCGCCTGAAAAAGCTGAAGAAAAGCTGTTCCGACCTGGAATCCATCTTCATCGGCACGTTGCTCAAGGCCATGCGGGAGACCGTCGTCGATGGGGGCCTCTTGCCCAAAAGCGCGGGGCGTGACGTTTATGAGTCCATGTTCGACCAGCAGCTTTCCGTCCATCTCGCCCAGGGCGGAAGCCTGGGGATGGGTCAGATGGTCTTCAATCAGCTGCTTCGCCCGGGGGACCAGGAACTGCTCGACAGCCAGGAACTCAAGACCGTGTCCCCCCAATACCGGCGGATCGTACCCAAGGACCTGATCGATACACCGGATTTCAAAAAAGTGGCCCGACCCCGGTCCGATGGGGCCGAGGGTTGAGAAAGAGGAGAGCGCTCATGAAAGCCGCACTCGACGAACTGATGAACCTGCTGGAAACCCACCTGTCCCTGTACGGTCAACTGGCCGGGCTTCTCGACCGGGAACAAGCGGCCCTGCTCGAACTCGATGTGGTCGGGCTCCAGAAAATGGCCAAAACCAAGGAGACCCTGTCCCTGAAGATCAGGCTCCATTTGCCGGCGCTTACGGAATCCATCCGGTCGACGGCCCGGGCCCTGGGCCTGCCTGAATCGCCCCTGCCCGTCCTGGCCCAGATGGCCTCGGCCGCGCCCGAACCCTGGGCCAACCGGCTCAACAGGGCCTCCCTGGCCCTGGCCCGGCTCAAACGGGAGGTCGGCCGCCACAACGAGATCAACCGGCATTTCGTCCAGGAGTCCCTGGACATGATCGCGGGTCATCTGTCGATCCTTACGGGAGCGGCGACAAAAAGCCGGGAGAGCGGTTACCAGTCCAACGGGCAGCGGACGGCCGGCCCTTCGTACGGTCCGGTCAAACTCAACCGGGAGGTCTGACCATGGGCCTGACGTCGACGTTTTCCATCGCCACCCGGGGCCTCCAGATGGCTCAGGCCTACATGGAGGTCATTTCCCACAACATCGCCAACGTCAATACCGAGGGATACTCCAGGCAGCGAATGAACCTGTCCACCACCGACCCCTATGCCACGGCCTGGGGCGCGATGGGCACCGGTGTGACCGCGGACAACATCGTCCGCATGTACGACCGGTACGTGGACAACTCCCTGGTGGAAACCAGTTCGGAAGCGGCCAAGTACGAGGCCCAGAAGATCAGCATGGACGCCATCGAGTCCATCTTCAACGAGGCCCTGGGCAACGGGATCAACGAGGCCCTCTCCGATTTCTGGAACGCCTGGCAGGAAGTGGCCGACAATCCGGAAGGCAATCCCGAACGGATGAACCTTCTGGAAAAAGCGGACACACTGGCCAGCACCATCAACCAGATGAGGCGGCAGATGGACGCGATCAAGACGGACCTGAACCGGCAGACCGAGGAATCGATCGTTCAGGTCAACAATCTCATCCGGGAGATCGCCGATCTCAACGCCAAGATCGTGCCGCTCGAGGCCGGGGCGAACGACCAGGCCAACGACCTGCGCGACCAGCGTCAGCTCAAGATCAAGGAGTTGGCCGAATACATCGATATCAACTATTTCGAAGACCCGGCAGACGGGACCATGACCGTCATAACGCCCAAAGGCACGCCCCTGGTCATGAGCGGCAGTTCCTGGAGCATCAGTGCCGCGGCCGATGATCAGGGTGACATCCACATCATGTGGGAGCGGGGCAACGGCGGGCAGGTCGACATCTCGGATTACGTCGAAAACGGTAAAATCGGCGGCTGGATCGAACTCCGCGACCAAAAGATGGACGAGTTTTATACCCTGTTCGACGACTTTACCGAGGCCCTGATTCGGGAGGTCAACCGGCAGTGCAGCCAGGGGGCGGGGCTGGAGAACTTCACCGACCTGACCTCGACCTATGACATCCAGAACTACGCCAAGTCCGTGATCGAGTTTCCCGGCGACGAGAACGACATTTTGCTCACGGCCGTCAACGCCGGATCGTCCGGCGACAAGATCTGCTACGTCATTCAGAAGGCCGCCACCCCCAATTCCGACCTGACCCTGAACGCCGCGACGGACGCGGCCGGCGTGACCACCATCACCATCACCCTGGCCACGGACGCGGCCAACAACGTCGCCTCGCGGGCCAGCGACGTGGTCGAGGCCATCAACGCCGACAACGCGCCGTTTCGTCCAGGCTGGTATGTCGAGGCGGACCTGGTCGCCGGCGAGGGCGGCGAGAGCCTGGTCACCGACACCAGCGCCCCGCTTTACCTGACCCTTGCCGGCGGGGACTACGCCACCCTGACCACCACGTTCGGCGGCGACGCCGACCTGACCTTTACCGCCGTGGACATGGGGCTGTACGGCGAGGCCGTGGGGATCGAGTACGTCGACCCCGAACTGGCCGATCAGAGCCTCAAGGTCAGCGTGGTCGACAATGTCGTCAAGGTCTATCTGGCCACCAACGCCACCGGCGTGGTCACCAGCACGGCCGACGAAATTCGCAACGCGATCACCGCCAGTCCACAGGCCAGCGCACTGGTCACCGTGGCCGGACCGCCTCCGGTCGGGGCCGACGTGGTTTCCGAAACCATCCCGCCGGTTTTTCTGAACCGGAGCCTGCAGGACCTGCTGGTCTTCGGGAACGAAATCGCAGCCGCTTTTCCGGAAGCCGCCAGCCTGGAAACCAGCCTGGACGGGGAGGACAACGACCTGGTCTTCACCGCCGTGGTCGACGGCGAACCGGGCGACGGCGTCAGCATCCGTTACGTCAACCCGGCCGCGGCCGGCAGCGCCCTGGCCGTGACCACGGATGTGGCCGGCAAGTCCATCACCATCAGCCTGGCCACCGACGCCTCCGGCAAGGTCACCACCACGGCCAAGGACATCCTCGAGTACATCAACTACGAACAGGTCGATCCCGAGGCCGCCGAAGCGCGAACCCTGGTCACCGTTTCCCTGGCCTCCGGCAACAGCGGCGAAGGCCTCATCCCCAACGTGGCCAATCCCATGGAGCCGCAATACCTGGACCGCTCGACCTCTTTCCAGATCGTGACCTACAACGCCGAGGGCGCCCCGACCTTCAACACCATCAAGGTCAATCCCGGCGACACCCGGGAGGACATCGTCGCCCAGATCGACGACATCCCCGGCCTGGCCTGCGGAATCCAGACCATCAGCGGCGAAAACTACATCCACATCAAGGCCGACGCGGGGTACGAATACGCATTCGCCAACGACAGCTCCTCCGCCCTGATGGCCTTGGGCCTGAACACCTTTTTCGAAGGCTACGACACCCTGACCATCAAGGTCAACGACGTCATCACCGACGACCTGAACATGATAGCGGCGGCCAAGGTGGACGCGTCGGGATACGTCGACCATGGCGACAACAGCAACGCCCTCGATGTGGCCGACGTCAAGGACCAGCGCTTCCGGATCGGCGACCTGATCGGAACGATTTCAGACGCCAACAACACCCTCGAGGCCGTCGTGGGCGCATCCTCCTACGCCGTGACCCGAAGTTACGACTTCAACCTCTCCCTGGTCACCCAGATCGAGGCCCGCCGCGACCAGGTTTCGGCGGTCAACCTGGACGAAGAAGTGGCCGAACTGCTGAAGTTTCAGTACATGTACCAGGCCTCGGCCAAACTGATCTCCGTAACCGACGAGCTGCTGGCCACGCTCATGGGCATCAAGTAGCCGGCGGAGGACCCCATGCTCTATCGAATTTCACTCCGATCCCTGTTTCAGAACGTGACCACCAATCTGGGCCGCCTTTCCTGGGACCTGGCCCAGATCAACAACCAGATGGCCACGGGCAAAAAGGTCAACAAGCCCTCGGATGATCCGGCCGGAGGGGCGACCATCCTGAACATGCGCACGATTCTGGCCGGCGTGGAACAGTACAACAAGAACGTGGCCCTGGCCGACGACTGGCTCGGCAACACCGAGTCGATCATCCAGAACATGAAGAATCTGGTCGACGAGGTCAGCGTGGTGGGCGAACAGATGTCCACGGACACCTATCAGGAGAAGAACCTGGACGTGGCGGCCAACGAAGTGGCCGACCTGTTCGCGGCCCTGGTCAAGATGGGCAACGCCAAGATGGGCGATCAGTATCTTTTCTCCGGCAGCCGGACGGATGTCCAGGCTTTTTCCGAATCCCTGCTCATCCAAGATGCAAAGACCGTGTCCACCAACAGTTCGAGCTTCACCGGCAAGGTCGTCTCACCCCCGACCTCCAGCCGGACCTACCAGGCCCTGGCCAACGTGCCGGTCCAGTCCAAGGTCTTTGTCGCCGAGATCGTCACCGACGGCGGGGTGGACGGCGGCTCCATGTCCAAGGTGACCATCGATCCGTCGGGGGCCAACAACGGGGTGGTTTTCACCTCGGACACGGTCGGCACGGCCGGCGATGGCATCCAGATCGAGTACGTCAATACCGGGGCCGGAGTGACCACGGCCTCTGTCACGGTTCCCGGCCCGCCGCCGGTCATCACCGTGGACCTGGCCGCGGACGGCGCGGGTAACGTCGCGGCCACGGCCCAGGACGTGGTCAATGCCGTCAACAGCAACCCAGGGACCAGCGCCCTGGTCACCGCCTCCCTGGCCCCGAGCAACTCGGGCCAAGGCAAGGTCGCGACAACCGCGAACCTGCCTGGCGAGGATGCGCCCGGAACCGGTCTGTTCAGCACCAAGGGCGGGATAGACGGCGCGGCCACCTACCGGGTCTCGGAAGACGGCGGCAAGACCTGGGGGACGGCCGCCTACACCGCCAGTGCCAAGCAGACCGCCATCTGGAACGATTATTACGGCCGGGCCACCCTGGTTACCGATCAACTGGGCACGGGCAACGAAATCATCTTCACCTCGAAACTGACCGGGGAACAGGGCAACGATCTCAAGGTGCGTTTCGTCGATCCGGGCGCGGTAAGCCAACCCCTGACCGTGGTGGACGACGATCCCTCCACCGGCACGATGACCGTCTATCTGGCCACGGATGTCACCGGCGCTGTGACCTCGACGATCAACGACGTCATCGCCGCGGTCAACGCCGGCAGCAACCTGGTCACGGCGGACAAGGTCGATGTCAAGTCCGACGGGACCGGCCTGGTGCCGGCCATGCAGGTCCAGGACCTGTCCGGCGGCATAGCCAACGTGACGCCCGGAGATCAGGGAGTAAAAATATCCTTCTCGGACGACGGTTCGGCCCTCCGCACCGGGGACCGGTTCACGATCGAGGTCGGCTACTACCAGGGTGACGACCAGGACCTGTACCTCAACGTCAACCAGCAGACCCGGGTCAAGGTCAACGTGACCGGGGAGGAGGCCCTGGGCCAGGCCGGGGCCACGGACAACATACTCGATGCACTGGCCCGCCTCGAGTTCGCCCTGCGCTCCTATGACACGGAAAAAATTGCCGAAGAACTGCCTCGGCTCGACCAGGCCCTTGAAAAGCTGACCACCCAGATGAGCAAGGTCGGCGTCCGCCTGACCCGGAATCAGTTCACCTACAACGTCCTGGACAGCACCCAGGTGAACTCGACGGAACGGATGTCGCGCATCGAAGACCTGGACGTGACCGCGGCCGTGGCCGAACTCCAGACCAAACAGACCACCTACCAGGCCGTCCTGGCCACCACGTCCATGATCACGAAGCTTTCTCTGGTCGACTACGTCATGTAATCCCCTGCCGGGCCGGAACCCGATTCCGGCCCCCACCTAAATTTAGACACCCAATTATTAGTTTTCAAACGGTAAATCCGTTTGGACAGTGATGTTCATAAGGGATATATCGGCAACGGTCTTTCTTGGTTACGTCGTTCGGGTTTGCGGCCTGGATTAAGCCAAATTACTGGAAGATCAGGCGAGGGTGGACTCTGTGGGCCTGAATCTGTTGGTGGGGGAGTCCGATCTTCGGGGATCAGGCGGTGGAAAACGCAGCCCGTCCGGCCCGGATACCGCCTAGCCAGCGCTTGCCCAGGAGCCGGGCCATGTCCATCATGGCGTCCATCCGTCCGACTACCCTGTGAAACAGGCCGCCATACCCCTGAGCTGTATCCTGCCAGCGGGCCTGGTTGAGCGGAATGCGGTCCAGAATGTCCGAAAGGTGCGCCGGAATCGCCCCCCGCTTGCCCACCCGGATTCCTCGGCCGGTCCAGTCCACCAGGGACAGATACTCGTCCCGGGTGAGAGGCAGCACGCCCCGGGGGTCCCCAGGGTCTTCTTCGCCGAGCGGGCAGATCCAGGTTTCGTCCGTCCCGGAAGCCCGGGCCTGGATTCGATCGTAAATGCCCGTATATTTGCTCTGCTCCGGGGTCTCGGCCACACCGGCCCGGATCGGGTTCAGGT
>JAHJTB010000163.1 GCA_018830135.1 Pseudomonadota bacterium | reverse complement strand
CTACGGTCGAGGTCAGAATGATGTTGTCCATCATGCTTCGGGTCTTGCGCAGGTCCGTGGCCCCGGCCTTGGGCAGCCGGTCCAGCACGGACTGGGAGGAAGTGACCGCGTGAATGGTGTCCATGGAGGCGGTCATGATCCGTTTGGCCCCGAAATGATCGAGGAGCGGTTTCACCATGTGGGCCAGGCAGGTGGTGGTGCAGGAGGCGCCCGAAATGACCTTGTGCTTGCGCGGATGGTAGTCCTGAGGATTGATGCCCATGACCGTGGTCACGGCGTATTCCGGCATTTGAGCGCTTTTGTCCTTGATTTTAAACGGGGCCGACACAACGACCTTGTCCGCCCCGGCTTCGATGTGCCCCAGACAGGAACCTTTGGGGGAGTCGGCCGGCAAGGTCGGGTCCAGGAACTG
Source organism: Pseudomonadota bacterium (assembly GCA_018830135.1). Classification (GTDB taxonomy): domain Bacteria; phylum Desulfobacterota; class Desulfarculia; order Adiutricales; family JAGVGV01; genus JAHJTB01. The sequence goes on along the minus strand of JAHJTB010000163.1, from coordinate 22,921 downwards.
ACCGGTGGTTTCGACGACCAGCTTCACACCTTCGCCGGACCAGTCGATTTCCATGGGATTGCGGGCCTTGTTGAGCATCTTGACCTTGATCCCGTCGATGACGAGGGTCCGAGTCTTTTCGTCTACTTTTTCAATGACTCGTTCGGCCTTGTGGCCGCCCAGGAAGACATGCAGCCATCCGTAGGTCGAATCCCGTTCGATATAGTGAGCCAGGTCGTTCATTGACTCGCCGACGTCGCGCCCCAGGTTGACCACGATCTCCTTGAAATACTTCCGGGAAATATGATGCCAAAGGGTGAGTTTTCCGATTCGTCCAAACCCGTTGATGCCCAGTTTGATGGTAGCCGATTTTTTCGATGAGGTCTTGGTCATGGCGTCACATCCTTTGTTATGCGTTCAGGATAGCCGTCCTTTGTACACGGACCCTCCCAAACCGTCAATGGTTATCCAGTCGCCCGCCTTGAGGACCGTACGCCCGACCGTGCAGGTCCTGGCCGGTTCATCACATACCAGGCCTTCACAGCCGACGATACAGGTCTTCTTGAGCCGATGGGCCACAATGGCGGCGTGCGAGGTCGAACCGCCCCGGGCCGTCAAAAGACCATCCGCTTCGTTGATCTCCCGGATGTCGTCCGGCACCGTGTCCCCCCGGACCAGAATCAGAGGGGTCTCGGGCTCATCGGAACGCCAGCGTTGAATCTCGAAAAGGCTGAAAACGATCCGACCGGTCATCCGGCCTCCAGACACGCCGATTCCTCGACCCAGCATCTCGCCGGGCGTTTTCTGGTCCGGATCGAATCCGTCGACTTGCCGGTGCTCGCGAAGAACCATGTCCCGCGTCTGCAGGAAGTATAGGTCGGAGCGGGACGGCCCTTCAAAGGTGAACTCCATCTCCTGGGGACTGAAGCCCCAGGTATAGATCATCTCCTTGGCCAACTCGCGCATATAACGATAAATCTCCGGGAAATCCTCTTCGAGCGTCCCGGCCGTCGGGCGATTCTCCATCTCGGCCTGAAAACGCGTGATGGGCAGGGTCCCGACCAGTCCTGAGACCACGTCTTCGCCCTGGTTGGCCAGGGTGAAATCTCCCCACAACATGAGCTTGTCCCCGGACCAGCGCGGATTGTGCGTGAAAAAAACCCCGGAACCGGACTCGTAAGACAGATTGCCGAAAATCATGGCCTGAACCGTGACCGCCGTGCCCCAGTCATCGCTGATGTCCATGATCTGACGGTAGGTCCGCGCCTTGGTCGAATCCCAGCTGGCGAAGACCCCCTGGATGGCCAAAATGAGTTGTTCGAATGGCCGTTCTTCAATCTGGATGCCGTGGGAGCGGATATAGTCCTTGTAGGCCAGGGCGACCTGCCCCATCTGTTCGCCGCTGAACTCCCGCTTGAAGGACAGGTCGAAGTTCTGCTTGTACTCCAAAATTATGGCGTCGAAATCGTTCCGGCTCAAGCCGTGGGACATGCCGTAGGACTGGAGAAACCGGCGGTAGCAGTCCCAGGCGAACCAGGTCCGGCCACCGGCGGCCTCGGCCAGCCCCTCGACAATCTTTTCATTGATTCCCACGTTCAGGAAGGTGGCCAGCATGCCGGGCTGGGAGATGGACGACCCACTGCGGACCGACAGCAGAAGCGGGTTTTTGGGGTCGCCGAACTTCCGCCCCGTTTGCTTTTCGAGCAGGTCCAGCTGGGAGGCGATCAGGCCCCTGAACTGCTCCTTGGCCGGTTCGTAGCGTTCGATCACCTCCCGGCATCGGAACACCTGGGTCGTGACGATGAATCCCGGCGGCACCGGCAGGCCCAGGGCGATGATCTGCGTCAGGTTATATCCCTTGGCCCCCAGATGAATCACGTCGGATATCGTTTCGTTGACCGGCGCGATCGGGGTTACCGCCCGGTCCGGTTCGTAGTTCAGCAGCACCGGGAGCATGCCCTGCGGAATTTCATGGTCCTGGTGAAAAATGGTGTTCAGGATACGAGTCATGAGCTGATCAAAGGCCTGGAGGCCCAGACTGGTGGATATCCGTTCCCTGAGGAAGATTTCGGTAACCCGGTAGTTGAGTTCCTCCGCATCGACCCGGCCGCGAACCGGCAGGTAGGGGGGCATGAGCTGGTCGGGTCGGACATGGGCCAGGATGCGGCCCAGCTGATTCTGATGGATGTTGTTGAAATGATCATTGACGATGTTGCTGACGGCCTGGGAAAATCCCCGGAAAATATCCAGATACTGGGTGTAGGAGAAGCCACGCACGTTCAGGGCGAAGGTCAGCAGTTCGATCTGTCGTTCAAGTTCCTGGGAGCCGATATCGTCCAGCTTCAAGGCCCGGTCGAACAGGCGCAGGTAGTCCAGGATTTGCACGAAGGTGGCGCGGGTGACCAGCTTCAAGTCGATCTGGTCGATCAGTTCCTGAAAAAGCGTGTTGACCAGGGCTTCAAGGCGGAAGGTCAGCCCCAGCGCGTCAAACTTGACCTCGTGATAACTCCCGTACATGGAGGGGATATCCGCGGCGATGTGGCGTTTGTGGTAGATGTCCTCCCGGGGCTCGAACCGTTTTTCCGAGAGAATCACGCCTTTGAGCACTTCCAGGTATTCCAGGGCGGCGACCAGCTTTTTTCGCGGATCGCGCAGGGCCAGAACCGACTTGAGGGCCACGGACCGGGGCATGGTTTCCGGGGGAAAAACATCCAGATAGTTTTCCAGTCCCACGTCGTCGGCGTGGTACTTCTGGTAAAGCATCTGGTACAAGGTCTGGGCCAGACTCAGGCGATCACGGTCCCGCTTGTTGACCCCTCGCCGTCGCGGCGTGATGATGGCGGCCAGTTCGTCATCGGGGAGTTGCAGCAGGTCCTGGACCCGGCTGACGGCCCCCGATTCGAAGAGCAGATTGACCAGCCGGTGCATGCCGTCCACGTGGGTCCCCTCGGACACGATCTGCCGCCAGATGTCCGGCGGGACCAGTTCCCGCAACGGTTTCTTGTCCTTGGTCCGCCAGAACTCGATGACCTGTTCTATCAGGGTCACGGTACGGGGACTGCTTTCGACATGGGCGTGCTTGCGCAGAAAATGAACGAGCGGGTCGTCTCGCCTGCTGATTTCATCGATCTGAGTCGAGATGTCCCGAAGTTGACCTTCGGCCCCGATTTCGTTGAAATAGGACGGGAAAAGACGGCAGAGCTGCTTGACCAGGTTGTAGACCGGAGAGATGTCACTATCGAGCAGCCCGGTGATGTCCCTGGAAAAAAGGTCGTTGTCCTTTATAAAGACCCCGCCCAGGGCCAGGTTGATGATCAGGGCGCTGAGTAGCTTTTTCGACCAGCGAGGATTCAGTTCGATGAGTTGGAGCCAGACGCGGATGTTCAGGACGTGGGCTTCGTTTGACTTTACCTGCCAGTCATCGCCCACGCCGCCCAGTTCCGGGGCCTGAAATCCGAGGTCGACCACTTCGTTGCTGAAGAATTCGACCAGATCGCTTTCGTCGGTCCGATAAACGGCCTGGCCCGCGTTCAGCACGCAGTTCAGGGCGGTTCGGGGATAGCGCCGGGCGCTCTGGTTCAGTATGCGGAAGGTCTTGGCGATCAGGACCTGGACCTCGGCCGGCTCCTGATGCCCGATCAGCCAGGCCAGGCTCCGGTTGACCTCCCGAAGGGTCCGCTCGTGAATGGCGGCCAGACCGGAAACATTCATGATGTGAAAGGAAAAAATCAGCATCCACTGTTCGCCGAGCCCGTACCGTTCGCCCGCTTCCGCCAGGGCTCGCGGCAGTTGTTCGTAGTGGTTGGCCAGGTCCTTGAAGGACGGCAGACCGGCCATTTTCGAAAGCGATTTCCGGGAGCCGCCCGTTCCGGCTGGGTCCAGACCGTTGAGGGTTTCCAGCATCTCCTGGCAGCGATGGTGGGAGACCGGAGTGAACAGGCCCCTGAGACGCTTGCTCCGGACTTTATGACCGGCCTCGGATTCGAACCAGGTCTGGGGGTCGGGTTCTCCGAGCCAGTATCGGCAGGACGCCGCCATGGTCTTGTGCAACAGCGCCGAAACGGGTCCAAAGTCGGTCCGGGGCGGCGCGGTTCGGCACAGGTCCAGGGCCAGAAGATTGACCGGGTGATAGCTGGAGACGACCAGGAAAAAGATTTCGTCATCCAGGCCGCGGAGCCGATCGAAGGCGTCGGCAAGCACGCCGATAAAACGGGGCAGTTCGGTTTCAGACTCGTTGATGATCTGTTGGAGGTAAAACAGCAGGGTATCTACGGCGTCAATCCGCTGGTCCTCGTCCTTCAACTCGGACAAGGCCTCGAAAAAAATCTCCACCAACAGCCGGACCCCCTCCGGTCCGCGTTCGTGCCCGAGAAAAAGGTGGTAGTTGTTCAAGGCGAAACGCCGGGTTTCGTCCAGAACATAGCGCCAGTTTTTATAGGGATGGCAGACTTCTTCGAGCAGGGCCGTCAGTCCTTCGGCCAAGCCGAGGTACTCGGCGACCACCTCCAGCAGGGTTTGATACTTGGGGTCCAGGCTGACCTCGACCCGACTGGTCCGCAGATTGACCTCGAGGGCTTTGGACTGTGGCACGGGCACCGCTTTCCTCCGGAATGTCCGGATTCCTCTCACGCGGTCATATGTTTGCCCACCCACGTCGGGCTGTCAAGACCGTTTCCGGGAACGATGGCGGATATCGGACCTTACGTCTCCATTACGGTGTCCGAGCCCCGCATCCAGCCCGGTTTTCGTCTACTCCGCGGACCGGCTTTCCGAGACGGGAATCCATAGCTTGGCCACGATCATCCAGGCCGGCTTGCCATCCTCCCCTTCAACCAGACTGAAATACAGGGCCTTCAGCCCCTCGTCTCCGTACACTTCCGACTCGTACTTCTGATAGAAAAGCGCCATGACCATATCCGGGTTGCCCGGGTCCAGCAGACAGACCGGCTCGGAAATCGTCAAGACAATGCTCCCGCTTCGCATGAACACGTCGTTCTTGATACGGCGAAGATTTTCCTTGGCGAACACGGTCGGCTTCTCGTTCTGGTTGTAACAGGATGTGAAGGTCTTGGCGTAAAAACCCAGCAGCCGTTCCAGGTCCTTCTCCCGCCAGGCCTCGGCCCAGTCCTGGATGATGCTCCTGATCTGCCTGGCCTGCTTGACGTTGGCCGTACTGGTCGGCCGGGCCGAAGAGTAGGAAACCAGTGGGACCACGCCCGAGGGCACCAGTTTGGCGATCTCCGGCCAGACCGTGCCGGAAGCCAGATGGTTGCTCCCCCAGAAAAACAAGGGATAGTTGAAAAGAAACTGCTTGTTGTTGATGTTGTTTCCAATGACGAACAGTCCGTCGGGCAACGGCTTGTCCCAGACAAACTCACCCTTCAAAACCGGGGCCGGATCACTGCCCTCCCAAAGGAAGGCTTTGCCTTTCTCCCGGTCCAGGGAGAGGAAATAGGCCCCGGGCGGCACATATACAACCTGGGGCGGCGGCAGGGGCATCAGGGCCCGCTTCTTTTCCTCGGCCGCGGACACCGGACCTTGCCCCGGTACGAAGTCCTGGGTCTGATTGGTGCCGGCTTCGGCCACCAGGCCTTTCATGATTCCGGTCCGCGCTTCGGGGGGAGCGGAGGGCCGGCTGGTCAGACCGCCTCTGAAAAACTGCCACCCCACGCCCACCAGGGCCACCACCAGCAGCAGGGCCAAAAGGATCACCGCCGTCCGTCCCTGGAACGACTGGGAGGACGCCTTGGGCCGGGTTCGTTTGACCTTCTCGCCGACAATGCTCTCGATGGCCTTCTTGAAATGGGGCCTCTCGATGACCGACTTGCCGTCCACGAAAGCGGCCATCAAGGCCCGCTCGCAGATGATATTGATCAGCCGGGGAACGCCTCCGCTGGCCTTGTACACCTGGTTGAGGACGCGGGGGGGAAACCGTTCGGCGTCCCCACCGCCGGCCACCCGGAGCCGGTGACGGATGTAGGCCTCGGTATCCTCCCGTGACAGCGGCTTGAGGCGGTATCGAATCGTGATTCTCTGGTCGAGCTGCTTGAGATCCTCCTGTTTCAGCTTTTCTTCCAGTTCGAGTTGTCCGACCAGGATGATTTGCAGCAGCTTCTTCTTTTCGGTTTCCAGGTTGGACAGGAGGCGCAGTTCTTCGAGGGTGTCGTTGGGCAGGTTCTGCGCCTCGTCGATAATCAGGACCGTGTTCGTGCCGCTCTGGGCCTTTTCCAGGAGTATCTCCCGGAAAAACCGCAGCAGTTCCTCCTTGGGTTTCTCCTCCATCTTGAGCGGGCTGAGCCCCAGGTCTTCTAGAATCACCTTGAGCAGTTCCGAGGGAGAGAGTCTCGGATTCAGGATCAGGGCGGTGGTGACCTCGTCGCCGAGTTGCTTGAGCAACGTCCGAAGGGTCAGCGTTTTACCGGTACCTGGATTCCCGGTTATTTGAATGAAGCCCTCCCGCGCCCTGATGCTGTAAATCAGGGTCTGCAAGGCCTCTTTGTGCACGTCGCTGGGGAAATAATAGTCCGGGTCCGGCGTCAGCCGGAACGGTGTGTCGCTCAGCCCGAAAAACTGCTCGTAATCCATGGATTTTTCTCCCGGAAACCGACAGTCGCCCATTTCGAATACCCCGGGGCGGTCCTGTCGCTGTCTAGGCTACCAATAATAATATCAACTGTTTAGAAATGCAACCCCAAATAGAGGCCTCAAAGGGGCTGTGAACGGCCAGGCCGGCGCCCCCGTCGGGTCTCGCTTCAGGGGAGCCTGTCCCATGGGCTGCCGGGTGCATTCATGGGTTTACGCCGACGGATACCAGGGTCGGGGCGACCAGAAACCCGGTCTCGGCCAGGGCCTTGGCTCCAGCCAGTATCTGGTCTTCCAGATCGGCCTCCCGGGTCTTGAGCAAGGCTTCTTCGATCCGCCCCAGGCCCGTCTTCAGGCCCGGGTCCTGGACCAGGCCCGCGATCTGGGCCATGGAAATGGCGCCGTGTAGGTGGTTGTTGGTCAGAAGCAATATCCTCGTTTCAGCCGCCAGATCGGGCCGTTCCGAGATATTGACGTCCACTTCCCGACGAAGCTGCAACTGGTCATCGAGCACTTGGGACATGCGCCCTTCCCGGTCGAGCTGCCGGGCGACCACGGCCAGCATGGTCAGCACGCCTCCGGACAGGGCGGCCAGAGCCGGGCCGCCCGGACCGCTCCTGCCGACCACGGCCATGATGCGCCGTTCCGTGTCCTTGATGCTTTCCAGGGTTCGGGTTTCCCCGTTCTGCCGGGCCAGGACGAAGGCCAGGACGTTGAGGGACTGGTAAAGGAAGTTGAGGCCGGACAGTTGGAGATTGCGGGCCTCCTGGGAAGCGGCCGTGTCCCGCTGGTATTTGGACCGGGCCACACCGATGAAATCCCGGGCCTGGCCGTTCCTGAAGCGATCGGCCAGTTTCAGTCCTGCTTCGGCCCAGGTCTCCCCGGCCAGTCCCAGGGCCAGGCCCAGTTCCCGGCTCGGGTCGGCCACGGCCATCTGGGCCTGGTAGGCGCCGGCCAATCGAGCCACCCGGTCCGCGAGATCGTTCTCCGCCGACCCGGCTTCGAACCCGGTTCCGAGCGGACCGAGCAGGAGCCCCGTCACGACCAGGATTCCGAGAAGGCGAAAACCCCTCATTCAGATCACTCGCCCAGGACCCTGGCAAACACGGCCAGGGCCTGTTCGATATCGGCCGGGCTGACGTCCAGATGGGTCACGGCGCGGACGCGGTCCGGACCGAAGGGCAGAACCAGGACCCCCTCCCGCCAAAGTCGTTCGAACAGGGAATAGGCGTCCATATCGGGACGGACGACCTGAAAGATGACGATATTGGTTTCCACCTCGTTCAGATCGATGGCCAGCCCTTCCAGGGAGGCCAGGCCCGTGGCCAGGGTCTTGGCGTTGCGGTGGTCTTCGGCCAGGCGCTCGACGTGATGTTCCAAGGCATAGAGGCCCGCGGCGGCCAGAATCCCGGCCTGACGCATGCCGCCGCCCAGCAGCTTCCGCCAGCGGCGGGCCTCGTGGATCAGGTCCCGATCGCCGACCAGGAGCGAACCCACGGGTGCGCCCAGCCCCTTGGACAGGCAGAAGGACACGGTATCGCATAGTTCGGCGTAGCGCCGGGGTTCCACGCCCGAGGCCTCGCAGGCGTTGAACAGCCGAGCGCCGTCCATATGCAGGGCCAAACCGGCTGTTTGGCAGACATCCCGGATCGAGGCCACGCAATCCAGGGGATAGACCGACCCGCCGCCCCGGTTGTGCGTGTTTTCGATACAGACCAGGCGGGACGGCGGAAAGTGAGGGTCGTCGGGGCGAAGGGCGGGCCTGATCCGGTCCGGGTCCAGGAGGCCCCGACGGCCGGGAATGGTCTGGAACTGGACCCCGGAGATGACCGCTCCGGCGCCGGATTCGCTGTTGAAGGGATGGGCGTGGGCCTCGACGATGACTTCGTCTCCGGGGCGGGTCTGAACCTTGATGGCGATCTGGTTGGCCATGGTCCCTGAGGGAACGAACAAGGCGGCCTCCCGACCGAGAATATCGGCGGCCATGTCCTGCAGGGCGTTTACGGACGGGTCCTCGCCGAAAACGTCGTCCCCCACCGGGGCCTTGAACATGGCCTCTCGCATGCCGGCCGTGGGCCGGGTCACGGTGTCGCTTCTCAGATCGATGGCGTCGGTCATGTCTGCTCCTCGTCGTCAGTCAGGAATCGATGCCGGAAGACGGGCCGGCCAGCAGGCCCGTAACGGCTTGATTAAACCCCGCCGGGCCGGGCAGCGGGACCCGGACCATCCCGGGCACGTCCATCGGGGCATGGCTTCCGTCCGGCCTGGCCACGAGAAATGGCCGGTCAACGGCGGCCAGCATGGGCGCGTCGTTGGGCGCGTCGCCGCAGGCGGCGGTGATCAGTGGCGATTGCCTTTGACGGTACATGTCGGCCAGCATTCGTACGGCCCGCCCCTTGTCGTTTTCTCCCAAGAGGTGGTAGAAGCGCCCACCCCGGGTCAGCCGCAGCCCCAGGGCCTCGACCTCCCGAACCAGCTCCGATTCCGGAATCCCGGGATCGTCCAGCAGAAAGGCTTCGCCGAACTCACGGCCTCGGGCGGCGCGGGCCTGCTCGATGGTCAGGCCGGTCAAGGCGGCCACCTCCACGGGATCGAGGCGGGACAGGGCCCGGACCGGCAAACGCTCGGCCAGCCGGTCGAAAGCAATGGCAATTTCCTCGACCCGCCGGCCCAGGATCACGGCCCGGTAGGGCGCCAGGTCCACGGCCGCGGGCGGCGGGTCCAGGGGGTAACCGGCCGGGATAAAAATCGCCCCGCCGTTTTCCGGGATGAACGGGTGGCGGTTGCCCAGTTCGATCCGTAACGACTCGATCTCGACCCGGGTCTTGGAAGAAACCAGGACCAGGGGCGTGTCCGTCTCATCCATTAGCCGGAGGGCCGGGCGCGCCGGCGTCCAGGCATAGGTGTGATGGTCGAGCAGGGTGCCGTCCAGGTCGGAAAAGATTAGAAATCGTAACATGCCGTCCGCCTCGCCGTATCGATTTCATGTCAGTGATTGTAGCATAACAGGCCGCCGTTCAGAAAGCAGTTGACACAACCGGCCGGCATGTGACTAAATTTACGCCATCAGCGTGAGTTAGCGAAAATTAGACGAAAGGGACCATAAATCATGGCGGTCGCCCCTGACTGGCTCAGGCCCGAACTGGTCTGGTTTTTATTCGGGCTGGCCATGCTGCTGCTGGAATTCGCCGTACCCGGCCTGATCATCTTCTTTTTCGGCCTGGGCGCCTGGCTGGTTGCCCTGATCTGCTTCTTTGGCGATCTCAGCCTGAACGCCCAATTGATCCTGTTTCTGGTGTCTTCGGTCCTGCTGTTGGCTCTGTTGCGAAAAAAACTTCGCAGTCTGTTCTATGGACCCAGGGCCGGATTCAAAAACATCGAGGACCCGGCGGACGAATATGTCGGCCGGAAAGTGACGGTGGTCAGTGAAATCAGACCCAACGTCAACGGCCGGGTCGAGTTTCACGGCACCGACTGGGAAGCAGCGGCCGAGGAGACGATTCCGGTGGGAACCATCGTCGAGATTCTGGCCAAGGACAATATCACCTTCAGGGTCAAGCCGCTAAAATAAGGGAGGATCGAACGCATGTATACCGTGATTCTGATCGGACTGATCGTTTTCGTCTTCGTCGTTTTTTTCAAGACCATCCGAATCGTCCCCCAGAAGACCGCCTTCATCATCGAACGTCTGGGCAAGTACGGCGGCACATTGGAGGCCGGTTTCCACGTTCTGACCCCCTTTATCGACAAGGTGGCCTACAAGCACACGCTCAAGGAACAGGCCGTCGATGTTCCGGCCCAGGTCTGCATCACCAAGGACAACATCGCCGTGGAAGTGGACGGCATTCTGTACCTCCAGGTCATCGACGCCCAGCGGGCCTCCTACGGCATCAACGACTACCTCTTCGCCTCGACTCAGCTCGCCCAGACCACGATGCGCAGCGTGATCGGCAAGCTGGACCTGGACAAGACCTTCGAGGAACGGGAAAGCATCAATTCGGCCATCGTCAACGCGGTGGACAAGGCCTCCGATCCCTGGGGCGTCAAGGTGACCCGGTACGAGGTCAAGAACATCACCCCGCCCCAGAGCATCAGGGAAGCCATGGAGAAGCAGATGCGGGCCGAACGGGAAAAGCGGGCCGTGATCCTCGAGTCCGAAGGCGACAAGCAGGCCAAAATCAACCGGGCCGAGGGTGATCGGCAGGAGATGATCAACAAGTCCGAGGGTGAGAAGCAAAAACGGATCAACGAGGCGGAAGGCCGGTCGGCCGAAATCGAACTGGTGGCCCGGGCCACGGCCGAGGGGCTCCGCCAGGTGGCCCAGGCCATCCAGGCCCCCGGCGGCGCGGACGCGGTCAAGCTGCGCGTGGCCGAACAGTATCTGCGCGAGTTCGGCAATCTGGCCAAGACCAACAACACCATGATCCTGCCGGCCAACCTGACCGATCTGGCCAGCATCATGGCCGTGGCCGGCAAGGTTCTGAAAAACGAGAAAGAGAACGATACATTCACGATCGAGACCCGCTGACCCTTTCTCCCGGACTTCCGCCAGGCCCTCCGCCCGCATGAAGGGGCGGGCGGTCCGGCCGGCGGGCTTTCAGCCTCAGGCAGTCCGGGAAACCATCGAGGCCGTCCATGCCCGATCTCCTCTTCTGGCTCTATCTGGTCAACGCGATTCTGCTGATCAATCACGAAATCGATTCAGCCTACTGGCGGGAATGGGAACTGTTCCGGCTGCCCGGCGGGATAACCGGATTTCTGCTGTTGCACATCCCCCTGCTTTTCGTGGTCTTATATGGGCTGGTTCTGGTCGTCAGACAGTCCGTTTACGGCCTCGTCTTCTCCCTGGTCCTGAGCCTCGGCGGCATGTTCGCCTTCACGATTCACATGTATTTCCTGAAAAAAGGACGGGAGGAGTTCGACACTCCGATTTCGAAGCTGATTCTTTTCGCTACCTTGCTGGTGTCAATCGCCCAGGTGCTGGTGACCATATACAGGCTGACGGCCTGATGGTCAGACCGGACATAAGTGAACCAGGAAAGACCTTAAGCGACGAGTCGCGGGAATGAGGAAAATAGAGAACCCACGGCCCTGCTTTTCGATGAGTCCTTTTATGGAGGAGATATAAAAACGAGAATAAAACTGAAGACATGGGCGGGTCGAAGTGTTATATATATACGAAGAAAATCCACTTGTGGATTGAACCACTATTTACCATGGGAAAAACTATAATAAAACCAAGATATCGGCTGACCAATATAGAGATTAAGTAAGCCATTTTGCAGGAGAACGTGTTCCAGTCGGAACATCGAAAGGCAATCTTCCTGTTGGAAGCATGGGACATTGGCTACAGGAAGATGTTACAAAAACCGCTTTGGCCAGCTATGTCGGCCCCATTCTTATCAGGCATTCCCTAGCCACAAAGCACGGTTCAGAAATTCAATTCAGTCAATATCCAAAAATTAAATAATAATCCACCCCCGCATGGGGTGACGTTGGGAAATCTCCCATGACGGAGACAGCATCCCGTCCCCGGAGGAGAAGGGGCCATTGGGTCGGCCCCGTTGAGACTCCCCTACCCCACAACCGCCGGTTGGGTTTCGTTCAATGTCTCTTTCCCGGCCATAGCCGTCGGGTTTTCTAGCCTTTCCAGGCGGCGATGCCGGCCAGGAGGCCCTTGACCCGGTTCTCGATCTCCAGGAGGTCGGCATCGTTGGGGCGCCCTCGGATATCTCCCAGGCGGCCGTTGACGTTGACGTCTTCCATGTTGTGGAACTCGCCGACCACATTCCATTCCCCGAGAATCTGGCAACCGAGATGGGCGGTGAAGGCGCTGAACCACTTGGTCAGAGGGGTCGCCTCCATCTCGCCGATATGGGTCCCGGAGTAGGTGCAGAAGCTGATGGCGAATTTGCCCGGACGGAGCGGCGCGGACGGTTTGATGTGGTCCTTGTGGTAGGCCCGGAGCTTTTTCATGACAAAGTCCCGCATGTTGTTCGTCGGCCCCCAGGCTATGACCGGCGACCCCAGGCACAAGATGTCGTAAGCGTACATATCGAGTTCGGTGTCCTCGGCGACCTTGATCAGTTCGGAGGCCACCCCGCCGGCGGTCAGGGTGTCGTGTATCCGACGAGCCACCTTTTCCGTGTTGCCCCCGAGCGAATCGTACAAGACCAGGGCGTTCATAATCAATCTCCTTTTTTTGCGGGATCGGGCCGCTTGCCCGTCCGGCCCCTGAAAAAAAGGGGCAACCCGGTCTGAACCGGACTGCCCCGAACTCACTTATCAGGCTTTATGAAGCGTCGAGACTATCTCCATCCGCCCCCACCACCGCCGCCGCCACCGCCGCCGCCGCCGCGCCGGTTGTCGTTGGTGCGGGGTTTGGCTTCGTTGACCTTGAGCTGACGGCCGTCGAAGTCCTTGCCGTTGAGGGCGGCAATGGCCTGCTCGCCTTCACTGCGGTTGGACATTTCAACAAAACCGAAACCCCTGGACTGGCCGGAATACCGGTCGGTGATGATCTTGGCGCTCTCGACCTGGCCGTATGCGCCGAACAGGTCTTTGAGACCGTTTTCTGAGGTGTTGAAGGAAAGATTCCCAACGTAGAGATTCATGGACGACATAATTAGGCACTCCTAATTTAAATTTGAGCATAACCGAAGACGATATCTGTGCTTGAAAGACTTAGGAGGCCTAGTCTCGGGTGGGCACGATCCCGCTTTCTGTCTCTGCCCCGGGCTCGGTATCCATTCGGAACCGGCCCTTTTATTATCCCTTAGGATATCAGAACGGAATAGAAGTGGCAAGAAATATTTTTTTCTTCTCCACTCCTCTCCCCATTCCTCCAGAGTCCAGGCCGTGGACGGTCCCGGATTCCGTCAGCCTTCGGGCGGCCTGAATTATGAATTGCTTTTCCCCGAGGCCCGTGATAAAAATCACCGGTTCACGCGAAACGCCCTCCGGCGCCACACTATCGAAAAAATCCAAGGCCGGATACGGAACCGCCGATCTCGCAAATTTTCAGGATGAGGAATTACGTCCATGAATGCTTTTCAATCGTTGCCCGGCCCGCTCCAGGGGGTGCTCTCACTGCTGGGCCTGTTCTTGAACACGGTCTTCTGGTGCTTGCCGCTCTTTGCAGTCACCTTCATCAAACTGGTCGTTCCGACCCCCGCCTGGTACCGTCTCTGGGGCGCCGTCCTCAACCGCATCGCGACCAACTGGGTCTATTGCAACAACCTGATCATCCGCCTGACCAAGTCGATCCGCTGGGAGGTCAGCGGTCTGAACGACCTGGCCGAACGCGGCTGGTATCTGGTCCTGGCCAACCACCAGTCCTGGCTGGACATCGTGGTCCTGCAAAAGGTCTTTTATCGCAGGATACCCTTTTTGAAGTTTTTCCTGAAAAAGGAACTCATCTGGGTGCCGCTGCTGGGACAGGCCTGGTGGGCCCTGGACTTTCCATTTATGAAACGGCATTCCCGGGCCTACCTGGAAAAGCATCCGGAACGAAAAGGACAGGACCTGGAAACGACTCGCAAGGCCTGCGCCAAGTTCAAGCACCTGCCCGTGGCCATCATGAATTTCGTGGAAGGCACACGCTACAACCCCGAAAAGGCCCGCCGGCAAAAGACGCCCTACGCCAGGCTGCTCAAGCCCAAAGCCGCGGGCGTCGCCTTTGTCCTGGGGGCCATGGGCGAGCACTTGACCCGGATTCTGAACGTGACCATCTCCTATCCCCAGGGGGAAAAAAGCCTGTGGGACTTCATGTGCGGGCGGGTCCGCCGAATCAAGGTGGATGTGGAAGTCATTCCCATCACCCGCGATCTGCTGGGCGACTATTTCAATGACCGGGACTTCCAGGGCCGTTTTCAGGACTGGCTCAACGAGATATGGGCCCGCAAGGACAAGTTGCTTGAAGCCTCCGAGAATCAAGGGGCTTTGGCCGAACCCGGGACCTGAACGCGTCGACAACCATATGGCCCAAACCCGGCCGCCTTTGCTATCATGTCGGCCGGGCCGATTCGAGGGGAGGTAAAGGGCTATGCTCAACACGATCATCGAAGTGGTCCGCTGGGCCTGCGTTTCGGTTGGATTCTTTTTTGCCTTTTCCCATCAGGGAAACCCGGTGGCGCAGTTCGGCATCCTGTGTCCGTTTCTGGTTATACCGCTCGCCGGCCTGACCGGTATCGAGAGTGTGTTCTTCGCCAGGACCGCCGGCATCCAGTCCGGCTATGGCCAAGGCGGGGCTTATCAGCGCCAATCGGGTCTGAACAACATTGCCACGGCCCTGACAGTCGTATTGGTCTATTGGCTTGGCTGGGGCCTGTATGCCCAGGCCGCCGTCATGACGACCATGCTCACATTCATGACCCTGTCGGCGGCCAACCACGCCTGGTCGGCCATCAGGGAGGGTAATCGAAGCATCAAGAACCTCATGCGGCCCCTGATGACCGCCGTGCTGCTGATCTTCGCCTTGCCGTTCATGGTTCGTGCGCTGGCGGCCGGTTAGACCGGCGGGGTCGAGATCGGTTTCAAGCCGGTCCGGAAAAAACACGGATGGTTCCGTCTCGTCCCCGGCCGGGCCGTCGGTGTCCTGAATGCAAGTGAAAGGTGCGTTAAATGAGCGAGATTCGAATGACCGCGGAAGTCCGGACCGACTGGGACTGCGAAACCACCGGCCTTCCGGCCGAACGCTGGGGCGAGGCGGTTTTCAAGATCGGCGACCAGGAACTCATTTTGGAAGTGAGCGCGGAAGACTCGGTCATCGTGGCCTTCATGATCGGCGAGGAGCCGATCTGGAAGGGCACCCTGGAGGGATTGAAGATGATCCTGAAAGGGGAACTCAAGGTCACTTAGACGGTTTTTCAACCGTGAGGTCCCTCAAATAGCTTGGCTGATTTTAGGACCACCCAGAGGCCCTCGCGAGCGGACGACAAACCACCCTCTAAATATATAATATATATTATCAGTAAGTTATATACTTATTAGTCGTCTGAGGCTCCTCGCGATAGCGGTTGGCTTCCGCCACGGCGTCGAACCCGACTGCAATATCCGGGTCAAAAAGCCGAACTGCCTCCATCCACCGCGTAGACCCCGCCCGTGCAGAACCGGCTTTCGTCCGAGGCCAGAAACAGCATGAGGGCGGCCACCTCTTCCGGGTCGGCATACCGTCCCAGGGGAACGGCCCTCAAAAGGCGGCGCCGGGCCTTTTCCCGGTTTTCCGGGCACTGACCCGCTTCCAGGGATTCCATCATGCGGCCCTCGACGGGCGAGGGATTGACGGTGTTGACCCGGATGCCCCAGGGGGCGCATTCGAGGGAGGCGGTCCGCATCAAGCCGACGACCGCGTGTTTGCTCGCGCAATAGGCCGAAACGTTGGCGCTGCCCTTGATGCCGGCCAGGGACGAGGTGATGACGATGCTCCCTCCGCCCTGGTCCCGCATGAAAGGAATGGCGTATTTCAACCCCAGCCAGACGGCCCGGACGTTGAGGGCCATGACCCGATCGAACACGTCGAGCGGGTACTCGGTAATGGGCGTGACCAGCCCTTCATACCCGGCGTTGAGGAGAAGGACATCCAGGCCACCGTATCGTTCGACGGCGGCTTCGATGAATCCGCGAGTCCGGTCCGGATCGGTCACGTCCGCCTCGAACCAGCCCACCGATTCCGAGTCCATGGAACGGGCCGCCCGTTCGACCGCGGGACGATCCATGTCCACCAGAAGCACCTTGGCCCCCTCCCGGGCGAAAAGCCGGCCGGCCGCCTGGCCGACGGTCCCCGCGCCCCCTGTTATCACCGCCACTTTGTCCCGTAAACGTCCTGCCCGGTCCATATGCGTCATCCCTGCTTTCTCCCTGGCCTGTAATTCGAAGCTAGCGCGGCGAGGCCGTCCGCCAGGCCGCCTGGATTGTGAATAAACGGCGACCACCCCTGGAATCGAGTTCATATTAAATCATTTTCAACCGGTTTTCTTCATTTTCCGACGGGCAACCCGCGGCTGGCGCGCCCCGGCGGCAGTCGGGCCGGTCCGGGACCATGAAGAATGGGTTGACAGGTCCAAAGGGCATGACCTAATCTGCTGTCCGTAAGTATCACTTCGGAAATTGGATTGAAGCTCCCCGGGGCAATCCGCGGGGACGCTTTGACATGCAGGGGAGAAGTCTCTTGATTCGTTGGCGGGCCAGCCCCGCGGCAAGCTGCGGGGTTAGCGCCCGCCCCGCATGTTCAACACGGACGAGGGGCGCTCGTGCCCGTGGTTTCCAGCGGGATTCCTGAAGCGCTCCGGGGGAGGTATCATGAACGATCTTTTCGACCTGACGGGCAAGACGGCCCTGATCACCGGCGGCAGCCGCGGTCTGGGACGGGCCATTTCCGAGGCCTTGGCCTCCGCGGGGGCCGACGTCATGATCGCCAGCCGCAAGCTCGCGTCCTGTGAAAAGGCGGCGGCCGAGATCGAGGCGGCGACGGGACGCCGGGCTCTGCCTTACGGCTGCCACGTGGGGGAATGGGACCAGCTCGACGGCCTGGTCGATGCCGCGTACCAGCAGTTCGGCCGACTGGACATCCTGGTCAACAACGCCGGCATGTCGCCGCTCTACGACCGCCTGACCGACATAAGCGAAGCGCTCTACGACAAGGTCCTCGACGTCAACCTCAAGGGCCCTTTTCGGCTGACGGCGCTCGTGGGCTCCCGGATGGCCGAAGGCCGGGGCGGTTCGATCATCAACATCAGCAGCGTGGCCTCGATCCGTCCCCGGCCGGACATCATTCCCTATTCGGCGGCCAAGGCCGGCCTGAATGCCATCACCGTTGGATTCGCTCACGCCTATGGCCCCAAGGTCCGGGTCAACTGCATCATGTGCGGGCCGTTTCTGACCGATATCAGCAAGGCCTGGGACATGGAGGCCTTCAAGGCGAGGGCCGAGGCGTTCGCGCTCCGTCGCGGCGGCGAACCCGAGGAGATCGTGGGCGCGGCTTTGTACTTCGCCAGCGCCGCGTCATCCTTTTGCACCGGCACGGTCCTTCAACTCGATGGCGGCACGCCCTGAACGGCGCTCCCTGACTTCGGCCAGGCCTCGAATCCGGTCGGACGAGGCCCGGCCGGCCCCTGCTCCCGGCCGCTCCCGTATCCGGGAGCGGGAATCCGCAAGCGGAAAAGGATGGTATGATGAGCGATCTGCCCCAGTTTGTCGAGATACATGAAGAAGGCCCTCGGGAAGGCTTTCAGATCGAAAAGGCGGCCTATTCCCTGGAGGACCGGGCCCGACTGATCGACGCCTTGAGCGATACCGGACTTAAAAGCATCCAGGTGGCCTCCTTCGTCAACCCCAAGGTCGTCCCGTCCATGGCCGACGCGGAAGCCCTCTTCGCCCGGATCAACAAACGGGAAGGCATCCATTACACCGCCGTCTGGCTGAATCAAAAGGGATTTGAACGGGCCGCGGCCACGCCCGGGGTCCATCTGGCCGGGTCCATGACGCTGTATGCTTCGGACGCCTTCAGCCGGAAAAACAACAACTGCTCGGCCGAAGAGATGCGGCAGCGGACCCTGGACTGGCTGAAACTCTATGACGACGGGGGGATTCCACTGAAACGGGCCTATATACTGACCGCTTTCGGCTGCAATTTTTCCGGCGAAGTTCCTTTGGCCACGGTCATCGACTGCGTCCGGTTCATCATCGAGACCTGTCGAAACCAGGGCCGCGACCTCCCCGAGATCTGCCTGGCCGACACGGTCGGCTGGGCCAATCCGGAGGATGTCAAACGCCGGGTCGGCGTCGTCCGGGAAACGGCACCCGGCGCCCGGGTCGGGCTCCACCTGCACGACACCCGCGGCCTGGGCCTGGCCAACATCCACGCCGCCCTCCAGATGGGCGTGGACCGCTTCGACTCCTCGGTCGCCGGACTGGGAGGCTGTCCTTTTGCCGGCCATGGCAACAGCCGCGCCGCCGGCAACGTCTGCACGGAGGACATGGTCTTCATGTGCCACGAGATGGGCCTTGAAACCGGGATCGATCTGGAAAAGCTGATCGAGGCGGCCAGGCTGGCCGAAGAGATCATCGGGCGGCCCTTGTCGGGCAAGATCATGCACAGCGGGTCCCTGACCCCGTACCGTCGGAGGCCCCGGTAACCGGTCCGTCAACCGGGGGCCCGGTCCCTTGATGGCAAGCCGCTTCGGTCGCCGGATCGACGTCCTCGGGATACCAGGCCGTAAACTTCATGGCGTCTACAAAGGCCCCGATGGGATGGCCCGGGCGGACTCGCTTCCGGGAACCCGGCCGCAATGCCCGGGTCAACACCGGATTTTGCGGTCGGGCTCGGTCATCACCTGTATTACAAAAGACAGGAAACGGAATAAGCGCTTCGTCCGGGCCGTTCGGCCCGACGGGGAAAGGAGAGATCATGAGCGGAAGAACCGTCGTCAGTCCGGATTCCCAAGGCGCCGGTCGTTTTACGTTCTCGCCGGGCGTAGTCAAGGAGGGGGGCCGCCTGCTGTTCATCTCCGGCATCATGGCCGTGAACGAGCGGGGCGAAGTCCTGGCCCCGGGGGACATAGTCGGCCAGACCCGGATCATTTATCAAAGCATGGGCCGGATTCTCGAGGCGGCCGGCGCCACCTTCGACGACGTGGTCAAGACGGTGGACTACATCACCACGGCGGATAACTATCGGGCCACGGCCGACGTGCGGCGGGAGTTTTTCAAGAAGGACTTCCCGGCCGCCACCGGCGTGATCGTCGCCGGGCTGCTGCGCCCGGAAGCCTTGATTGAAATCGATGCCGTGGCTGTCATAGACGGGAAGATTTGACCCGAAGATTCCGGTTGACTTCTACCGCGGCCCCAAACTGTCCGGGGCCGCTTCCGGGACGGGCTAGTCCAGGGAGGTCAGACCTTCCCGGATGGCGAACCGGGTCAGGCCGGCCACGTCCCGAATGCCCAGTTTGTCAATGATCCGCCGGCGATGGCTGTCGACCGTATAGACGCTGATGTTGAGGTGGGCCGCTATTTCCTTGGTCGTCCTGGACTCGGCCAGCAGCTGCAAGACCTCCCGTTCCCGAGCGGTCAGGCTGGCCAGTTTCCCTCCGGACCGGGACCGGGGCGAAGAAACGCCCTCGACCACGGCGTCAATGATATCGGGACTGATATAGGACCGGCCGCCCTGGACGGCCCGGATCGCTTTGACGATATCCTGGAACGCGGACTCCTTGGTCAGATATCCGGAGGCGCCGGATTGAAGCGTCTGGTTGACGTAGTTCGAAGCGGAATGCATGGACAGGGCAATGACCCGGACCTGGGGACAGGCTTTGACGATCCGCCGGGTCGCCTCGACGCCATTGAGTTCCGGCATGCTCAGGTCCATGATGACCACGTCGGGCACCAGTTCCAGGGCCAACTGGACCGCCGTTCGTCCGTTGTCCGCCTCACCGACGATCTCGATGTCGAGGTGCTGGGCCAGCAGGGCGCGGAGGCCTTCCCGCGTGATGGTGTGATCATCGGCCAGAACGACCCGGGTCTTCATTTCTGATCTCCGTTCGTTTTCACGTTCCGGGTGAGCGGCAGAAAAAAGCTGACCAGCGTTCCCTTGCCCGGAATTGAAACGATGGAAAACTTGCCCCCCAGGTATTCTATTCTTTCGCGAATACTGAACAGTCCGAACCCCATTCCCGCGGCCAGGCGGGCCCCTTGCTTGGGCTGTTCGAAGCCCATGCCGTCATCCTCGACCTGACAGGAGACGCTCCGATTGTAGGCGCGGATACTGACCCGGACCGTCGCGGCCTGGGCATGCTTGACCACATTGATCAAGAGTTCGCGAACGACCCGGTAGATCGTGGCCCGGATATCCTCGTCAAGGGAGCCCTCTCCTTCGTCGATCTCGGTCTGGACGAACAGGCCGTGATCCCGCTGGACCTCATCGACCAGCCACTCGACGGCGGACCCCAGCCCGAAGTCGTAAAGCATGGGAGGGCTCAGGTCCCGGGTCAAAGACCGGGTGTCCTTGATGGCCTCCTGGAGGAGGCCGGTGATCTGGTCGAGGCTGGAACGCATTTCCTTATCGGGAACGGCATCGACCAGGCCCCGCAACCGGGTCAGGGAATAGGCCAGGGTCTGGCCGATCTGATCGTGCAGATGCTCGGCCAGCCGGCGCCGCTCCCGTTCCTCGGCCATGGCCAGTTCCGAGGCCAGCAGGCGCAACTGGTTTTGATAGGCCTGCCGTTCTTCCTTGGCCCGTATCTGCAGGGTCATGTCCCGCGAGAAGAAGGCGACCCGGCCGACCCGGCCCTCATGATCGAAAATCGGATAGAACCGGTTTTCGAAATAATGATCGGCCTGTTCCTCCCTCATCAGGACGAGGTTGCCGGTCAACAGGACCTTTTCCACTGCCTTCACGTACTGGTCCCGGTACTCGGGCGGAGCGATGTCATCGATGGTCATTCGGGAAAGGTCCAGCCCGGCGGGATAAAAGCGCTGGGAGAATTTATCGTTGGCAATGAGAACCTTTTTCTGGTTGTCCATCAGGGCGGCGGCGTCCGATGTGGCGTTCAGGAGCACGCGGGCGGTCTCCTCCCGGCTCCTGACGGCCTCCTCGACCCGCTTGCGACCCGATATATCCCGGGTGACGCCGGTCAGTCCGACGGGCCGTCCCGTTTCGTCCAGGATGAACTTGACGTTGGCCTCACAGAAGATGCTTCGACCGTATCGGTTGATGTGTTCAAGTTCCAGGACCACCGACTGGCAAGGTCCCCGGTTTCGGCTCAGATGGTCTTCCCGCTTTTCCCCCAGCAGGGACATGGCCTCCCGATATGACTCCGGACTGAGTAGTTCCTCGAACCGCATCTTCAGGCCTTCTTCAACGCTGTACCTGGACCAGGCTTCGAAAGCGGGGCTCAGATAAGTGAAACGGCCCTCCATGTCGGCCTGCCACATGGTATCCGAGGCGGTTTCGGCAATGAAACGATATCGTTCCTCACTTTTTTTCATTGCCTCCTCGGCCTGCTTCCGCTTGGTGACGTCCACGGAAATTCCACCGATCAGAGGCGGATCGTCCTTTTGGAAGATGGGGAATTTCTTGGTCAGCCACCAATGAGGTCCGTCCTGGGCAGGTAACTGGTCCACCACCTCGATGACCGCTCCCCGACTGGCGACCCGGGCATCCCTCTCTGCGAACTCGTCGGCCAGAGAAGGCGGCCAGAGGTCCTGCTCCATCCTGCCGACCAGGTCGTTTTCGGATTGGCCATAGGCCCGGGCATACGCTTCGTTGACAAAGATCAGTCTTCCTCGCGCGTCCTTGATCCAGGCCGCCCCGGGAAAATGCTTCATGAAGGACGTGAACCGCTCCTCGCTTTGGCGGAGCGCCGTCTCAAACTCCTTTCGCTGAGTCACATCGAGGGCGGCGCCCAGCATGGCCGGTTCACCGTCGATTTCCAGGGCCGTGGCGCTGAAATCCAGCCAGCGTTCTCCGAGTCGCGGATTGAGGATTTTGAACTCGTACCGGGAGTTGGCCCACTCCCCGCGCAGGTGGTTCGTACCCCGCTCCCGAACCAGTGATCGAAAATCCGGATGCACGAAGTCCGAAAAATGGACTTTGCGCAACTCCGAAAGCGGAAGACCGGCTATCTCCTCGCCGGCCGGATTGCTGTACTCGACCCGCTCGTCCTTGATAATGAAAATGGCCGCCGGAACCGTCTCGGTCAGGGTCCGGAACAGGTTCTCGCTTTGGAAAAGGGCGGTTTCCGCCAGCTTGCGCTCGGATATGTCCCGGGTCACGCCCATGACGCCTGACAGCATTCCGTTTTCATCGAAAACGGTCGTGGTGACGACTTCAGCCCATTTCGTGGCGCCGTCCTTGCACCGGTGTTCGAGTTCCAGGCGATTCAGGTTTCCGCTCCCCGTGGCCGTGTCGTACCATTCATGAAACTCCTTGAAAAAATGGGCCCTGGCCAATCGGTACGAGTCCGTGGTCAGCATTTCCGCCATATGCCGACCGATCGCCTCTTCGGCTTTAAAACCATAGAGCCGTTCAATGGACGGGCTGACATAAGTCAAGCGCATGTCGAGGTCGGCGGTCCAGATGACATCGGAAAAGCTTTCCGAGAGCAAGCGATATCTGGCGTCCCGGCTATGAAAGACGTTCCGGCGTGAACCACCGTCGGTATTGCCTTTGGCAACAAATCCGGGCCCACCCGCCAGCTTCTGAAAAAAGTTCCTGAGGACCGGCCTGCTTTTCGGCTCGTTCTTCAACATACTCGCCTTATTGGGGAACCATCACCCCTGTTGGAGCGGTATACCTCGCGTTACCTGGAACCAGTAGTCCGGTTTTCGGACGGGGCAAGACAGTGGCTTGTCATCCCGAGGGGTT
>JAHJTB010000162.1 GCA_018830135.1 Pseudomonadota bacterium | reverse complement strand
GCGTCGAAATCCTGACCGACAGCCCGGCGGTGCTCAACGTGCGCAAATGGGTCCTGGAAATGCTCCTGGCCGAATGCCCGGCCAGCAAACAAATCCGGGCCCTGGCCGCCGAATACGGCGTCACCTCGACCCGGTTCAAGGTCGAGAACCCGGACGAACAATGCCTCCTGTGCGGCCTGTGCGTACGGGTCTGCGAGGAAGTGGTCGGCGTGTCGGCCCTGGCCTTCGGCTCCCGAGGCACCAGCAAACAAATTGCCACACCCTACATGGTGCCCAACACGGCCTGCGTGGCCTGCGGCTCCTGCGTTTCAGTCTGTCCCACCGGGGCCATGAAGGCCCGGATCGACCTGGTCCGGGGCGACGTGTCCCAGCGGACCGGCGGCGGCCACGCCCACTGAGGAAGGAGAATTCACCATGGCTGAAAAAAAGAACAAGTCACAAGCCCGGATCGGCGTGTTTCTGTGCGAGTGCGGCCGCAAGATCGCACCCCGGGTCGATCTGAAGGCCCTGGAAAAAATCGTCAAGAAGGACCCCCTCGTCACCCATGTCCAGGTCCTGCCTTTCACCTGCATGGCCCCGGGCATCGAGGCCCTCAAGGAGGCCATCGCCGGGAAGAAGCTGGACCGGGTCTGCGTCGCCGGCTGCGAGCCCCGCATTCTGCTCAAGAAGTTCAACCGGGAGCTGGCCGAGACCGGACTCGAAGAGGGCCAGATCGACATGGTCAACCTGAGGGACCACGTGGCCCAGGTCTATAAGGGCGAGCCGGCCGACCTGGCCGAAAAGGGGGCCAAGCTCATTTCCGCCGCGGTGGCCGGCCTCGATTCCCTCGATCCCACGCCCAAGACCCGGGTCGAGTTCAACGGCCCGGTCATGATCGTCGGAGGCGGCGTCGCCACCTATTCCGCAGCCCAGGAACTGCTGCGCCGGGAGGTGGAAACGATCATCGCCGTCAGCACCGAGGACGTCTGGGACGAGATTCGCATGCTCCACGAGCACTACCCCGGCGAGCGGCAGTCCCACGAACGGCTGACCCGGATCATGGAGGAGGTCGACGAAAGCCCCTTTGTCCGGAAGATTACGGTCGGCGAGATCGAAAAGATCATGGGCCGGGTCGGGGACTATACGGTGACCTTTTCCGGCGAGGCCAATCAGCCGCCCCGGGTCTACCAGGTCGGGACCATCATCGCCGCCCTGGACGGCCAGATGCTCAACCAGGGATCGGACTTCGGCCATGACGGCGTCCGGGTGCTCTGCCACACCGAGATGGAGGAGTACATCTGGCTGCACGGCGCGCCCACCGGCCGGATCGTCTTCTGGATCAACGACATGGAAAACAGCCGGCCCTGGTCGTACCTTTCGGCCCGGGCCGCCTGGAACATGGCCTGCTTCATCCGGGACAACTCGGCCCATTCCGAAGTGACCATGTTCTATAACGACCAGATGCCCCTACCCCTGAGCGCCGGCGAACGGGTTCGCTCCCGGGAGCTGGGAATCGAGTGGGTGCCCTACGACGCGAACATCCGTCCCACGGTCCAGAACGGCTTCGTGACCTTCAACCGCCCCGATGACCAGATCGAGCAGGAACTGTCCTGGGACAAGCTCTGTCTGTCGCCGTTGAGAAGCCCGGGTATCGAGTCCATTCGGGTGGCCCGGGTCCTGGGGCTGGACGTGGTCGAGGGCGAGTTCCTCGAACGGAATCCCCAGATGGTCCGGCCCGAGATGATCGGCCAGGATGAACGTTTCATCGCCGGTTCGGCCCGCAAGCCCTGCGACCTGCGCGAGTCCCTCCGGCAGGGTCGGCGGGCGGCCCAGAAGGCCATCGATATCTTCGAGCAGGCCCGCCGGGGCGAGCTGTACGCCCCGCGCATGGTCTGCACGGTGGACCAGGAAAAATGCATCGGCTGCGGACTGTGCAAGGAAATCTGCGACTGCGGCGGCATCCAGCCGGTCGAGGGACCGGGGGGCAACATCCCCCGGGAGGTGGACCCCATGGTCTGCACCGGCGGCGGGACCTGCGCCGCGGCCTGTCCCTACCACGCTCTGACCCTGCAGAACAACACCACGGCCCAGCGCGAGGCCCGGGTGGCCGCCCTGGCCCGGCGGCTGGCCGACAACGAGGTCCTCGGTTTCGGCTGCAACTGGGGCGGGGCCGCGGCCGCGGACCATGCCGGTCTTCAAGGGCTGACCTACGACCCCCGTTTCTACATGGTGCCCATCAGCTGTATCGGCCAGCTCGACCCGAACATCATCGGCCGGGCCTTCCTCGAAGGGGCCAACGGCGTGCTGCTCATCGGTTGTCCGCCCGAGGAATGCCATCACAGCTACGGCCTGGACCATACCTGGAGTCGGGTTAATCTGGTCAAGAAAATGCTGGCCCTCTGCGGGCTGGACCGGCGGCGGGTGGCCCTGGCCCACGCCGACCTGAATCAGCCGGAGCGTTACGTCGTCACGGTCGAAAGCTTCCTGAAGACCCTCGACGAACTGGGCCCCATCGATCGGGACGAACCGACCCGTGAAAGAATCCAGGCCTTGTACGACACCCTGAACAACTCGAGGGTGCGTTGGGTCCTGGGAGCCAGCCTGCGCCGGCCCTGGGAGACGACCTATCCCTCGGACCAGCGCAACGCCCTGGCCTACGACGAAACCCTGTCCGACGTGCTGGCCGAGGAATTCGTCCGGGTCCGGGTCATGAACCTGCTCAAGGCATCGGGCAAGACGTATCGGCTGGACGACATCACCGCGGCCCTGGGCGCGGACAAGGACCCGGTCCTGCACTGCCTCAAGGACCTGACCAACGAAGGCATGATCTCCCGGATATTCAAGGACCGGACGCCTTACTACACCATGCATTGACCCGGTAGCGGGCCAGGACGGCGGCCTCCGTTCGGCGGAGGCCGCCGGGCCCGGTCCGGCCGATGAAACGGCCCCCGCAGCGGAAGCGAACCATGGAAACGAACGAAAAAAGTCCCAACTCCCCCCAAACCGGATACACCGACGAATTCCTCACCCATGCCTTCAGCCCGCAAAACGTGGGCGTCATCTCCGACCCGGACGGCTTCGGCGCGCCCCGGGGCGCCTGCGGCGACACCCTCGAGATCGGGCTTCGCGTCCGCAACGACCGGATCGCCGACCTGGCCTTCCTCACCGACGGCTGCCAGCACACCGTGGCCTGCGGTAGCGTCGTGACTACCCTGGCCAGGGACAAGACCGTGCAGGAAGCCCTCCAGATCGACGCCGAGGCCGTGATGGACATGCTCGGCGGACTGCCGCCCGATCACGTCCACTGCGCCCGCCTGGCCGTGACCACCCTCCGCCTGGCTCTCAAGGACTACCTGAAAAACCGCCAGGCCCCCTGGAAAAAGCTCTACCGCACCTGAAGGCCTTGGACAAAGGCCAGGGGCAGCCACCTGTTTTTGTTTGAAAAAGTGGGTGTCCTGCGTTCGCTCCACGAGTTTTCGGGCTTCCCAAAATAGGGATGCCCAATTTTTATGTCACATTTATGGCTGCGACCAGTCTATACAACAAACATATAAAAAATCCGATCGCGCCCCGGGCATCAGTCCCGAGGCACGAATGATCCATGGGAAGGCCCGACGTGAATGCCAGCATCGAAGATTTGGCCCAGGCGGCCAAACAGGGTGACCGGCTGGCCCTGGGGGAGCTGGTCGGACGGATTCAGGACCGGATTTACGGTCTGGCCCTGAAAATGCTGGGCCATCCCCAGGACGCGGAGGACGAGGCCCAGGAAATCCTGATCAAGATCATCACCGCCCTGAGCGGATTCCGAGGGGAGAGTTCTTTTCAGACCTGGATGTACCGGATCGCCTCCAACCATCTGCTGACCTCCCGGGCCAGCCGGGCCGAAAAAATCGGTTTCCCGCTCGAACAGGCCGAAAATCAGGGCCGGGTCCTGGAGTCCGACGCCCCGTGGGCTCCATCCGTCGATCCCGAAACCCGCCTGCTGGTCGAGGAAGTCAGGCTGCGGTGCCTCCAGGCCATGCTTTTGTGCTTGAACCGAAAGGACCGGCTGGCCTTTGTCCTGGGGGAGGTGTTCGAGGTGACCGGCCGGGAGGGGGCTGAAATTTTCGATGTCACGCCGGCCGCTTTCCGCAAACGCCTTTCCAGGGCCCGGGACCGGGTCGCCGGATTCATGAAGAACTGCGAACTGGTCCGCCCTTCCGCTCCCTGCCGTTGCGCGGGGGTCGCTTTGGACGGCATGGCGGCGGGCTGGCTCAAGCCGGGCGGCCTGCTTTTTGCCGATAAAAGGCGCGCCGCCTCCGAAACGCGGAGCATGGAATCGCTGCTGGATCAATGGGATCAAATGAAAACCATGGCCGAGGTCTTCCGGAGCTACCCGGAATACAGCGCCCCGGACTCGTTTGTTTCACTGGTCAAGGACTACATGAAGCGAGTCGAGTCGGGGATTAAGTGACTACGGCCAGGTTCAATTCAGGAGGAAATCATGCTTGAAGTAGCTGACCGGGCGGACTGCACGCTTTTGCCGAACGGCGATTTCCACAACTGTTTCGGGTGCAGCCCCAAAAACGATCGGGGGATGCACATGGACTTCTACGCGAACCCGGAGAAGGACGCCGTTTTTTCGTGGTATTCGGCGCCGAATCATCTTTGCGGGTGGGGCCCGGTGGTTCATGGCGGCATCGTGGCCACCATCCTGGACGAAGCCATGGGCTGGGCCTGCATCACGGTCCTGCGCCGCCTGTTTTTTTCACGATCCATATCCGTCGATTTTTTCAAACCGGTGATATCCGGCCGGGAGATCGTCGCGGCGGGCCGGGTGCTGAAAGTGAACGGTGAAAGGGAAGCCGTGCTTGAGGGAATCATATACAATGAAAAGCGGGAAATCTGCGCGAAATCATCCAGTGTGGTCTCCCTCTTTACCATCCAGGCCCTCAGGGAAATGGGGGTCATGGATGAAGCGACCTTGAGCCGGTTCGAATCCATGTGGCGACCCGCTGGCGCAACGGGTCGAGCAGGTCGTGATTGATCTTGCCTGGCCGTCTCCCGTCTCGAAGACCAGCAGCGGCCCATTCCGTGATCCGGTAGCTTTGATCGATTTCCTTGAGAAGTAATCCGCCTCCGTCAGAGCTGATCCAGCCCCCTTGAAGCCCGCTAGGATGTCCAGATTTAAAACGATTTTAAAATCAAGCTGGTTGTGAGACCCTTGAAAAAACAAGACATCCCTGATAATTTATTTTTTTTGTAGCTACCATTTATTTTCACAGGGTTGTTTTTTATACAACACGTTTTCATTAATTTTCCGGGTTGGCAATTTACTAAATTATGGAGGGAAACACCAAAAGGTAATGGAGAGAGGGGTTCATGATTATTTTCTATAAAAAGTGAACGATATGAGTATGTTATAATTATACCGGAAAGAAGGAGGAGAAAAGATGGGCGGAGTGGTTCTTGTTTCACAGATTGGGCTTTTATTCATTTATGCTATTGTTATCCTTATAGTATTGATTCTTTTGGGCCGGATTTCCTACTACTTGAAGCGCATACACAAATTGATTGAAGAAGAGGTGATGCGTTCCGCCGACCGGGAAAAGCAGGCCAAGCTGGAAAATTATAAAAGAGAACAATATGAAAAAGAAGAGGAAATAAAACGTCAAGAGGCGCAAAGAATAGTGAGAGAAGGAATAGAAAAAATGCAGAACAAATAAAAATTAATAGGAAAAACAGGGGGGTAATAAAGTTTTCGGCCATATACGGGTATCAGGTTCAGACCAGGATACAGAGAGATATCAGACAGATATCTTAAGGTTTGCTCCGAATGTCACGGACATCCATGTTCGTAGATGAATATCCCGGTTTCAGTGCCTTTGAATGACGGTCCGGAAAAAGATCAGGCCGGAGAGGACTGACAGACCGGCGACCAGAAAGAGGGCCTGAAAGCCCAGGTGTTCACCCACATAGCCCAGGGCCACCGATCCGACCAGGGTGCCGGCGTCGATGCCGCCGGTGAAAATTCCGTTGATCTTGCCCCGGACCTGGGGCGGTTCGTCCCGGATGACCAGGGCGTTGAGGCAGGGAAACAGGAAGCCGTGCCCGGTCCCGGTGACCAGGCCGGAAAGGATCAGCAGTCCGGTCCCGTTCGCCGGGATCAGCAGCAGCAGGCCGGCGCCGTTGATGAACAGGGCCCAGGGGATGATGCGCTCCTCGCCGACCCGGTCCGCCAGCCGGCTCCCCAGCAGGCGGGTCATCAGGGCCGCGGCTGAATAGGCCATGAAATAGAAAGCGATGTTGGGCAGGGCCCGATGCTGGGCCAGGGGCGCCACGAATCCGCCATAGGCGGCCAGGCCCACGCCGAAAAGACCGGCCAGGGAGGCCACGCCCCAGACCTTCTTTCGGATCAGAACGGCGAGAAAGGACAGGTCGGTTGCCGAGGAACCCGGCGGGCTGTAGGTTTCGGGCAGGAACAGATGGAGGGTCAGGGCGCCCGCGCCCAGGCCGGAGCAAAGCACGAAATAAAGAGGAAACCCGTAGTGGGAAACCACGGGTTCGGCCAGGGCCGGCCCGACGGCCATGGCCACCAGGGCGGTCGTGCCGAACATGCCCAGGCCTTCATTCAGGCGGGCCGTGGGAATGATGTCGGCGATATAGGTGAAGGCCGCGGTGAAGCTTACGGCCAGTCCCACGCCGTGGGCGATCCGGACCGCGGTCAAGGGCAGGTAGAAACCGCCCAGGGGGCCGTCGAACAGGAGATAGGCCAGGGGCGTCAAGGCCATGGCCATGGCTCCCATGCCGTAGCTGCGCCTGCGGCCCAGACGGTCGATCATCCAGGAGACGACGGGACGGGAGGCCACGGCCGACATGGCCATGGCCCCCATGAGCAGGCCGATGTCCACCTCGCTCCCCCCGTGGGCGGTGACGAACAGGGGAAAGAGGAACATGCCGCTCATGCTGGCCACGGCGAAAAAATGCGCGCCGGCCATCATGAAGAACGGGGGACTGTAGAGTTTTTCCTTATTCGGGTCAGCCGGGGTCAAGGCGGTCGATCTCCACGCTTCTGGCGAAAATCACTCACACTAATCAATACGCCACAGGATTGCAACGACGTAATTTTGTCCTTTTCACCCCCGGCCTGCCCGGATTTCCGGTCCTTATTTCGTAAAAAATCGCCCGGATCGCCCAAGTGGGCGATTCGGCTATCCGGGGGGACCGATTAAATGGTCTCTGAAGAGTCGGGCATTTTCGGGCCCTCCGGTCGATTCCGAACCGGCCCCTGGTCCCCTTGCCTCACAGGAGGAGAGATATGGCTCAAGTCGGCCTTGGTGAAGCGGACCGTGTCGAGATCACGGTTCTGGTGGACAATTACACCGACCTGTTTCTGCTCGAGGACCAGGGTCCGATGCGGCGGAGCCGGTTGGGGGCCGGCAGGGCTCCGTTGGCCGAACACGGCCTGGCCGTGCTGGCCCGGGTGCGTTGCGGGTCGGATGAACACACGATCATGCTGGATGCGGGTCTGTCCTCGAAAGCCTTGCTGCATAATATCGAGGCCGGGAAGCTGGACCCGGCCGAAATCGAGACCCTGGTCCTCAGCCATGGGCACCTCGACCACTTCGGCGGTCTGACCGGTCTTCTGAAGACGGTCCCGGCGGGGATGCAGGTCGTCTGCCATCCCGATGCCTTCCTCCGGCGACGCCTCAACCCCGGAGGCCGGAATCCGCTACGGGAGATGCCGGCCCTGGACCCGGACCGGCTGGCCTCGGCCGGGGCCGACGTCCGTCCGGTGGAAGGCGCTTCTCTTTGGTGCGGCGATCTGGCCCTGGCCCTGGGGCGGGTGGAGCGGATCACGGATTTCGAGACCGGTTTTGCCTGGGCCGAGGCTTATATCGACGGCGGCTGGACCCGGGACCCCTTCAACGACGACCAGGGGCTGGCCTTCCGGGTCAAGGACCGGGGGCTGGTGGTCCTGGGCGGATGCTCTCACGCCGGGATCGTCAACACCGTCCACTACGCCCGAAAGGTCTCGGGAACGGATCGGGTCTGTGCCGTGCTGGGAGGATTTCACCTCACCGGCCCGATCTTCGAACCCATCATCGAACCCACGATCCAGGAGATGAAAAAGATCGATCCGGAGTACATCATTCCGATGCACTGCACCGGCTGGAAGGCCATCAACCGGTTCGAACAGGCCATGCCGGACCGGTTCCTGCTCAACAGCGTGGGCACGCGCTATGTGTTTGGAGAGGAGGACTGACATGATATGCGACCGCTGTCGGGTTGAAATCGACGCCGACGAGGAACGGGAAATCCACGGACGTCTCGTCTGCGAAGACTGTTACATGGACCTGCTGTCGCCGACCCGGACCTGCGACCCCTGGGCCGTGCATAGCGCCAGGAACATTCCCGAGACCGCCGCGGGCGGCGCCGGACTGACGGATTTGCAGACCCGGCTCCTGAATATCCTCGAGGAGACCGGA
Organism: Pseudomonadota bacterium; assembly: GCA_018830135.1. Taxonomy (GTDB): domain Bacteria; phylum Desulfobacterota; class Desulfarculia; order Adiutricales; family JAGVGV01; genus JAHJTB01. The sequence goes on along the minus strand of JAHJTB010000162.1, from coordinate 46,568 downwards.
GGGGTGCCGGGGCCGGTCCTGGCCGAGCGCCTGAACCTGACACCCCGGGAACTGGAGCGGGAAGTGGCCGCCTTGCGGCACATGGAAAAAGTCCGGGGTGAACGCCGCGAGGGCCGGATCGTGGTCCGGCTCTGGTAGATGGAGTTGACGGGAGCGAACATGCCTGAAAAAGCGGAAATTTTCGAAAAAATCCACCAGGATTACCTGGACCGCCTGGCCGGGGCGGACTGGGCCGCCGTGGCCCGGGCGGTAGGCGGCGAACCGGACGGCGACGGGCTGGTCATACCGTTTTTCAACCGTCCCTACCATGTCTCCGGCCGGGATATCGTTGGTCCGACCGGCCGTCGGCCCCACCACGCCGTGAGCGTGGTCCTGAGCCAGTACGTCCTGTTGCGCCCCGCCTGGCCGCCCCGGGGGGACGACTGGATTTCCTACCGGGACTTCAAGGACGCCTCCCCGTACGTGGGCGGGTTCCTGGACACGGCGGAACGGCCCATCGCCAGGGACTTTCGCGGCCGGGTCCGGGACCTGGAAGCCGCCTGCCTGGGGCTGGGCGGGGTGGTCCCGGAGGATGAAGTGGCCTGCGACCTGTCCCTGCGGCTGCCGGCCCTGCCCCGGATTCCGCTCTGGTTGATTTTCCACGACGCGGACGAGGAGTTTCCGGCCAAATGCCTGCTGCTTTTCGAGAGAAGGGCCGGCGGGTACCTGGACATGGAATGCCTGGCCATGATCGGCGGGTTTCTGGCCGCCGACCTGAAACGGACGCTTCGGTGATTTAAAGGGGGCGGCCGAGAGAACATCCCCATGTCTCGACCGGTTTCCGCGGGTTCCCGGGCCGGCGCCCGGGAACGATGGCTGAAGGTCTTTTACTCGACCACCGTCAACATGCTCTCCAGGGCATCGCGTTCGCTCCGGAACGAGTTGATGGGATGGTCCCAGTCGGGGTAGCCGATGGTCATGCCGATGACAACATGTTTTGACTCCGGAATCCCGACGATTTCCCGGACCTGCTCCGGATAGTCCACAATGGCCCGCATGATACAGGTCCCCAGATCGAATTCCTGGGCGGTCAAGGCGATCGTTTGAATGAGCGCGCCGATGTCGATGAGCGGATAGGAGAGGTGCAACACCTTGTCCAGGGCAATGATGATCACCGCCGGCGCGTCGAAAAACCGGTACATCGAGGCCATGTAATCCATCATGGCCTGCTGGTCCCCCTTGGGAATGCCCAGGATTTTAAAGATGGTCACGCCCAGGGCCACCTGGCGCTTTTTGTAAATGCCAGGCAGCCCCATATCCCCTCTTGTCTTGTCGGGAAGCGGCACGTCCGGATGGGGGCCGACACCCTGGCCGACCAGCTCCAGACCCTTGTTCCGGAGTTGGTCCAGTTTCTCCCCCTTGAGGATGAAAAACTCCCAGGGCTGAGAGTTCACGGAGGATGGAGCCCAGGTGGCGATTTCCAAAATCTGCTTTATGGTCTCCGTGGACACGGGTTCCGGTTTGAAGGCCCGGACGGACCTTCGTCTCCTGATCGCTTCCAATAGTTCCATAATTCCCTTCCTCTCGGATGGCTTGGGCGCGCCGCCCCCATCCGTCAGGAAGCCGGGGGCACGGCGCGGAGATTCGAGTTTAAAGGTACTTAACCCGGCGAGGGCATCGAATCAACCTTTTTTCGTATCTTCGAGCCGTTCCCGGACGGCCGGTCCGTTTCCGGAGGCAACGCCCGATCAATGGAGAATGGGGGACGGGATAGCCCGGAACCCACCCCGGGGGGGTTCCGGTTGTTCGAAATCGTTTTTTCTTGACCCCCTTGAAGCCAGGATGCACAATCCCCAGAATCCACTTTATTGAACCGGGTCGAACGCGGGAGGGTGGTCATGCGCAAGGCGTTGTTCTTCATCCTCGCGGCCGCTGTGGCGGCGGCCGGTGTCTGGGGCTGGATGGCCTGGAAGGGCCGGTCCTCCTCGCCGACCTGGCAACTGGCCCGGATCGAGCAGGGCGCCCTGATCAGCCAGGTCTCTTCCACGGGCACGGTCGAGGCGGTCATCACCGTCGAGGTCGGCTCCCAGGTTTCCGGCCAGATCAAGGAACTCCTGGCCGACTTCAACTCCGAGGTTTCGGCCGGCCAGATCATCGCCCGGATCGACCCGGTCAATTTCGAGGCCCGGGTGCGCCAGGCCGAGGCCGATCTGGCCGTGGCCCAGGCCAACGTGGCCATCCAGCGTTCGGCCGTTGTCAAGGCCCAGGTCGCCTTGGCCGAGGCCAGACGCGGTCTTGATCGCAACCGGGCCCTTTACGCCCGCAGTTCGGTGTCCAAGAGCCAGATCGACGAGTCTGAAAGCCTGTTCGACCAGGCGGCGGCCCAGGTCAAGATGAGCGATGACCAGGTCCGGCAGGCCCAGGCCCAGGTCCAGTTGCGGGAGGCTTCCCTTCTGGCCAGCCGGACCGACCTGGACCATACCATTATCCGCTCGCCCGTGGACGGGGTGGTTATCAGTCGCCGGGTGGACCGTGGCCAGACCGTGGCCGCCAACCTCCAGGCCCCCACCTTTTTTACCATCGCCCAGGACCTCAAGGAGATGCAGGTCATCGTCAATCTGGACGAGGCCGACATTGGACGCATCCAGACGGGCCAGCGGGCCAAATTCACCGTGGACGCCTTTCCCGGGGAGGATTTCTCCGGCCTGGTTATCCAGGTTCGCAAGGCGGCCCAGACGATGCAGAACGTGGTCACCTACCCGGTCGTGGTCTCGGCCCCCAATCCGGACCTCAGGCTGTTGCCGGGCATGACCGCCACGGTCAACATCGTGGTAGACGAGCGCCAGGACGTGCTCAAGGCCCCCAACGCGGCCCTGCGCTTTCGGCCGTCCCGGGAGACCGGCGTGTCCGGAAGCGGAGGGGCGGGCTCGCCCGGGACCGGCGGGGCGACCCAATCAGGGTCGTCCCGGGCCAGCAGGGCCGCGGAAGAAGCTGAGACCCGCCTGAGGGGCCTGACCAAGGCCCTGGACCTGAGCGAGGAACAGCAGACCCGCATCCGGGACATGTACGCCCAGGGCCGTGAACGCATCCGGGCCATGTACATGCAGGGGGCCAGTAAGGAGGACATCCAGGAGGAAGTTAAAAAAATGCGGGACCGGGGCCGGGAGTCCCTCCTGCCCGTCCTGACCCCCGAGCAGCGGGAAAAATTTGCGCGCCTGCTCTCGGCCCGGGCCGCCAGTCCGTCTCAGCCCGGCCGCCTCTGGGTCCCGGGCCCGGACAACCGGCCTGTGGCCATCGAGGTGATGACCGGGGCCGGTGACGGCAGCTTTACCCAGATCGTGCGTGGCGAGGTCCGGGCCGGCCAGGAAGTGATCGTGGGAGAAAGCCATCCCGCCGCGGCCCGTTCGGCCGGGCGGCCGCCGGGGCGCCTCGGGTTCTGACATGGACGACATCCTGCTGCGAACCGAAAACCTGGGCAAGGACTACCGTCTGGGGCCCCAGACCGTCCATGCCCTGCGGGACGTGTCGATTTCGGTCCGGCGCGGGGAGTTCGTGGCCGTGATGGGGCCGTCGGGCTCGGGCAAGTCCACTTTCATGAACCTCCTGGGCTGCCTGGACCGGCCCACCACGGGTCACTACTTTCTGGACGGCCGGGACGTCTCGCAACTAAGCCGCGACGAACTGGCCCGGACCCGCAACCGGAAGATCGGGTTCGTCTTCCAGTCCTTCAACCTCCTGCCCCGGACCACGGCCCTGGACAATGCGGCCCTGCCCATGACCTACGGCGATTATCCCCGGCGGGAGCGACGCGACCGGGCCCGGGAGGTCCTGGCCGACGTGGGCCTGGCCGATCGCACCCATCACGTTCCCGCCCAGCTCTCAGGCGGACAGCAACAGCGGGTGGCCATCGCCCGGGCCCTGATCACCCGGCCGGCCCTCCTGCTGGCCGACGAACCCACCGGCGCCATCGACACACGGACCGGCCTGGAGATCATGGCCCTGTTCCAACGGCTCAACCGGGACGGGTTGACCATCGTCCTGGTGACGCACGAACCGGACATCGCGGAGTTCGCCCAGCGGGTGCTCCATTTCCGGGACGGCCGCCTGATGGACGACCGGCTGGCGGCCTCGCCGCCTTTGGCCGAAGACGTCCTGGCCTCGATGCCGGAGGAAGGCGGGGCCGAGGCATGAACTACATCGACGCCCTGCTGGTGGCTCTGCGGGCCCTCCGGGTCAACGTCATGCGCAGCGTCCTGACGACCCTGGGCATCATCATCGGCGTGGCCGCGGTCATCAGCATGGTCTCGGTCGGGGCCGGGGCCGAGGCCCGGGTGGCCGAGGTCATCAACAACCTGGGGGCCAATCTCATCTTCGTACTCAACGGCACCACCACTTCGGGCGGGGCCAGCCTGGGCGGCGAGGCGATGCCCACGGTGACCGAGGACGACGCCGAGGCCATCGGGCGGGAGATTCCGGACGTCCAGGTCTCCGCTCCCCTGGTTCGCGGATCGGCCCAGGTGGTTTTCGGCCACCTGAACTGGTCCACCGTGGCTTACGGCATCACCCCGGAATACTTCGAGGCCCGGGAATGGGAGATCGAGTCCGGCCGAATCTTCACCCAGGAGGAAATCCGGGGGGCGGGCAAGGTCGTCCTGCTGGGCCGGACCGTGGTCGACAACCTGTTCCAGGGGCAGAACCCCATCGGGGAAATGGTTCGAATCCGCCGGGTCCCCTTCACCGTCATCGGCGTGATGAAGGCCAAGGGACAGACCCCGAGCGGCCAGGACCAGGACGACACCATTTTCATGCCCCTGGGCACGGCCCGCAAGCGGGTCCTGGGCGGGCGCCAATTCGGCGGTCGGATCGTCGGGGCGATCGTGGTCAAGTCCTACCTGTCCGAACGGGTCAATCACGTTGAAGAGCAGGTGACGGAACTGCTGCGCCAGCGGCACCGCCTCCGGGCCGGACAGGACAACGACTTCCGCACGACCAATCTTTCCCAGTTCCTCGAGGCCCGGGCCGAGTCCTCGCGGACCATGTCCATGCTGCTGGCCGCCGTGGCCTCGGTCTCCCTGATCGTGGGCGGCATCGGCATCATGAACATCATGCTCGTTTCGGTCACCGAGCGGCGGCGCGAGATCGGGCTGCGCATGTCCGTGGGGGCCCGGGGACGGGACGTCCTGATCCAGTTCCTCATCGAAGCCGTGACCCTGTCCCTGCTGGGCGGCTTGATGGGGGTCATGCTGGGGATCGGCGGTTCGGCCGCCATCGCCAAGCTGGGGGGCTTTCCCATGATCATCGGCCTGAATTCCGTTCTTCTGGCCTTTTGTTTTTCCGCGGCCGTGGGCGTCTTTTTCGGCTTCTATCCGGCGTACAAGGCTTCGCGCCTCGATCCCATCGAGGCCCTGCGCTACGAATGAACCGCCTCCCGCGGGCCTTCGCCCGCGATGGTCCCCGGCCCGGCCGGGGACTTGGTCGGGCCGGTTGACGTAATCGCGTCGCCTAGGATATATTATCCCGCATAGTCAGTTTGTCGGCCGGGCCAACGGGGCCCGGCGTTTCATCGAGGCGGGGCCGCCGGAGCGGCCACCAGGTCCAATTGGACGATCGAAGGGGACGACCTCGGATCATGGTCGCGTTTTTCCGGTTATTCAAACAACTCGCTGACCAACTCAAGGCCGAGAACCTGCACCGGGTCCTCCTGTTGCTCGTATTCCTCGTCCTGGCAGGCAGTTGGGCCTTCTGGGTCTTCGAGAAAAGGCCGGACTTTTTCGATGCGGTCTGGTGGTCGATCGTGACGGTGACCACCGTGGGCTACGGCGACATTTCGCCGGTGACCTTGGGCGGCCGCATCGTCGGCATCGTGCTCATGATGCTGGGCATCGGCTTCATCGGCCTGCTGACCGCGACCATCGCCGGCATCTTCGTCGAGAATAAAATCATGGAAAATCGGGGCAGGAGGGCGATCAAAGTGGATGGGCATTTTGTCATCTGCGGCTGGAACCACCGAGGGTCCGATGTCGTGGCCGAACTCCGGGCCGACAGCAAGACCCGCAACACGCCCATCGTCGTGGTGGCGGAGATTGAAGAAAAGCCACTGGAGGACAAGAATTTTCATTTCGTCCACGGAGAAATCGACGCGGCCACCCTGGAACAGGCCAATATGGCCCGGGCCGTCACGGCCATCATCCTGGCCGACGACACGCTCGATGCCGGGGTGCGGGACGCCAAGGCCATCCTCAACACCCTGACCGTGAAAAGCCTTTACCCGGACGTTTACACCTGCGTCGAACTCATGGATGCCAAAAACGTCGAGCACTGCCAGCGGGCCAGGGCCGACGAGATCATCGTCCTGGGCGAGCTCAGCTCGAACCTGCTGGTCCAGGCCGCCCTGGACCCCGGGGTGACCAAAATCATCACCGAACTGGTCAGCAACCGTTATGGAAGCGAGCTGTATAAAGTCCCCTTGCCGACCGCCTTTTCGGGGCGGACCTTTGTCGAGGTCCTGACTGAACTGAAAAAATCCTGCGGCGTCCTGTGCGTCGGCGTGGAAAACAAACAGAACCGGAAACTTCTGGCCAACCCGGACTCGGACTACCGACTCCAGGCCGACGATCAGCTCATCGTCATTTCGGTCGATCGGCCCCACCTGGGTTGAAAAACTGGTTTAACCAAAAGGAGGCGTTTCATGTCGGAAAAGTTTGCCTTGGTCAAGCAGTATCTCCATGACATGGAGATGGTCATCGTCAGCGAAGACCCCGTGGAGGAACTGGTGGTGGTCGAGAACGAGGATCACGGCCTTAAAAACCTGGTCATCGACTGCGAGGACACGATTCTGGTGATCGAGCAGGCCATCATGAAGGTCCCGAACGAGCCCGGCGACCTGTTCAAACGTCTGCTCCAGATGAACCGGCTCCTGGTCCACGGCGCCTTTGTCCTGGACGAGGAGGCCCGGACCATTCTGTTTCGGGACACGCTGCAACTGGAGAACCTCGACCGGAACGAGCTGGAGGGATCGATCCAGTCCCTGAGTCTGGGGCTGGCCGAGTTCAGTTCGGTACTGCTTGATTACGCCAGGAAGTAAGAGGAGGCAAACGACCATGTCCATATTCTCTCGTATTTTCAGGGTAGGCCAGGCGGAGGCCCACGCCGCGATCGACAAGCTCGAAGACCCGATCAAGATGACCGAGCAGGGTATCCGGGACCTCAAGAAGGACTTGCAGGAGTCCATGAACTCCCTGGCCGAGGTCAAAGGCATCGCCATCCGGACCCGGCGCGAGGCGGAGAACAAGAAAAAGCTGGCCGCGGACTACGAACGCAAGGCCATGCTGCTTCTGCAGAAGATGCAGAACGGCGAACTGGAGCCGGCCGACGCCGAACGCCTGGCCGGCGAGGCCCTCGGCCAGAAGGAACAGAACGCGGCCGAGTCGATCCGGCTGGCCCAGGAGGCCGAGCGTCACGAAAACATGTCCAGCCAGCTTCAGGCCAACGTCAACAAGATCAAGTCCAACGTGACCACGTACGAAAACGATCTGGTGACCCTCAGGGCCCGGTCCAAGACCGCGAACGCCACGAAAAAGATCAACAAGCAACTGGCCAACATCGATTCCTCGGGGACCATCGCCATGCTGGAAAAGATGAAGAACAAGGTCGAGGAGGACGAGTCCCTGGCCATCGCTTACGGGGAGATGGCCTCGGTCGACAAGCGGGTGGACGACGAGATCGACGCGGCACTGACCAGCGGCTCGGGGGTCCCGGCATCGAAATCGCTGGCGGAACTCAAAGCCAAAATGGGCATTTCCTGATCCGGAGGCATTGTGATGGGCATCAAGGACTGGTTCAAAAAAGACAAGGACCCGGGCCCCGATCCCATCAGCGGGATGACCATCGAGGCCATGAAACCGGGCTGGCTGGTCGATTACGACATGAAGACCTGGGAGGTGGCGGCCGCTCACTTCTACGAATGGGGGGACGACGACATCAGCCGGGAATGGCAGCTCCGGAGCGGGGACGAACTCGTCTACCTGGAACGCGAGGATGACGACGAGGTCGAGTGGAGCCTGAACCGGAAGATCGCTTTCGGCCGTCTGGGTTCCGGGATCAAGGAACACGTCCTGGAGCACGGCGATCCGCCCGACGAAATCGTGGTGGACGGGACCACCTACTACCTCGAGGAAATGGCCGGCGGGCATTACTTCAAGGATGGAGAGGGTCCGGGGCAGGCGCTCCTGCGCTGGGGCTATGAAGACGACGACGGGAAGCGTTACCTGGGGATCGAACAGTGGGGGGAGGAGGACTTCGACGCCACACTGGGCGTTCCGGTGGAAGAATACCAGTTTACCAATATTTTGCCCAAGGGTTGAGCCCGGCCGGTTCGGACCGGGGCCTGAAGGCGAGGGGGGCGCGGTCGGCCGCGCTCTTTTTCATTCCAGGGGTTCCCGCCGGGGCGGCTTGGGAGGATACTTGGGTTCGACTTCCAACGGCTTGGATTCGTACAGGTTTCTGACCTGGGACGGCTGGGGCTTGGTGTCCCGTTCCTCTTGAATCCGGTGTCGCTGGTAGGCCTGAATCCAGCGGCCCAGGTCGTCGAAAGAGGCCGGTTGAATCGGTTCGAAGGTCACGGTTCGGGCTGCCTTGTCGATCCGTCCCCGGCGGGTGAACATCAACCGGACCTGATACGGCCCCACGGTCTGTTTGTCAGCCTCCCGGGACATGAAACGACGGCCCGTGGCCAGGCGCTCGACCGCGATGACCTTGACTTTCGCGATCACGGTGTCCGGCGGGTTCTCCACATGCAATCCGGCCGATTCCAGCCGGAAACGAACGTAAACATCCTGGTCGCCGCGAATCCGCAAGCGATCTCCCCGGATTTTCAGGACGGTCTGCAGGCCGCCGATGCTCAAGTCCGTGAGCGGCGCCTGGTGCAGGGTTTCAAAGCCCCTGAGGGGCAGGGTCGTTCCGGGAAGCAGGCTGTCCATAAAGGTCACTTTGATGGCATGTCGTCCGGTGGGCTGGAGGCGGAGAAAGCGTCTTTTCTGACCCACGGAAACCACCTTCGGCATTTCCAGCCGGAGGACCCGTTCGCGGCGGCCGGTCATGGTGGACAACTCCAGACCATCCGATCGGGTTTCGAACTGGTAGAACTCCTGCTCGCCCCGACGGGACATGCGGAAGACCGCCCGGGCTTCCCGGTCCCTGAAGTCGAGACCGGGGTTGGTGAAGACTTCCAGGGCCGCCAGTATCTGCCCCGATTCATTGATCTTCAGGGCCGGGCATTTGTAAATTTCCTCATAGCCCCGGTCGTAAATCTCGATGTCGTATACCGCTCGCAGCGCGATGGAACGCTCGATGATGTCCCGCACCTGGGTCGGGTCCTCGATCCGCTCGCCCTCGTCGGCCAGGCCGAAGGAGACCTTGCGCGGCTTGAGCCAGAGTCTCAGAATCAGAAGCAGGAATATCAGGACCAGGAAGATGGCCAGGAAGTCGAACAGATCGCCCACGGACAATCGTCTGCCCAGACTGGCCCAGGATCGCTGGAATTCATGCAGGAAAGCCTTGTCGACCCCGCACCGGAAGAGAGGAAAAAATAGGTCCTGGGCAGCGAACACCCGACCGCTCCTTGGTTAGTGCTTGAATTGTAATATGTTTTTCCACAACCGTCAACAAGTGGGGCGGATACGGGCCGGTCGAAAGCGCAAGACTGCCGGGAGGAGGGCACCCGCCCTGTTTTGCCGGTTCCCATACAGCGCGGCTTATAACAAAGCCGGGCGCCATTGGATCAGGTATTTAAGCAGCGCTCCAAGGCCAGACAGTGTTCCCGGGTTCCCAGGCTGGCGCTTGAGAACGAGCGGAAACGGCCGATGTCGGACCATGTCCGGGGCCGGGGGATTCATGAGTTATTTGATCGAGCGGCTGCCCGGCCGATGGAATGGCACCGGCCGGGCAGCCACGGGGACATCAGGCGAAGGCGGACATGCCCAGGAGTTCCCGGGCCACCACCATCTTCTGAATCTGGGTCGTGCCGTCCGGAATGGTCATGACCCGGGCCCGCCGGAACAGTTTTTCCACCGGATACTCGGTGGACAACCCGTAAGCTCCGTGCACCTGGATGGCCATGGACGTGACCTTGACCGCGGCTTCCGTGGCGTAGAACTTGGCGATCGAAGCCTCCCGGTGCATGCGCCCCCCCCGGTCCACCAGGGCGGCGGCCCGGTAGGTCAGCATCCGCGACGCGTCGGTCAGGGCGGCCATGTCGGCGATCATGGCCTGGATGAGCTGGAACTGGCCGATGGGCCGTCCGAACTGGGTCCGCTCCTTGGCATACTTGACCGCCGCATCCAGGGCCTTCTGGGCGTAGATGACGCTGTTGAGGGCCACCAGGCACCGGGCCTGCTGGAAGATGACCATGGTCTCCCTGAGCCCCTCGCCCGGGACGCCGATCACGTTCGACCGGGGAATCCGGCAGTCTTCGAAGGTAAGATGGCCCACCTCGGGCATGCGGGCCTCGTCGCCGATGATGGGAATCGGCCGCTGCTCGAAGGGGGACTGCTCCTTGTCCACGATGAAATAGTTCAGCCCCTTGCGGCCCTTGCCCGGATCGGCGTTGGCCAGGACCATGCAGATGTCGCAGAAGGCGCCGTTCGATATCCACATCTTGGCGCCGTTGATGATCCAGTCGTCACCGTCCGGCACGGCCCGTGTCTCGATGAAGGAGGGGTTCGAACCGACATTGGGCTCCGTGATTCCGGTACATCCGATCTTGTCCGCGTTGAGCAGGGCCGGGAGATAGGTCCGGCGCTGTTCCTCGCTGCCCAGGGTGGCAATCTGCCCGGCCGCGCCGCCCGTGATCATTATGGGAATGAAAAACAGCGGGTCGATCTCCTCCATGAGAAGAATATAGGTCATGAAGTCCAGACCCGCCCCGCCGTACTCCTCGGGAACAGTGCCGCCGATGTAGCCCAGGGGAATGAATTTTTTCAACGCCGTCTTGATCTGGTCCGGCGTCATGGCCTGGTCTTCGGGGAACTGGGCCATGTACGGCGCGATCTCCCGCTCCATCAGCTTGCGGGCGGAATCCTTCAGCATTTTTTGTTCCTGGGTCAGTTCAAAGTCCATGTCGGTACTCCTCGTGTTGATAGGTTCTAAACATGCCATTTTTCCAAAGCGGTCCGCGGGCCGCCGCTCCGGGCGCCAGGCCCGGGCCTAGCGGCCCTTGAAAACCGGCTTACGCTTCTCCACAAATGCCCGCATGCCTTCCTGGCGGTCATCGGTTCCGAACAACACCTCGGCGCAACGCTTTTCATAGTCCAGGGCCCCGGTCAGGTCCATTTCCAGACCCAGGTCGACGCAGGATTTGAGCATCTTCAAGGAAAGCGGGGGACGTTCGGCCAACTCGGCCGCCCAGCTTCTGACCTCGGGCATCAGGTGCTCCAGCGGCACCACCCGGTTGACCAGCCCGATTCGCTCCGCCTCTCCGGCATCCACGCGATTGCCGAAATACATGAACTCCTTGGCCCGTCCCGCTCCGATCAGGCGAGGCAGCCGGATCGTACCGCCTCCGGCCGGGATGACCCCCAGCTTGACCTCCCCCAGGCCGAAACTGGCCGTGTCGGCGGCCAAACGGAAATCGCAGCACAAGGCCAGTTCCAGGCCGCCGCCGTTGCAGGCGCCGTTGACGGCCGCCAGAACCGGTTTCTCAAAATCGGCCAGCCGGTTGAAAAAATTGTAATGCCGGTAGATAGGCAGAAGTCGGGCCGCCGGATCGACCATCTCCTTGATGTCCGCCCCGGCGCAGAAGGCCCGACCGGCCCCGGTCAGAATCACCGACCGGACCTGTCCGTCAGCCGCGAATTCAGCCAGGACCGCCTCGAGGTCCACGGACATCTGGTAATTGATGGCGTTGAGACGGTCCGGCCGGTTCAGAGTGATCAGGCCGACTGAGTCCCGGATTTCGACGAGCAAAGTTTCGTAAGACATGAAGACCTCCTTGATTTGCCTGGTCGGTTGGCTTCAGCCGCCCCCCGCGCGGTCCGGTCCCGATAGCAGGCTGGACAGAATGAACTCCACGGACGCCCGAAGCGTCTCCTGCAAATGGTCCGAACCGCGCAGGTGGCGGCGGTTGTTCTCATACTGGAAAATTCCCATGAACATGCTCCAGATCAAGATGGCCGTGACCCGGGAGTCCACCGGCCGAAACCGGCCCTGGGCCATGCCGCGCTCGACCAGCCGCTCCATGACCCGCACATGCTGGCGGATGGCCTCGACCATTCGTTCCTGGTTGGTGTCCGACATGACCGTCTGATACCGGGCCGCGTCGTAGCTCCAAAGAATCCGAAGGATGTCCGGCTCGGCCCGGTAGGATTCGTGGAACAGGTCGGCGATTCGGCGAAGGGTGGCGTCCGCGGGTTCGGCCTCGTCCGAAGTGGTCCGGGCCAACCCGTCATGGTTCAGCCGGAACATGGGCGTGAGCAGGCTGTAAAACAGGTCCTCCTTGCTTTTGAAATACAAATAAAGCGTGCCCGTGGCCACCTCGGCGGCCCGGGCGATGTCTTCCATGGACGTGTTTTCAAAACCCTGTTTGGAAAACAGCCGGCCGGCGTGTTTCAGAATCAGGCTGATGCGGGCCTCTTTTTCCCGCCGTCGTCTTTCGGCCACGCCCATGATGGTCGCTCATCCGGGTCTGAATTTATGATTTAGTTCATTAACTGAATCCATTCATATTGGTTTTTAAGGCCGCCGTCAACAAAATATTACACCCTCCCCTTGACCCCGGCCGGGCCAAGAGGAGGCGGCGGGCCGGCCAGCCAAATGATAGGGGACACAAGGCGATGATGGCGAAGCGGTAATTCGTCCGGGTATGGTCGGATGAAGCGTCGTAGGGGAAATCGGGGGGCTGCCGCGCGGCGACGGCAGGGCGAGCCCTGTCCGCCGCCGGCCGTTTACCGGGGCCTTACGAGGCCCGGCGCAATGACAAAGTGCTTTCGGACCCGAGGATTTTGTCCCGGCCGCCGAGGATGAGCTGTTCGGTGGTTTCCCAGGAGATGCATTCGTCGGTAATGGATACTCCGTAGCGGAGCCTGTCCATGTCGCCGGCGTATTTCTGATTGCCTTCGTACAGGTTGCTTTCGAGCATCAGGCCGACCACGGCTTCGCTATCCCGGATGGTCTGGTCGATGACGTTGCGCCAGACATTGGACTGCCCCTGATGTTTTTTGTGGGAGTTGTCATGGGAGCAGTCGACCACGATCACTTCGGGCAGGTTTTTTTCGATGAGCATGAGGCGGGCTTCTTCGATGCTGATGGGGTCGTAGTTGGGACGGATGCCGCCGCGCAGAACGATATGACCCCAAGGGTTGCCGTTGGTATGTACGATGCAAGTCCGTCCCTGCTGGTCGATGCCGAGAAAAGCCTGGGGCGCCCGAGCGGCGACCAGGGCGTTGATGGCCGAGGAGAGGCTGCCGTCGGTTCCGTTCTTGAAGCCCACGGGCATGGACAGCCCGGAAGCGAGTTCCCGGTGGGTCTGGGACTCGGTCGTCCGGGCGCCGATGGCCGCCCAGCAGACCACGTCGGCCAGGTACTGGGGGGTGATGGGTTCGAGCATCTCCGTGGCCGTGGGCAGGCCCATTTCCACAATTCTGAGGAGCAGGGCGCGGGCCTGGCGCAAGCCGGCCTGCATGTCGTAGGCGCCGTCCAGGGTCGGGTCGTTGACAAAGCCTTTCCAGCCCACGGTGGTTCGGGGTTTTTCAAAATAGACCCGCATGCAAAGGCAGAAGGTGTCTTTGACGCGTTCGTTCAGATCGGCGAGCCGCTCGGCATACTCAAGGGCGGCCTTTTCGTCGTGGATCGAGCAGGGCCCGACGATGACCAGCAGCCGTGGGTCCGTCTTGCTCATGATGTTCTGAATGGCGGCGCGGCCCTCGATGACCGTCGCTTCCGCCTTTTGGGAGAGAGGCAGCTCCTCGATCAACTGCCCGGGCGTGATGAGTGGCGTGTAGCCTTGTACACGGACATCCTGAATTCGCGACATGTTTCTTCCCCTGCCTGTTATCGTTTTCAGCCGCGGCGATCCGCGGGTTGGATATGGATCGAACCCGCCGTCGCGGCGGCCCGTCCTGTTCGGTTAATCAAAAGACCGTGGGAGCTGAGGGCCGCCACGGTCTTTGAAAACAAAAAAGCCGCGGCGATCGATCCCCCGCGGCTTGTTCTTCCCTTTATGTTCTGCTACCTAAGCGCCGCGGGCGGACCTCCCCGAAAATAAAAGTAAAAGCTAAAATAATAGTATCGTTCGCCTGTGGTCACTTGCATCGACCTTTCTCAAAATCAAGTCCCACCAGTATAGAACGGCGGCTCGATGCTGTCAAGGAATTTCTGATTCCGTAAGTAACCAATTCAATGAATCGGGGCATATCATTTTTCAGCCGCCCACGGGGCCTTTGGCCGAAGGACGAATCCGGCGCCGAGTCCCATACTATATATGGAAAAAGCGGCAGCCGGAGTCCTGAGGCCAGAGGCCGCGACAGGGCGGTCCTACGTTGCCACCAAGCACTGAATAGTTTCTTCCGGAAGAAGGGGTTTGCGGGGCGGGTGTTTCCAGGCCGGGACCTGGACGGGTCAGGCAATGAACTCGCCCCATTTTATTTGCTGGTTCCCAAGCTCCAGCTTCGGAACCTGATCTTGGAAGCTCGAGCTTCCCGTCTTTTCCGCCACGGAGTTGCTTATGGCCATGGTCCTGCCATACGGAATAAGGTGTTGAGGCAGAGCTTCAAGGCCAATTGCGTTTTCAACCAGCGGTGAACTCGGGACCGGAGTCGTCCCGCGGCCCGAGGTTGCTCGAGCGACCGGATGCGGATATGTCCCTGTAATCAATCCGGGCGTTCCCGGACCGTCGTTTCTTGAAATCAGGGAGCTATTGTGGGAAAATCGGGATGTCTCCGGATTCGGTCCGTAATCCATGGGGGCGGGCGTATTTATAGAGGCTTGCCGAGGGATATTCAACTGCTTGCGGAAACGCTTGTTTCCCGCTTTTTGACCAAGGCGTAACCTGTGATACGACCGCGGCCCCAAAAAACGGTCCAGCTTCGTGTTTCGCCATGCATTTCGACGCCGGGCTACAAACCCGACCGCAGTATCCGGGATTATGGAAATACCTGGCAACGATTTTGTCCAGTTCGGACGGGAGGCCCTGTGTTCGGCGGCATTCTGATTTCCATCGTCACCCTGATGCACCTTCATGTCTTTTGGCGACTCGGGAGCGTGCCCTTGGTGGCCCGACGGGTCCGGCGGGGCGTGGTCGCCGCGGCCGGTCTTGTCCTCTGGTTGATGTTCGTTTCGGGCCGGCTGTACGGTCACGGCGGCTCGGGGCCCATGGCCGTCCTGCTCGAAGTGGCCGGCATGAACTGGATGGCCGTCGTCTTCCTGTGTTTTATCAGTCTCACGGCCATCGAACTGGTCACCGGGTTCGGTTGGCTCATGCCCCGGATCGCCCCGTCCCTCCGGGGCGGGTCCCTGGCCATTGGGGTCGTGTTGTCGCTGATCGGGTTCGTCCAGGGTGTGAGAGCACCCGTATGGGTCCGGTACGAGGTGGGCCTGGCGCATCTTCCACCCGAACTGGACGGCACCGTCCTGGTGGCCTTGTCCGACCTGCATCTGGGTCAGCCCCTGCTGGACCGGGACTGGCTGGCCAGGCGGGTCGAGCAGGTTCGATCCGAGCGTCCCGATATCGTGGTCCTGTCGGGCGATGTCCTGGAAGGGCACGGGCATCCCGCCAACGAGCTGCTTCAGACCTTGGGGGAACTGGGGTCGGGTCGCCCGCTTGGCGCCTGGGCCGTCCTGGGCAACCATGAATGGCACGGCAATCCGGACCGGGCGGCCGGATACCTGACCGAAGCGGGGTTCGAGGTGCTCAGGAACCGATGGGTCGAAGTCCGGCCCGGCCTCATCCTGGCGGGCGTGGACGACCTGACCAGCCTCAGCCGGGCCGGCCGGGACGGCCAGGCCATGCCCCGGGCTCTGTCCGGACGGCCCGGGGGAGCGACGATCCTCCTGTCCCACACCCCCTGGCAGGCCGAACAGGCCGCGTCCCTGGGAGTGGGCCTGATGTTGAGCGGCCACACCCACGGCGGGCAGGTCTGGCCCTTCGGATACCTGGCCCGCCTTCGCTACCCCCTCCTGGCCGGGCGTTATGAAATCGACGGTATGACGACAATCGTTTCACGAGGCACGGGGGTCTGGGGACCACGGATGCGATTGTGGCGCCCGGCCGAGATACTCCACCTGACCCTGCGCCGGAAATAGTCGCGCCGGCACGATGAACCGTTTTACGGCCAGGGACCCCGTTTATTGATAAAACATTTCGATATTTATAGGAAATCACGATAAACGCCCGGACATTTTTCTTGATTTCAATGCGCCGGGGATTTATGCTGGTCCAACGCCTTGGCCCGAGTTTGGAAGCCGTGCGCGGACGTTGCGTCCGTTTAAATCGAATTTATATTCAGGGGGCCGGGAATCCGGAAGAGGTTGCGTAATGGTTTCCCTCGATGACAAGTCCGGGGTCCGCATCATGATCGTTGAAGACGAACGTCTGGTTGCCGAGGACCTGACCTTGCGTCTGAAGGGCATGGGCTACGCCGACTGCCGACTCACGGCCTATGGCGAGGGGGCCCTGGAAATGATCGAGGCGGAACCTCCGGATATCGTCCTGATGGATATCGTTCTCAAAGGGGCGATGGATGGGATCGAAGCAGCCGAGGCGATTCGGAACCGATGGGGCATTCCGGTTGTTTTCTTGACCGCCCATGCGGACCAGCAGCGGATCGATCGGGCCAAGTCCACTTATCCGTTCGGCTATATTTTGAAACCGTTCCAGGATCGGGAGCTGAATGTCGTTATCCAGATGGCGATTTATGCCGCCCGGGCGGAAGCGGATCGAAGAAGGACGGCGGAGGAACTGCGGCGGAGCGAGGAGCGTTTCAGGACGTTTTTCAACACCTCCCAGGCGGGCTTTCTGATCTGGGACGCTGGCGCCCCGGTCCGTTTCCAGGCCGTCAACGAATCCCTGGCCGCGATGAACGGACGGCCCGCGGCCGAACATATCGGCCGGACCATCGCCGAAGTATTCGACGACCCGAATGTGGCCCGGGACCACGAGGAGTTCCTGCGCCAACTTATCCGGTCGAAAACCGTGGCCACCCTGGAGTCCAGCGGGCAGTGCCAGGACGGGCGGCAGGTCGACTACATCGCCCAGTATTTTCCCTTGCTGGACCGGGAGGGAGCGGTCGAGGCCATCGGCGGGATCGTACTGGACATAACCCAGCGCAGGCGGGCCGAGGAAGCCTTGAAGGAGAGCGAAAACCGTCTCCGCGCGGTTGTCGAGTCCCTCAACGAGGGCGTGATCTTTCAAGACGCCGCGGGTGAAATCCTGACCTGGAATCATAGCGCGGAAACCATATTCGGCATCCGGGCGGGGGAGGCCCTTGGGCTGACCTCGGTGGACTACGACTGGCGCCTGGTTAATGAAGACGGGACGGACTGCCCCGGCGAGATGCACCCCTCGATGATTACCCTGAGGACCGGTCGGGCTCTGCAAGGCGAGATTCGGGGCATCCGGCATCCGGACGGCTCTTATACCTGGCTGTCCGTCAACACCCGGCCCGTTTTCAAACCCGGCCAGGACGAACCATACGCGGTGACCATCTCCTTTTCCGACATTACGGCATGGAAAAAGGCGGAACAGGTCCGGGACGAACTTGAAGTCCAACTCCGCCAGGCCCAGAAGATGGAGGCCGTAGGCACGTTGGCCGGCGGGGTCGCCCACGACTTCAACAACCTGCTCCAGGCCATCAACGGGTACACCCAGCTTCTGCTGTTGAACAAAAAAGCCGGCGACCCGGGCCATCTCGAACTCAGGGAGATATTGAAAGCCGGCCAGCGGGCCTCCGACCTGGTCCGGCAGCTCCTGGCCTTCAGCCGCAAGGCCGGGATCGACCGCCGTCCCCTGGACCTCAACGACCTGGTCCGGCAGGTGGAAAAGCTGTTCAAAAGAACCATCCCCAAAATGATCCAGGTCGACCTTCAACTGGCCGACGACCTTCGGACGGTCGAGGCCGACCCCGTTCAGATCGAGCAGGTTCTTCTGAATCTGGGGAGCAACGCCGCCGATGCCATGCCGGATGGGGGCAGGCTGGTCATCGAGACCGGGAACGTGGTCCTGGACGAAGATTACTGCCGGTGCCACCTGGGGGCCAGTCCCGGCGACTACGTCTGCCTCAAGGTCACGGATTCCGGAATGGGCATGGACAAAGAGATGCTGGACCATATCTTCGAGCCGTTCTTTACCACCAAGGAGGTCGGCAAAGGAACCGGGATGGGGCTGGCCTCGGTTTACGGGATCGTCAAAACCCATGGCGGTTACATCATGTGCTACAGCGAACCGGGCCAGGGGGCGGTTTTCCGGGTCTATCTGCCCGCGGTGGACCAGATGGTGGATGACGATTCCGAATCCGAGGAGCCGAGACTGCCCGGAGGCACCGAACGCATTCTTCTGGTCGATGATGAGGAGCCCATCCGGAAGTTCGCCGTCCAGGTCCTCGAACGTTTCGGCTACACCCTCCTGACCGCTTCCAGCGGCGAGGACGCCCTCCAGGTCTACCGGGCCATCAAGGACTCGATCGACCTGGTCATCCTGGACCTGGGCATGCCCGGGATGGGCGGCCACAAATGTCTGGCCGAACTGTTGCGGCAGGACCCTTCGGCCCGGGTTCTCATCGCCAGCGGGTATTCCATGGAGGGCCATGCAAAAAAGGCGCTTGAATCCGGAGCAGCCGGATACATCGGCAAGCCCTACCAGGTCATGGACCTCCTGACCCAGGTCCGGGCCGTGCTGGATGAAGAGGAATAGCGGGGAGGCCGGCGCGCCAGATAATCCATGAATGATTTCTGAAGCAGGAGCCCGCGGACCAGCAAACGCCGTTACACGGATTCATGCAACCCACGATTCCGGATTTCTCACCCGCTTCCTGCCGCGGCCGGGAAATCCTTGCTGCAAGGCTCGTTTCGAAGATTTTGGTCCTCAACATATCGCCCTGATATGCTTGCGGCCAAAATCTCCTCCAAGTTCGCGTTTCGCTAATGATTTCTCGACCTCGCTACGGAACCCGGCGAGAAATACGGGCTAGTGCGCTTCGGCCCAGTTGGGGCCGTGGTTGACGTCGACGACCAACGGCACGTCCAGATTGTAAACGCCTTCCATTTCCCGCTTGACCATATCCTTGATCGTTTCGAGTTCGTCCTGCGGGACCTCGAAGACCAGTTCGTCGTGGACCTGAAGGAGCATGCGGGTATCGAGCCCTTCCCGCCGGATGGTCCGGTGTACGGCCAGCATGGCCAGCTTGATCAGGTCGGCGGCCGAGCCCTGGATCGGCGTGTTGACGGCCATGCGTTCGGCCATGGAGCGGACCTGGTAGTTCTTGCTGCCCAGTTCGGGCAGGAGCCGTCTTCGCCCCAGCAGGGTGGTGACGAAGCCGTCCCGACGGGCCTGGTCCAGGGTCAGGTCGATGAAATCCTTGACCCCGGCATAGCGCTTGAAATAGCGGTCGATGTATTCCTGGGCGGCCTTGCGTTCGATGCCGAGCTGTTTGGCCAGGCCGAAGGCCTGGAGGCCGTAAACGATGCCGAAGTTGACCGCCTTGGCTTCGCGCCGCATTTCCGGGGTGACCAGGGCGGGAAAGATGTCGTGGACCTCGGCCGCGGTGCGCGTGTGAACATCGTCTCCGGCGCGAAAGGCGGCCTGGAGCCCGGGATCGCCCGAGTAATGAGCCAGGACGCGCAGCTCGATCTGGGAATAGTCGGCCGAGAGGATGAGCCGGCCCGGGTCGGGAATGAAGGCCTGGCGGATACGGCGGCCCTCATCGGTCCGCACGGGGATGTTCTGCAGATTGGGTTCGGAACTGGACAGGCGGCCCGTGGCGGTCACGGTCTGGTTGAACGAGGTGTGGACCCGGCCGGTTTCCGGGTGGATCAGTTGGACCAGGGCCTCGACGTACGTGGATTTGAGCTTGGCCAGGGTTCGGTAGTTGAGCACTTCGGCCGGCAGCTCATGGACCGGGGCCAGCTCGGTCAGGACTTCCATGTCGGTGGACCAGCCGGACTTCTTTTTCGTCTTCTTTCCCGGGGACAGGCCCAGGTCCTCGAAAAGGACCTGGCCTAGCTGCTTCGGGGAGTTGATGTTGAACTCCCTGCCGGCCAGCCGATACACCCGGCTCTCGATCTCGGCCAGGCGATCCCCCAGTTCTTCGGACAGCTTGCCCAGCAGGACCTCGTCCAGGCGAACGCCGTTCATCTCCATTTCGGCCAGGACCTCGACCAGGGGCAGTTCGAGCTCTTCGTAAAGCCGGAGCAGTCCGGCCTCTTCCAGGGCGGGCCGCATCTCGGCGGCCAGGCGCAGGGCCAGGTCGGCGTCTTCGCAGGCATATTCCCGGGCCGCTTCGGGCGTGATCTGATCGAAGCCGGTCTTCTTGTCTCCCACGACCTCCTGGTATGTGATCGGGTCGTGATTGAGCCAGGTCTTGGAAATCCGTTCCAGGTTGTGGCCGCCCAGTCCGGGGTCCAGGAGGTAGGAGGCGATCATCGAGTCATCGCCGATGGGCCCCAGGGCCAGGCCGTGACGCTTGAAGACGATGTAGTCGTATTTGAGGTTCTGGCCCACTTTCGGCGGGCCGGCCGATTCGAGCAGAGGCCCGAGCCGTATGGAGGCGTCCGACCAGTCGAGCTGGCCGCCGGTCAGGGTCTGGTGGCCCACCGGCAGATAAAAGGCCCGGCCGGACTTGGCGGCCAGGGACAGGCCCACCAGGCGGGCCCGCATGGGGTCCACCGAGGTGGTTTCCGTGTCCACGGACAGACGCTCGGCCCCGGCCAGTTCCTGCACCAGGATATCGAGGTCCGCCGGGGTGCGGACCAGGTGATAATCATCGTACCGGACCGTCTTTGCCGGACCCAGTTCGGCGGCGAACCGGGTGAATTCCAACTCCTGGTAAAGCTGACGCAGGGCCTCGACGTCCGGTTCGGTCACGGCCAGGTCTTCCAGGCTCAGGCCCAGGGAGGCCCCGGTCTCGAGCCGGGCCAGGTCCCGGGAGAGAAAGGCCGCCTCCCGGTGCTCGGCCAGCTTGTCCCGCAGCTTGGCCTGGGGGACCTGGTCCAGACGGTCGTACAGGGTTTCCAGGTCCCCGAACCCGCCTATGAGCTTGGCGGCCGTCTTTTCCCCGACTCCCGGCACGCCCGGGATGTTGTCGGTCGCGTCGCCCATCAGGCCCTGGGCTTCCAGAAACCCCCGGGGCGTCAGACCGAACTTGTCGCGCAGGGTCTCTTCGGTCACCGACTGTTCCCGCTTGGGGTTGGGATCGTACATGCGGACTTGGGGGGAAAGGAGCTGGAAAAAATCCTTGTCGGCCGAAACGATGACCACGTCGTGGCCCTGGTCTTGGAAGCGGACGGCCATGGAGGCGATCAGATCGTCGGCTTCCAGCCCTTCGACTTCCAGGCGTCTGAGACCCATGGCGTCGATGATCCGGCGGATCGGCTCCTGCTGGACCACCAGGTCCTCGGGCATGGGCGGCCGGTTGGCCTTGTACTCGGGATACAGCCCGTGGCGGAAGTTCTTGCCTTTGGCGTCAAAGGCCAGGGCCATGAATTCGGGTTTCCGTTCCCGGAGGAGCTTATGGATGGTGGCGATAAATCCGTAGACGGCATTGGTCGGAAGGCCCGACCGGGTGGAAAGGTCCCGAATGGCGTGATAGCCGCGGTGGATGAAAGTGCTGGCGTCGACGAGATAAACAGTCCGGCCCATGGTGTGTCCTGGCGGGTCTTGATTTTTTATCAGTGTATCCCCGTCAGCCGGACAAGTCAAATCAGGGGCCGACGGGGCGCCCGGGCCGTAGTCCGGGGCCGTCAGGGTACTTCCAGGGGATTGCGGGTCCCATATTTCATGAGTTACTATCAACTTGGCTATTTGATTAGGATAAAGGAGGCAGATATGAGCCGGGCCGGAAAAGCGATACCACGGTTCCTTCGACTGATTGTCGTGCTCGGGGCCGTCGCCTTGTTGTTTGGCTGCGCGGAGTCCCCCCTGGACGGCCTTTTTAAAAAAGGCGGCTCAGGCCAGGCCCCGGGAAAAGACCAGTCCACCGGCGGCGCTGGAGCGTTACAGCAACGCTCTAGTGTGACCGCCCACCGACTTGCCGTGCGCATGGGGCCATCGGTCAAGTATGGAGTGATCAACGCTCTGAAAAAGGGCGAAACCGTCGAGGTCCTGGAGCGGAAGGGCAGTTGGATTCGAGTCCGGTCCGAGCGGGTCGATGACGGTTGGGTCTACGGGGCCTATCTGACCGGTTTTGAAGGGACTATTGCCAGGCCCGAGCGTCAGACGAAAAAAGCCGCCAGCGGAGGCGGAGCGGACAAGAACGAGCCGGACCTGGTAACCGAGGAAGGGGCTTTGGGCTCCGAGAACGAACTGGACAAGATCATGAAGTAGCGGCCGTCGCTTACGCCACCGGAACGAGCCCGATCAAGGAAATGGCCGAGGCTGGGGGCAATGGGTCCGGGCCACGCGTGCGCGTGAACTCTGGCCTGGGTTCGGCCGGCCTGCCCGGGGCGGGTTTACCGCTCGTGTATTTGACCGGACGGCCGTCCAGATTCGCCACAGGCGAGGAAGACGGTTCACGATTTTGGGTTGTTGTGGGAGTGGAAATGAAAAAAATCATGGCTTTTTTACTGATCGGCTGCCTGGCGGTCGTTTCAGCGGTTTACGCCGATATGGACCAGGTCAAACAAGCCTACCGCCAGGGGGACTACAAAACCGCCATCAAGCTGCTCCGCCCCATGGCCGAAAAAAAGGACCCCATCGCCCAGTACACCCTGGCCTTGATGTACGACTCCGGCAAAGGCGCCCCTGCCGACCCGGCCCAGGCCGCCTCCTGGCTGGCCCAGGCCGCCGAACAGGGACTGGCCGAGGCCCAGATTTTCCTCGGAAGCATGTACGAAAAGGGACGCGGCGTGGAAAAGGACCCGGCCCGGGCACTGGCCTGGTACCGACGGGCGGCTGACCGGGGGGAGCCCCGGGCTCAGTTCAAGCTCGGGCTGGCCTACGCCCAGGGAGAAGCGGTCGACAAGGACCCGATCCGGGCCTACATGTGGTTCAGCCTGGCGACGGCGGCCGGCCACGAACCCGCCGGCAAGAACAAAACCGTCTTGGGCCGGGAGCTGACGGCCGACCAGAAGGCCCGTGCCGACAAACTGGCAGCGGCCTGGCGGCCGGCCAAGGCCCCGGAAAAGGGCCGTCCCCTGCCGGTCCACGCCTTTGACCTGGCCGTCGAGCCGTACAGCGGTGCCTTGAAGGCCGTGCAGCACGACCTGGCCTTTCCACAAAACCCCTGCCGCCTCGGACTGACCCGTACGTTCCGAAGCCGGGAAACCCTCCCTGGCGATCTAGGCCGGGGCTGGTCGCACAACTATGAATACGCCGCGTACGCGGACGAGGCCAGAAAGACCGTCACGGTGGCCGGCCCGGACAGCCAGGTGCGGGTCTTCAAACAGGCCGGTCGCCCGGACCATCCGAACCGCTACGACCTGGCTCCGGACGCGCCCTACCCTTACCTGGTCCGGGACGGAGGCCGGTCGATCATGGTCGTGACCGATGACGAAAAATACCATTTCGACGTGACCGGCCGTCTGGTCCGGATCGACAACGCCGGCGGCCAGGCCGTGACCCTAGCCTATCGGGACGGCCGGTTGCATAAGGTGACGGGCCCCCTGGGGCAGTGGGTCGAACTGTCATACGGCGCCGAGGGCCGATTGGTCGAGGCCGCCGCTTCTCTGGGGGATCGGCTCCGATACGAATACGACAACGAGGGCCGCCTGGTTCGGGTCTTTGCCAACGGCCGGTTGAACGAAACCTACCGCTATGATAACAGGGACTGCATCTCCGAAGTCGTCCTGGCCGGGGACCTGTCCTGGCGGTACGAATACGACCGCAATGGCCGGGTCCTGTCCGCCACGACGCCATTCGGGTATCGAACCCGGTACGAATACAAGGACGACGGCAGGGACCTGATCTTTGCGGAAATCCAGCCCAACGGGGCCAGGACCACCCGCACTTACCGAAAAGACGGCAGCGGGGAGTCCGTTATCGGACCCACGGGTGATAAGACGGAATACCGGATCGACCCGGTTACCGGGCTGGTTATCGCCCGGATCGACCCCAAAGGCCGGGCCACGGCCTACGAATGGGACCTGGACAAGCGGCAGACGGCCGTGATCATGCCCGGTGACCGTCGTCTCGAGACCGAATACTATCCCTCGGGACCCTACCCGAAACAGGTCAGGACTCCGGACGGCAACGTGCTGTCCTTTGAATACGACCGATCTTTCAACGTGACCCGGTACAGCGACAAGGCCCGCGGAAACCGGTCCTTCCAGTACGACGGCCGGGGGCGCGTGACCCGGATGACGGATTTCGACGGGAACACGTTCAACCTGAAATATGAAAACAACTGGCAGCCGGTCAAATTGTCGGATGGTGCGGGGCTGTCTCTGGATTTTAAATACGATGACGCCGGCAACCTGATCGGCTACCGGACCGAGGACGGTCAGGACCGGCCCGTTGCCGAGTTCCAATCCTCCCTTCGCCGTGGTGTGGCCGAGGACCTGCCCGACTACAACCTGTCCCAGGCCGGCCGGCCCATCGAAACCCGGGACGGTATGTGCCGGTATTCAGTCGATAACATGGGACAGGTGACGGACCTGACCTATCCCGACGGCAGCCGTCAGGGCTTCCGGTACGACCTGGCCGGGCGCCCGGTGGAAAAGTCCCTGAACGGAAAACCCTATCTCAATCTGGAATACGACGCGGTGGGGAACCTGGCAGCCAGGACCCAGGCCGCGGACAGGAATGTCGCCTACCAATACGACGATTACGACCGGATGGTTTCGGCGTCCTATCCAGGCGGCGGCCGGGCCGATTTCCAATACGACCCGTCCGGGAATATGATCGAGGCCAGATATTACGGCGTCGGCAAACGCTACGAGTACGACCGCCGGGGCCGGCTGATTTCGAGCCAGTTGCTTCCCGGCGAGGAGGCCGCCCCGAAACAGACCTATGTCGAATACACGTACCAGGATGGCAAGTCAGGGGCCGGTTCAAGGACGGTCCGGGTCGCCGGCCGGGAACTGCACTACTGCTACGGGCCCAGAGGGCGGCTGGATCGGATCGAGTCCAAGGACTTTGGAAAGCTGGTCTATGAATACGACGCCCAGGACCAGCTCAAGTCGATCCGGTATCCCAACGGCGTTCAGCAGGCCTTTCAGAACCGGGACGATCGGAATCTGGAACTGGAGGTCAAAGCCGGCCAGAACACCCTGATCGCCGTCCAGACCACTCGCGATGCGGAAGAACGTACCATCTCCCGAAAGGACGGCCAAGAAACCTGGGCCTTTGCCTACGACGACCGCGGGCAGCTTGTCCGGGCGGAAGGCGGAACGGGCCGATACGAGTACCGGTACGATGGCTGGGGCAACCGGGTCGAGGAGCAGGTGAACGGTCAGGCCCTGGCCTCCCAATACGAGCCCGGGGGGCGACTCTCCAAACGCGGGCAGGCTGAATACACATGGGACGGGCAGGGCAGCCTGACCGGCCGCAAAGGACCTCAAGGGGAACTCGCCCTTGCGTTTGATTTCGAAAACCGTTTGACCCGGATCACCGGTCCAAACGGCAAGCAGGCGGCCTACCAATATGACGAGCAGGGATTGATGGTCTCCCGAACGGTCGGACAGCGGACGACGTATATCCTGTACGACGGCCAGAATCCCCTGGCCGAGCTGGTCCGCCTGACCCCGCAAGACCCCGAACTGCACTGGTCCCGCCTGTATTTATACGCTCCGGCCGTGAACGTGATTCTGGGCATGATTGAGATACCGCTCCCGCCCGATGGCGGGGCGGAATCCGTCTGGTTCTTCCATCGCGACCACCAGGGCAACGTGGTCCTGGTCACGGACGCCAAGGGGCAGGAAGCGGCTTCCTATCGGTACGATCCGTTTGGGAATTTGATTGCGAAGACCGGTGAAGTCGAGGCGCCGTTCCGTTTTTCAGGGCAGCGGTACGAACCGCTGTTCAACCTGTATTACATGCGGGCCAGATTCTACGACCCCGAAGCCGGCCGGTTCATCTCCCGGGACCCCGTGGCCGGATACCTGCATGAGGGGCTGTCCCTCAATCCCTACCTCTACGCCAGGAACAGGCCCCTGGACATGTCCGACCCTCTGGGCATGTGGTGCCTGCCCAGCGTGAATGACATGCTGCCCAGCCTGGGCGAGGTAGGGACGTACGTCACCAACAACATCGTCAACGGCGTAGGCAACACGGTCGAGACCGTCGTCAAGGTCAAGCTTGGAGACCACCTGGTGACCATGGCCAACACGGTGCGCAAGGCCGCCTCGGTCCAGGCGGTCAAGGATACCGCAGGATATGTCGGCCGGGCCGTGGGCCATGCTTTCACCGCCGTAAACTTCATGTACCAGACCACGGAGACCAAGGCCAAGGTGGCCCGGGGGGAAATAACGGTCCGGGAAGGCAAGCAGGAAATCATCGCCAACACGACCGGGACCATCGTCGGCACCGCCTTGTCGGCCGGGGCCGTGGCCGTCGAGGCCACCACCGGCCCGGTCGGAATCGCCCTGGTCGCGGCGACGACCTGGACCGGCAGCCGCGTCTCCGAGGCCGTCCAGTTGGGACTGAGCGCGAATGACGCCATCAACGAGGCTCAAAAGAATGTAGCCGCCGCAAATCGCAGCGATACGGACGTCTCCCAGAAAATGATCCTCAAGATCAAGGCGGCCATGGACAACGGGGACGTCAAGGAGGCCCAGCGGCTGAACGCCCGGTTGTTCAAATTCGCCGAATCCCAGATGGGGGGTAATGTAAAGGATACTCCCATGTATCAGATGGCCGAACAGCTTAAGGCGGAGATCGCCGAAACCGGCCGGGACGAAAAGTCATGGCAGACTTCACGGGCCGAGTCCCTGGCCGAGCGGGAACAGGAAGCGGCCAAGGACGCGCGGAACAAGGACCTGAGCGATGGCCAGCGGGCTGAAGCCAAGAAGCGTCTGGAGGAGCTGAAGAGGGAGCGCCAGGAGCAGGAACAGAAACTCAGGGAACTGGACAAGGACGTCAAGACGGCCGAGCGGGAACAGAAAACGGAGGAAGCGGAACGGGAGAAGCGTTTGGCGGAAAAAGCCGAAGCCGGGAAAAAGCAGTTCGGCGTTTCTCTGGCCGCTTCGACTCTTCAGGCCCGCCCGAACGACGACGTGGACTTTCGAGCCGTCATTTCCGGGGGGCAGCCGCCCTTCACCTTGAGTTGGACCACTTCCACCGGTGGTTCCGCCTCGAAGCAGAGCCGGGATCGTCAGGTCGTCTTCAAGACCCGGTTTGCCAAGCCGGGGCCGCAATGGGTCGGCGTGTCCGTTCGGGACAGCAGCAGCGGGTCTCCGCTTTCCGCAAGCGCCAAGACCCAGGTCATGCTCACCGAATTCACCGTCCGACTGGAGACGTCCAAGCCGATGCTCAACCCGGGCGAGAAGTTTACGGTCAATATCCGGATCGAGGGGGGGGAGCCGCCCTTCCGTTTGAGCGGCGTGTATTCGGGCAGCATCCGGAACCGGGAGGCTTCGGTTTCACTGCAAGCGCCCAAGGATTCGGGGCAGTACGCCCTGGAGGTTCAGGCCGTTGACGCGAAAAATCTGTCCGCCCGGAATCAGCAGGCCATCGAAGTGGGCCGCATGGTCGTCCAGGGCTCCATGGAAGGCCGGTATAACGGAAGCAGCTACAGCGGCCATATGACCCTCAAAGTAAACGGGACCAGCGTCTCGGGCAGTTTCGGCGGCCAGAAGGAACAGGTCAAGTTACAAGGCAGCCTGAGCGGTTCTTACGACGTGAAAACCGGGACAGTCCGGGCCACGGTCAGCGGACAGTGGAAGTATATGGGCAAATGTGAGAAGGGCATGACCTGCAACGGGCCTCTGAGCGGCTCGATCACGGGCGCCCAGAACGGCGCCGGCTTTGCCGGCACGGGCACGGTGAACGGCGGCGGTGAAAGCGATTACGGCAAGTGGTCCGTCAGCGGGGGCAAGCTGGCTCCGTCGCCTTGACCCGGATTTTACGGTACTGAACATGCAGGGCGGGCGGGTTCCTCGCGGTCTGCAGCGAGGAGCCCGCGAACCAAACATTTGGCTCTCCCGTACCTGTCGAAGAAGCACGGTTATCGGGCGGCCTGTTTTCTCAGGTCGAAATATCGATTGTAGGCCTGTCGGTAGGTGGTCAGTGAACGCTCGACCTGGACCCCCTCGACGCCTTGCCGCCGGAGCGCCAGGTAGCTCTGTTGGGTCTGCTCAAGTTCCGCCTTAGCCCGGGACGCCTGGGCCGGATCGACGGCGGCCGGCCGGCTCGGGGCCGAGTTGTCCGGCCTGGCCGACTCCTTGGCGGGCGAAACTTCAGGTCGGGACACGGCCTCCTGAACCGCCTTGGCAATTGACGGGGCTTCGGGCTTGTCAGTCCGGGTAAGCATATAGACGGCAGCCGCGCCGATGACGATCAGGACCACGGCCCCGGCGGCCACGCCGAGCACCAACGCCTTGGAGCGGCCCGGTTGGCCGGCGGCAGGCCGGGCCTGGGGCTTTGGCGGTGGCGGCGGCGTTGCCGGACGTGCGGGTTGTTCGGCCGTCTGGACCTTCACAGCTTGCGGCTTGGCGGCGGGAGGCGCCTGGCCGGTGGCCGCCTGACCGCAGACCGTGCAGAAGGCCACGCCCTGACGCAAGGGCGACCCGCATCCCGGGCAGGCCTCCGGCGCTGCGGCCTTGGCCTCCACGGGCTGGCCGCATGATTTGCAGAAACGCTGGCCCGGACTCAGGCCGCCGCCGCACTGTCGGCAAAACCGGGGAGTATTCGTCATGTGCGAGCCTCCTTGGGACTCATGCCACCATCGCTCAACCTTTTCTCATACTGATGTATATGGCCATCATGACCAAGGAGAGGATGGTGATGATCATGCCCTGAACCCGTGAAGCCTTGGCATATTTCGGGTACTTGTTGCCAAGGGCGTCTTTCTCCTTGCCCCGCCAGATGTGAATGCCGATGGCCAGCCCGATAAAACCGCCCAACACCGCGAAGATATAACCGGGAATCAACAGTCCCAGGCTGGCCTTTTTCCCAGGCCCGAGGGACGGCTGGGCCTGAAGCGGCGCCCCGGGCGGCATCTGGGGCGGATTCGGCCGCCGGGATGGAACCTGGACCTGGGCCTCGCCGGTGGGCTGGCCGCATTCGCGGCAGAATTTGGCTGCCGCGGGCAAGGGGGAACCGCAGGCCTGGCAAAAACCCGGCCGGGCCTGGGGGGCCGGCGAAACCGGTTGGCCGCAGCCGCCGCAGAACTTGTCATCGGATTCAAGGGGTGTCCCGCATTTCAAGCACGCGCTTTGAGCGTCATCCATAAATTAACCGCCTAAGCTTGGCCTCTTTCGAGGGTATTTCATCCGAATCGGTTTGTAGCCCCCGGGCCGCTCCGCAAGGGAAGCGAACCGCGAATGCTCCGGGCCGGATCGGGTCCGTAGGCCGGCGTCGTAAAACGGTTCCTTGGCTTTAACCCGACCCCCCGGGCGTGAACAGGCAGGCCCTGACGTAATACAGCCGGACACTATCCCAACGTATTTCGAATATAAAAGGGGGCGAACTTTTTGTAAATACCCTGAAAGTCACCGGTGGCCGCGAGGTCGGTCCGCCGCGCTTGTCTATCCGTCCGACCCGTCCCGGATTTGGGCCAGGCGATCGATGACTCCGAACCGGACCTCCTGGAAGGGCCGACGACGAACCCGGTGCGGCAGGGCCAGTTCCGCGGCCCGGTCGATGTCCCGGTTCTCGACCCGGGCCCGTCCTTCGAAAGCGGCCAGGGTCAGGGCCGTCTTGATGACGGTCAGGTCTCCCCGATGGCCGTCCACGCCCAGGGTCAGGCAGATGTCCACGGCCCGGGTCAAGGCCTCGTCGGTGACGACTACTTCTCCGAGTCGGGCCCGGGCCGCCTCGATCCGTTCGGACGTGCGGCGCCCGGCCTCCCGCCACTGTCGGGCAAAGCCTTCCGGATCGGCCTCGAAGGCCAGCCGGCGCAGGACGACCTCCCTCCGTTCAACGGGATCGGCAAGCCCCTCGACCTTGACGCACAGGCCGAAGCGATCCAGTAGCTGGGGCCTCAGTTCGCCCTCCTCCGGGTTCATGGTCCCGACCAGGGTGAAGACGGCCGGATGGCTGTATGACAGGCCTTCTCGTTCGACGATGTTCACCCCCATGGCCGCCGCGTCGAGCAGCACGTCCACGAGGTGGTCGTCCAGCAGGTTGACCTCGTCCATGTACAAGATTCCGCGATGGGCCGCCGCCAGCAGGCCAGGCTCGAAGCGCCGGGCCCCTTCGGTCAGCGCGCCCTCGATGTCCAGGGCGCCCAGGACCCGGTCTTCGGTCGCTCCCACCGGAAGTTCGACGACCCGGACCCGGGTTTCGGTTGCCAGGGTTTCAGTCCGCGACCGGCACTCGGGACAGAAGCCGGCCGGGTCGTCCGGGTCGCAGTTGAAACGGCAGCCGGGTACGGTCTTCTGGCCAGGCAGGAGCCGGGCCAGGCCGCGGACGGCCGTGGACTTGGCCGTGCCCTTTTCCCCCCGGATCAGGACCCCGCCCAGGGCGGGATTGACCACGTTGAGTATCAAGGCCAGTTTCATGCTTTCCTGCCCGACCAGGGCGGGAAAGGGATAGATGGACGGTGCGTTCGGCGTTTCATTCATGTCAGGACAGAATCTCCAGCCAGGGTTCCAAGGCCCCCTGCCTGAGCGCTTCGATGGTCAGGCGCGGCGCGTTCAGGCAGCGGGCCAGTTCCCAGGTCATCTTGTGTTCGGCGTAATGTCCCCGGTCGGTATCCACCAGCAGGAAGCGCAGACGCGGGTCCCGGGAAACGAGTTCGGCGGTCCGGCAGGCTTCGGGCCAGACGTTGGCCCCGGGCTCAAGGGGCACGTTGGGCCGCCCGTCGGTCATGAGCACGATCAGGGGGGTCAGGTCGGGCTCCCGGGCCAGTTCGACCCGGACCAGTTCGTGCACGCGGACCAGGGCCGCCGAGAGCGGGGTCTTGCCGCCGGTGGGCAGCTCGGCCAGAAGGCATCCGGCGGTTTCCACGCTGTTTGTCGGCGGCAGCAGGATGTCGGCACAAAGGCCGCGAAAGGCGATCAGACCGACCCGGTCGCGTTTACGATAGGCGTCGCCCAGCAGGGCCATGACCGCGGCCTTGGCTTCGGACATGCGGTCGAAACTGCCGACCGACCCGCTGGCATCGACGACGAAAAGGACCAGGCGGCCGGTCTTCCGGCGGAAGACCTTTTCCCGAAGGTCGTGGGAGCGGACGATCAGGGAAAGAGAGCCGAGCGGGCGGCGGGTCTGCTGGTGGGGCGCGGCGGCTCGAAGGGTGGCGTCGAGGGCCACGGGCCGGCCCAGGCGTTCGATCGAGGAACGATAGTAGCGTCCTCGACCGTTCCTGGAGGGCCGGCCGGTCCGCCGGCCGGAGCGTTTGGCCGATCCGCGTTCCCGGCGTCCGGTGGGCGTGGGCAGGTCAAAGGCCGGCCCGGGTCCATGGGGCCGGTCGGCCGAGGCAGGCTGGGGTTCCGACCCGGGCGGCGGCTCCGGCGGGTGGCCGTGCCGGCGCACCGGGGGGTGATCCGGCGCCGGTGGCGGCTCCGCTCGAACCGGCTCGACCACCAGGGCCGCGGTAACGGGTGGCGGCGCTTTGCGGACGACCCGGCGGGCTTCCAGGACCATTTCGGCCACGGCCCGGACCTGGTCCGGGCCGGCCGAATCGAGGCCTTCGAATGCGGCCTGGGCGCGGACGGACCGGGTCAGGGCCAGGTCGGCCCGATGGCCCCGGACCCCCGCCTCAAGGACAAGGTCCGAGATCAGGTTCCGGGCCTTCGGGGTGACCTCGACGTTGGACAGCCGCAGGCGGGCCTGTCTGATCCGCTCGGCCAGGGCCGCGTTTTCGGGCTGCCAGCGGCGATGAAAGGTTAAAGGGTCCTTTTCAAAGGCCAGCCGGCGGCGGATGATTTCAGCTCGCAGGTCCGGGGCGGATTCACCACTGACCCGAACCGTCAGGGCGAAACGGTCCGCAAGTTGGGGGCCCAGGCCACCCTCCTCGGGATTCATGGTCCCGATCAGGGTGATCCGGGCCGGGTGCCACAGGGACAGCCCCTCCCGCTCCACCCGAATCCGGCCCGTTTCCGCCGAGTCGAGCAGAATATGGGCCAGATACGGTTCGAGCAGGTTGACTTCATCCACGTACAGAACGCCGCGATTGGCCTGGCCCAGAAGGCCGACCTTCAAGGTCGGGCGTCCGGAAGAGACCGTTCGTTCCATATCCAGGCCGCCCGCCAGCCGATCTTCGGTAGCACCCAAAGGCAGGGTCGAGAAGGGCGTCTCGGCCCAGGCGGGCGCCAGGTATTCCCCGCGATCGCCACGAAGGCGGCAGTCCGGGCAAAAGGCCTCCGGACGGTGCGGGTCACAGTGATAGATGCACCCACGGACCACCTCCAGGCGAGGCAGCAGTTCGGACAGGGACCGGGCGGCCGTGGATTTGGCCGTGCCCTTTTCTCCCAGCAGCAACACGCCGCCCAGGCCGGGATCGACGGCCAGGACAAGCAAGGCCCGCTTCATCCGGTCTTGGCCGGCAATGGCGGAAAAAGGATAAAATGGTGAAGGCCGTCGGCCCGTTCCCGAATCAGCGTTCATAGCCCCGCGTCCGTATACGAAGAATTTCGATGGGACGTCAAGGCGATAGGTACCCATAAACGAGCCCGGTGTCAAACTGAAAACCGCTCAGGGCAGACCCCGACCCGACGGCCGGTCTGGCGTCTGATCAGGTCATTTTTGATATTATATAATGATCATAAATGGTTGAAATATACATAGGCCAAAAGGTCGAACACGCCGCGGCCTATGGCACGGCCTTTTAAATGACGTCTTGCGAGGGCCCTCCACGCTCAAAGGGCCTGTAATTAGAGGTTGACAATCCGTGCGCTCATCTATAGGATTGGCCTCCGGCGGGCGATTAGCTCAGTTGGATAGAGCGTTGGTCTCCGGAACCAAAGGCCGCGCGTTCGAGTCGCGCATCGCCCACCATATCATTTTAAGGGGTTAGCCAGTTCTGGCCGACCCTTTTTATCTGCGCTTTCCGGGGGTGGCATCGCCGGGTTCAGTTCTTTCACGCCGAAGAAAAAATCCAGGCAGGTCCGATGGCCCCTTACCTTGATCTGGCCTGGGGGCGGGGAAAAGCCGAGTTCATATATCGGTTACCCAACGGGCGGCATCATGGTGAGCCTGGGTACCTTCCGGGGATATCCGGGGCCTGGAGATGGGAACGAGGGCTCCCGGACTTTTATATGTAAGTATTCAAACCGGGGATGGGATTAGTCCCCTTCCTTGAGGCATTGGATTTGATCTAATAACATGGGGCACATGATGAAAAACGAGTCATGGAAAGGGGTGGGGAACGGGTCCGGAAAATAATATAACTCCCTGAAATATAATAATATAAAATGCCTTGACAAACATCGAGGGCTCGAATATACTACTTTTGGATTTTTTCAGACCAAGGAGTTGTCTGTATCTCATCGATTAAAACTGAGGGGCGAAATCGAGTTTGTCCGACGTAGAGACGATTATGCTGGGAACGAGTGAATACGGCCATTTTTCTTCAGTTGTGGTTTCAACGGATACTCTCCCTGGAAAAAATCCAAAAATGGACGAGGTGGACCGGTTATACACACGGGGATCATGAAATTCCCGTCGTGGTCATTATTTCGCCACCTCGGCGTAATGGGCATGAAGGAAAAAATGGATAGAGGTTGACGGGATGTCCGGTAGATCGGACTGCCAACCGGGTATCCGCTTTTTTTATGACTTCGGCAGGTAGGCCCGCCTGGTCAAGGGATCGAGTTCAAGGGCGCCTCGGGGCAGGGGTGCAGCTTTTTGAGGGCCGTCGCCATGAGTGCGAGATAAAAACTTGTCAAGCTGCTCGACCACGCTTTTCGCTCGTTGGACCATGTCGGATTGACACGGGTACAAAAAGCGGGTGGTTTTTTATGACACAAGGAAGTACTCGGATAAGGTGAAGGACAAATGGTCCACCAGCAATGCCAATATCTCGACCGGGCACGAGGTTTTCGTCCGGGCGGGGGGGCTTCCGGTGTCCTGAAGGGAACGGCGCCAGGGTTATCGTTACCCGTCGCCAATGGTTTCTGGTGGGGAAGTGGATCAATACAGCCGCTTTTTTTAATCGGACCGGACAGACGAAAACCGGTCTTTCGGGTCAGTTGAATTAACGGTTGATTTCGGAAGCCGATTCGATATTATATCATGATGCTTCAGGTTCAGATTATTTTGTAACCTAAAAAGCGGAGCTGTAAGCCGATTCTGAACACTTATATATAACTATCTGATATTGAAGGACAAATAGTCGGGCGGCGCACTATGATAGTTTGGAATTTCGCCCCTGATTGACCCTGTTTTGCCTTTATCCATTGAAGCCTTGTTTGAGCATGTCGGGCGGGCGCATTTCGATCGGTTTGCTGCGGGGTTTGCCCGCCAACCAAGCTAATGGACTTTTTCCTTACATGCCGAAGATTCCCGGCAGCTTCCTGCGGGGACCTTCAATTCCTGACACTTCCATGCACAGTCAAAACGGACTCATCTGCCCTTGAACCCGACTGCAATATCCGGGTCTAAGTTACCTGCGTGCCGGAACACCGGGAGACTCGGCCGTGCCGGTCGTTCTTCCCTGCTATCTGGACGGTTCGGCCGTGGATATCCGGTCTTTTCAGGACTGGTGAATCTATGAGAAACTGCTGCGCAGGAAACGGATCGTTTACCGGGTCATCGGCAGCCCCGAGGTGGGCATGGGGCATGTCTATCGGCCCTTGACCATCGCCCACGAGGTGACGGACCACGATCGTCTGCAAGGAAGAGGACGAACTGGCCCTCAAAGGGCTGTCCGGAAAGGGATATCCGGTGCGCGTCTTTCCAGCGCACGCCATCGATTAGGCGATCATCGCCTCCCGGCCCGACCTGGTCGGAGTTCTGGAACGGTTGATCGAAGACCGATCATTTCGAAAACATCTTTACAACAGGATGCATGGCTACGATTTCATCCAGAACAAGGCCAAGGTCATTGGCATGATCGAGGGCCTGCTTTCGTGAAGACCCCGCCCCTGGAACGCGTCACGGGCATCATCCAGGCCCGGATCGGGTCGACCCGGCTGCCGGGCAAGATGCTGCTGCCCCTCCATGACCGGCCGATCATCGAATGGGTGGTCCGACGAGTGGCCCGTTCTACTAGACTGGATGCCCTGGTCGTGGCCCTGCCTGATACCGAGGCCAACGATCCGCTGGCCGCCTGTGTCTCCAGTCTGGGCGTCTCGATTTTTCGCGGACCTGAAGACGATGTGCTGAGGCGATTCCACCTGGCGGCCCAAGACGTCGGCGCCAGCCATATCGTCCGTGTCTGCGCGGACAACCCGTTGATCAGTTGGGAGGAGATCGATCACCTCATCGATTTTTTCCGTAGGGAGCCCTGCGACTACGCGTACAATCACATTCCCCGGAACAACCGCTATCCGGACGGACTGGGCGCCGAAATGGTCCCGTTCTCCATACTCGAGCGCATCGAGCGTCTGGCCGTCCAGCCGAACCATCGGGAACACTGTTTGTTATACATACTCGACCATCCGGACCATTTTTCCATCCGGACCTTCGATCCGCCCAATGAAGAGGTGGCCTGTCCGGACCTTCGACTTGACGTGGATACCCGGGAAGACCTGGACCGCCTGTCGGCCCGGACCTGTGATCTCTACGCGTCCTCGGAGGATGTGGTCCGCATGTACAGGAGTGCTTGACGTGTCCAGGCTAATGGGTCTGCTCTAACTCGTCGTGGAACCCGCGCCTTGTCTCGGCCCTACATCATCGCCGAAGCGGGCGTCAATCATGATGGCCGGATGTGCCCGGCCCGGCGGTTGATTGAGGGAGCTGGTTTAATCTCTTAAGAGTTGATTTTTAGTCAAAATGGCCAATGACCGGGCAAAACCTGTCGGCGAACTGGTCCAGCTTGTTATGAAGCCGCTCCGGATGGATTTGGTCGGCCAGCACCTGAGCCTCATCCCAATCTTCGATGGAGACAA
Organism: Pseudomonadota bacterium; assembly: GCA_018830135.1. Classification (GTDB taxonomy): domain Bacteria; phylum Desulfobacterota; class Desulfarculia; order Adiutricales; family JAGVGV01; genus JAHJTB01. Next base: position 10,301 of record JAHJTB010000162.1, on the reverse strand, counting down.
AGGCGTTGTCGAGCATCTCGAAGCCGATATCATTTCCCCGGAGCTTGGCCGCCAGTTCTCCGTGGCCGTTGTAATAGAACTGAAGGCGGAAAGGCGCCCAGGTGGGCACGAGCAGATGGCAAAGGCCCAGGTCGGCATCTATGAAGTAAAAATAGTAGTGCAGGCACTTGGCCTGCCCGGGCTTGAGAAAGGTCTGATGGGTCTTCTTGTCATGCCAGGGTTTGTATGTCGGACAAGGATCCATGGCCGAAAATATATGAACCCGGCCAGGCTGATCATCTCGTTGTTCTACGATCGCCCGGACACGCTCTTCTTTTCGGAAGTTCTTTTTGCCGATGAATTCGATCTCAAGGTTGTTTTCTTGGGCCAGCCGTTCGGCATTGGAACGGATTTCTGCTCTCAGAGGTTCGGCCCACCGGGGATAGTCGAAAATTCTGGTCCTATGGGAATTCAGGCAGGCGGTCATTCGTCCCGCGTAGCAGGTGCCGGGGATCGTCCCGGTGATAACCACCTGGGCGAGGCAAGACCGGTCACCGCGTATTTTGGCGGCGTGACGGTCGATGAAAAGTTCCATGACTCAACCGCCCTCAAACAGTTTGAGAAACCATTAATACAATTCGGAAACGCGGCATAAGGAAAAAACCTGTTTGGTTCCGGCTATGCCGGGTTAGGACAAGAAAACTGAAATGATCGCCCCCAAATTTAGACAAGGAAGAGGAAACCGATAGTGGACGGCCAGAGTCCAATTCAAAACGAATCGCCTCCGAACTGGGTCTGTATCCCCGCTGGCGTTGCGGCTCCGGAGGAGAACCTGATCGACTTCGGGCAACTCCTCGGGACTATTTGGCGATGGAAGTGGGGTATTGGCGGCTTCACGCTGGTCTGCACCCTGATTGCCGTGTACGTGACCCTGTTCGTCATGCCCGTCAAGTTCACCTCCGATGCCAGTATTCAGCCAACCGAGAGTTCCAATCCCCAATTGTCCGGTCTGCTGGCGGCTTCCGCCCAGTTCTTGCCCATTCCGCTGGCCAGGGGCAATGACAAGTCCCGGGTCATGCTCAACTATCTGGAGAGTCGGGCACTTCAGGCCTGGATGATCGAGAAGTATAATTTGAGGGTCCGAATGTATCCGGACCTGTGGGACGCCGAGCAGAAAAAGTGGCGGGTCGATGACCCCAAGCAGATTCCCTCTTTGGCCAAGATGCTTCAAAGAAACGTCGTGTTGAATACGTTTGGCGCCGATAAAGACAAGGATACCGGCCTGATAACCATATACTTCATTGACGAGGATCCGGTTTTCGCCGCCAAGGTCGTCTCCGGCACCATCGAGAAGCTGGACCAGTACCTGACAGAGGAATACATTACTGATGCCAAGCGAAATCGGATATTTATCGAGGAGCAATTGGCCCGGGCGACCAAGCTGTTAGAGGATTGGGAAAAAAAGGTACCCAGCCAGGATTTGACGGCCAGCAAGATCGAACGGGAGCGGATGGCTACGACAGCGGTTTACCAGGAATTGAGACGGCAGTATGAACTGGCCAAAATCGAGGAGGACAAGCAGCTCGTCTCGTTCAGGGTGCTGGACCAGCCCTTGGTCCCGGCATTCAAAAGCGAGCCGCAACGGTCGAAGATCTGTCTGGCCACGATGATTGTATCCGCTTTCATGGCCTTCATTCTGATTATGCTCTGGGAATATTTTCGGGGCACACTGATGTCTGGAAACGGTACGGCGCCAGATCCGCAATCGGAACAGGCGCATACACCAGAATCGTGAGGGGTTGCCACCACCGCTGTCCCCAACGCTTCGAGATCGTGTATTATCACGAAAAACAGCCTGTCTAAATGCTGATTTCATGCTATATGGTAAACCTGAATTGGCTGTAAGACGGCCCGGACACGGGTCCGGATTCTTATTGGCCAAGGCACCTCAACCGGCCCGTCACCTGGACGGAGCGGATATGACGAACAAAAGGTAATCCTATGCACGAAGGGCTCAAGGCTTTGCCACCCTTTACATTCAGTCTCAGGACCAAGATCCGTTTTGGAAGCGGCGTCAGGAGCGATCTTCCCGAAGCGGTGGAGGCGGCGCACTGGAAAAAAATCGGTGTCGTGATCGACCACCAGATAATCGATCTGGAAACCTTCAAAGGCCTCCTTTCGGACCTGGAAGCGGCGGGGAGCCGTTTGACCGTCGAGGCCTGTCGAATTTCCGAACCGACCTATGCCTCCCTCGATAAGGCCCGGCAGTCTTTTGCCGACCGGGAACTCGACGCGATGATCGGTATCGGCGGGGGCAGCGCCCTGGACATGGCCAAGGCCATGGCGGTCCTGGTTCACAACCGGGAACCGGCCTTGGCCTATCGCGGCTTTGACAAGATGGCCGAGCCGGTTCTGCCGATCATCGCCGTCCCGACGACCGCCGGCACGGGCAGCGAGGTGACACCCAACGCCTCATTTATCGACGACCAGGCCAAGAAAAAACTGGGGATCAACGGTGAAGCGGTTCGCCCGATGCTGGCCTTTCTGGACCCGGAACTGACGGTGACCTGCCCCATGGGGCCGACCGTATCGGCAGCCGCGGACAGCGTCGTCCACGCGGTCGAGGCCTACATGGCCCAAAAAACGAACCCGATGGCCCGGACCCTGGCCCGGGAAGGCGTGCGACGGGTGTTCGCGGCATTGCCCCGTGTGGTTGAGAACCTTTCGGACCTGTCCGCAAGGGAAGATGTCATGTTCGGCGCCTTCCTTTCCGGCTTGGCCCTGATGCATTCCGGCACGGGACCAGCCGCGGCCCTGTCCTATCCCCTGGGTGTTCACTACGGCGTTCCCCATGGTTTGGGCGGGGCGATTTTTCTTCCGTCCGTTATCGAATATAATATAGAGCAGGGTGTTTACGATTATGGCGATCTGGTCCCAGGTTTGTCCGGGACCGCCGAGGAAATGGCCAGGCTCTTCCTGGACCGTCTGACCGCCCTGTGGGAGATGCTCGATATTCCTCGGGACCTGGGTCGATTTGGGCTGTCGTCCGCAGGGGTGGAAACGTTTATCAGCGACACCATGGAGCTGAAAGGCGCGCTTGACCAGAACCCGGCCCCGTTCGGAGAGAAGCAGGCCCGAACGATCGTCGAACGGCTTATAAATAATTAGAATTCGGGAAAGAAGGCCCCATGGAATTTCGAATCAGGTTCAGCGGCAAATCTCACGATTATACGGAAGAAGAGATTCAAACGGTCGTCAGAACAATCAAGGAGGCCGAGCCATATACCCAGGGTCGTCACATGCAGGCTTTTCAGGAAAGATTCGCCGGGTACATCGGGGGAGGGCAGGCCTTTGCGGTCTGCAACGCCACGGCCGCCTTGGAAATGTCGGCCCAACTCATCGGTTTCGAACCGGATGACGAGGTCATCATTCCCGGGCACACCTTTACCGCCACGGCCTACCCCTTTGTCAAAAAAGGCGCCCGAATCGTCTGGGCCGACATGGACCTGGGGACCCGCGTCGTGACGCCGGAAACCCTGGCCGCCCGGATCACCCCCAGGACCAAGGCCATCGTCGTGGTGCACCTTTACGGGTACGCCGCCGACATGCCCGGTATCATGGACCTGGCCGCCAGGCACAACCTGCTGGTCGTCGAGGATGCGGCTCAGTCCCTGGGCACCGACGTCGGCGGGGGCAAGTCCGGGGCCTTGGGCGACTTTGGCGTGTTTTCCCTGCATTCCCACAAGAACATCACCACCCTGGGCGAAGGCGGCGTCCTGTGGGTCAAGGACGAACGATACACCCGGATCGTTCCCTTGCTTCGGCACAACGGCCACACCGGCTTCGATTTCGAACGGGAACATTACTGGGTGCCGGCCATGGGCAACGTGGATATGCCCGAACTTGACGGCCGGTTTCTGATGCCCAATAATTTTTGCCTGGGTGAGGTCGAGTGCGCCCTGGGCGCCAAGATGCTCGAACGCATCGACCGGATCAATGCCGAAAAACGCGCCCGGGCTTTGACCTTTATCGACGCCCTGGCCGGTTTTCCGGAATTGGAGTTCCACCGCGTCGATACGACCCGGCACAACTATCATCTCCTGGCCGCCAGGATGACTAGCGGCCGGCGGGACGAGTTCATGGCTGCCATGGCCTACCAGAAGGGCATTCAGTGCGTGGTTCAATACTACCCGTTGTACCGCTATCCGTTTTATCAAAAGATCGGTATGGGACAGGCCGAATGCCCCAATACCGACCGGTTTTTCGATCATATGGTCTCGTTTCCTTTTCATCATTGGCTCAGCGACGATGATCTGGAATACATGCTCGATAGTACCCGAGAGGTATTGCTGTCATTAAGGTAATCAATGTCTGAACCGCTTTGCGTCATCATACCGGCCGTAAAAAAGAACGTCGCCTTTCCGGACGATCTGGTCAAGAAACTCGACGGCGTCAGCCTGATCCAGCGGACCATCGAAACCGGACGTACCCTGGGCAATTCGGACAACCTCTACGTGGTGACCGATTCCCAGGAGATCACCCTGATTTGCGAGCGCAACCAGGTCGGCTTTTTTTACAGACCGGAAATCCAGTTGTCCGGCGAGAGCATCCTGCGAGACCTCCGCTTTTCCCTTCTGAGGGTCTACAAAAAATTCGATAATATTCTGATCCTCTACCCTCACGTCATGCTTCTGGACCCGGATGTCCTGCCCCGGGCCTGGGACGCTTTCAGGCAGGGCGATTGTGATGCCATGCTGTCGGTTCGCAAGGAACCGCAAAGCATTTTCAAGGCCGGGGAGACCTGTATCAACGACGCCATCTTTACCGATGCCCGCGAGAACGTCCTGGTCGAGGTCAAGGCCTTCGTGTTCATCCGGTCGGAGCTGATCAAGAAAGACTCGGCCGTGCCGGTCGTTCTTCCCTACTATCTGGACGGCTCGGCCGTGGAGATCCGGTCTTTTCAGGACTGGTGGATCTGCGAGAAACTGCTGCGCAGGAAACGGATCGTTTACCGGGTTATCGGCCGCCCCGAGGTGGGCATGGGGCATGTCTATCGGGCCTTGACCATCGCTCATGAGGTGACGGACCACGAATTGATCTTTGTCTGCAAGGAAGAGGACGAACTGGCCATAAGAGGATTGTCCGGAAAGGGATATCCGGTGCGCGTCTTTCCCTCTCACGCCATCGATGAGGCGATCATCGCTTCCCAGCCCGATTTGGTCATCAACGATGTTCTGGAAACCGAAGCCGAGTATGTCAGGAATCTGATTCAGACCGGGATCAAGGTGGTCAACTTCGAGGACCTGGGAGCCGGAGCCATGGAAGCGGACCTGACCTTCAACGAGCTGTACGACGAACCGCTGATACCGGGAGACCGTATCCGCTGGGGGCATGAATACTTTTTTCTCCGGGATGAATTCGCCCAGGCGGTTCCCCGACCCTTTCCGGAAGAGGTTCGCACCCTGCTGCTGACTTTCGGCGGCACCGACGTCAAAAACCTGACCATGAAGACCCTGGCGGCCATTCTGGATGTCTGCCGGGAACGGGGCATTCAGATATACGTCATCACCGGCGGCGGTTATCTCTACAAGGAAGAACTGATTCGCTTCATCAACGAGGCCGACTACTCCGGGTTGTCTTTCACTTCCGCGACCGGAATCATGTCCAAAATCATGGAGTCCTGCGACATAGGCATCTGCTCCAATGGCCGTACGGTCTACGAACTGTGCTACATGAAGATTCCCTCCATCGTCATCGCCCAGCATGAGCGGGAAAAGACGCATCACTTCGCCGAGGAGCATCGCGGCATGCTACCTCTGGGGGGCTACACGAACTCTGACGAGGAGGCCGAGCTGGTCGGAGTTCTGGAACGGCTGATCGAAGACCGATCATTTCGAAAAAATCTTTATGACAGGATGCATGGCTACGATTTCATCCAGAACAAGGCCAAGGTCATTGGCATGATCGAGGGCCTGCTTTCGTGAAGACCCCGCCCCTGGAACGCGTCACGGCTATCATCCAGGCCCGGATCGGATCGACCCGGCTTCCGGGCAAGATGCTGATACCCCTTCACGGTCGGCCGATCATCGAATGGGTCGTCCGTCGGGTGGCGCGTTCCGGCAGGCTTGACGCCGTGGTCGTGGCCTTGCCGGACACTCCGGCCAACGATCCGCTGGCCGAGGCCGTGGCCGGCTTGGACGTCCGGGTCTTTCGCGGACCAGAAGGTGACGTGTTGCGACGATTACATCTTGCGGCACTGGACGTCGGGGGCAGTCATATTGTCCGCGCCTGCGCGGACAACCCGCTGATCAGTTGGGAGGAGATCGATCACCTCATCGATTTTTTCCGCCGCTGGCCCTGCGATTACGCCTACAATCACATTCCCAGGAACAACCGCTATCCGGACGGACTGGGCGCCGAGATGGTCCCTTGGGCCATCCTCGATCGCATCGAGCGTCTGGCCGTCCAGCCGAACCATCGGGAGCACTGTTTTTCATACATCCACGACCATCCGGACCAGTTCTCGATCCGGACATTCGACCCACCCAATGAACGGGTGGCCTGTCCGGACCTTCGACTTGACGTGGATACCCGGGAAGACCTGGACCGCCTTTCGGCCAGGACCTGTGATCTCTATGCGTCCTCGGCTGACGTGGTCCGCATCTTCAGGAGTGCCTGACGTGTCCAAGCTAATCAGTCTTTTCGAGGGGTTTCGTCGTTCAGAGCGCTCCCTGTTCCGTCCCTGTATCATTGCGGAAGCGGGCGTCAACCATGAAGGCAAAATGGAACTGGCCCATCGGCTGATCGAAGAAGCCGCCGGGGCCGGCGCGGATGCCATCAAGTTTCAGACCTACAAGGCCGAGACCATTGCCTCCAGGCATTCACCGGCCTATTGGGATACGTCCAAGGAACCGACCCTGAGTCAGTTCGAGCTGTTTAAAAAATACGACAAATTCTGGAAAAAGGAGTTCGAGGATATCAAGAGCTGTTGTGACCGAAACGGTATCGAGTTTCTAAGCACGCCGTTCGACATCGAATCCGCCCGATTCCTGAACGATATGGTGGACGTTTTCAAAATATCGTCATCCGACATAACCAACCGGCCCTTCATTGAATTCATCTGCGACTTCGGCAAGCCGATCATCCTGTCGACCGGTGCGTCCTACCTGTACGAGATCGAGGAAGCGGTCATGTGGATTCAGGACAAAGGCAATCCCCTGGCCCTGCTTCACTGCGTCCTGAACTACCCGACCGAGAACCGCAACGCCCACCTGGGAATGATCCTTCACTTGAGAGAGAAGTTCCCGGATCACTTGATCGGTTATTCCGACCACACTTTGCCCGGGGACATGCGGGTGCTCATGACCGCCACCCTGCTGGGTGCGGTCGTGCTGGAAAAGCATTTTACCCACGACAAGAGTCTGCCGGGCAACGACCATTACCACGCCATGGACAAAGAGGATCTGGCCCGGTTCCGGGCCGATCTGGACGAAACTTTCGAAATGCTCGGCCGTTTCGACAAGCACTCCCTTCCGTCCGAGGAGCCGGCCAGGAAGAACGCGAGACGGAGCCTAGTGGCGTCGAGAGACATCCATCGAGGACGGTGCCTGACCGCTGAAGACGTGACCTGGAAGCGCCCCGCTTTCGGCATCTCGCCCAGGGACTATGACCGGGTTTTGGGGCGGACCGCCCGTGTGGACATAGAAAAGGACGCTTCACTCGATTGGGGAATGCTCGATGCGGCCCTGGACGGACCTTCGACGAAAAATGCCTGACCGGATCGAGGAAATCCGGGCCTACCTCAACCGATTGTTTCCCGTTTGCCGGAGCATTACCGGTCCGGGAAACCGGGAGACGCTCAAGGTCCTCCAGGAGATTGTTCCCCTGGAAATCAAGGAATACCCGTCCAGTCGACCGGTCTACGACTGGGTCGTTCCGCCTGAGTGGAGCATTCGGGAGGCCTGGATAAAAAACCCGGACGGGCAAAAGATCGTCGACTTCGACCGATCCAATCTGCATGTGGTCAGTTACAGCCGGCCGGTCTCCGGGAAAGTCAGCCTGGCCGAACTCGAAAACCATCTTCACTATCGGACCGTCCTCCCCCGGGCCATCCCCTACCGGACCAGCTATTATCGGGAGGATTGGGGATTTTGCCTCAGCTATGAAGACTATCAGCGGTTTTTCAGGAAGGAAGGGGAATACGAGGTTCTGATCGATTCGACCCTGGAGGAGGGCGCCCTGACCGTCGGAGAACTGCTCGTCAGGGGGGACAGCCCCAGGGAATACCTGATCTCGACCTATTTCTGCCACCCCTCCCTGGCCAACGACAATCTCAGCGGCGTGGTGCTGACCGCCTTTTTGGCCCGGGAACTGTCACGTAGGAAAAACAATTTTAGTTACAGAATCATTTTCGTGCCCGAGACAATCGGCGCGGTGGCCTACTGCGCGCATAACGAAGCGGCCATGAAGGCTATTGACTGCGGCTTCGTAATTACATCGGTCGGCGGTCCGGGACGGTTTGGATACAAGCGGAGCTTCGATCCGGAACACGTTATCAACCGGATCATCGAGCAGGCCTTTCAGGAAAGCGGGATAGAATATCTGGTCTATCCCTTTGATATTCACGGCAGTGACGAACGCCAGTACTCCTCGCCCGGCTTTCGCATCAACATGGCCAGTATCTGCAAGGACAAATACTACGAATACGACTTCTACCACACCTCCCTGGACAACCTGGACTTCGTCAAGCCCGAGTTTATCGAGCAGTCGCTCCGGCTTTATCTCGACGTCATCGGGCGCCTGGACGACAATCTGGTCTTCGTCAATCAACAGCCCCATTGCGAGGTCATGCTGTTTAGACACGGATTGTATCCGAAGTCCGGCGGCGGTATGCTGCCGGGCCGGAATACATCCGAGGAACTGGACATCATTCTCTGGCTGCTGTTCCTTTGCGACGGAACGGCTTCGTTATGGCAGGTTGCGGAAAAGACCGGGTTCGATTTTAAGGATATTGTCCGGGTGGCCGGCATGCTCGAAAGCCGGGGGTTGTTGAAGCGGATCGACGAGCGGATGACTAACCAATCATGAGCAGAAAAAGCAAGTTTGAACTGATTCCGGCCCTGCCTGACGAGCGGTGGGACGAGTTCGTCGAAGCTTCGCCTCAGGGCACGATATTTTCTCTGAGTCGCTACCTGGAGGCCTTGGAAAGAGACAGCGAGTGTTTTTACGTGATGCGGGGACAGGAGGTCAAGGCCGCCCTGTGCTATACGCCATGCCCTGATGAGGCCGGGTGCGAGCTGGACGATCTGGCCATTCACAACGGGATCATGTTCAAAAACGACGAGACCAAGAAAGAGACCAAGGCCCGCTTCGAACGTTTCGAGATCACGGAATTCATCATCAATGAGTTGGACGGCCGGATGAAGCGTATCGAGCTTGCCCTGGCCCCTCAGTTCGAAGACCTCCGTCCGTTCTTGTGGCACAACTATCATTCGAAAGACCCTCACCTCAAGTTCGAGACCGACCTTCGGTATACCAGCTACCTGGACATCTCCGAGCTGGCCTCCGGAGGGGATGACGAAGCGACAACCGTGTTCAGAAACATGGACACCATTCGCCAACGCAACATCCGAGAAGCAGGAAAAGGCGGGGCCTGGGTTGAAAAGGGAGGAGACAGCGGCCAGTTCATCGCTTTCTATCAGCCCCTTTTGACCTCCCAGGGTGGCGATGTGTCCAAGGGTAAGCTGGGCCGCATGGCTAAGCTGATCGATGTGTTGATTGAATCGGACCTTGGTCTGGTCCTGACCACCCGCAACCCGGCCGGTGAGCCCATTTACGTGACCGTGTTCTGTCATGATTCCAAAAGGGCCTACTATCTCTTCGGTGCCGGTGATCCGGTGGCCACCGAACGCTACAAGGGGACCTTCGGGTTTTGGGAAGGCTTCAAACTCCTGGCCCAGGACCGCGGTCTGAGAACCGTGGATATGGAAGGCGTCAACAGCCCGCAGCGGGGCTGGTTCAAACTCAGCTTCGGCGGGGACCTGAGGCCCTATTACCAGGTTTACAAAGGAAACAGATAATGGCCAAGTCCACCGACTACCATGACTACGTAATCAAGAGCGGCCGCTTCGTGGGTGAGTTCGAAGACATGTACAGGCACTCAAGTGGCAAACCCTGGCATCAGGATGAGTTGGCCTACGCCATCTTCTCCGATATCGACCTGACCGTACTCAGAGCCCTCAGAAAGAGATACGGTTTTACGACCATTGGAGAAATCGGTTGCGGTTTGGGATACGTGGCCGATCGGATGCAGAGAGAGATCG
>JAHJTB010000161.1 GCA_018830135.1 Pseudomonadota bacterium | reverse complement strand
GGCAGGACGTGGTTGGTGCCCGAAGCGTAATCTCCCACCGGCACCGGGGCCCAGGGTCCCATGAAGATCGAACCGGCGTGTTTGATCCGGGGCAGGACGATCCAGGGGTCCGCGGTCACGATCTGGAGGTGCTCGGCGGCGTATTCATTAGTGAAATCGATCGCTTCGTCCATGCTTTCCGCCAGGAGCACGGCCGAGTTGTTTTGCAGTCCCACCTCGATGATCTCCCGACGGGGCACATCGGACAGGTTGCGGTTGATGAAATCGACCACGGCCGAGGCCAGTCCGGGGTCAGGAGTGACCACCACGGCGGCCGCGTCCGGATCGTGTTCGAGTTGGGAGAAAAAGTCCCATCCGACCAGCCGGGGGTTGGCGGTCCCATCGGCCAGGATCAGGGCCTCGCTGGGTCCGGCCGGCGAATCGATGTCCACAATCCCGAATACCACCATCTTGGCCGCGGTGACATACCGGTTGCCCGGTCCCACGATCTTGTCCACGCGGGGCACGGTTTCGGTCCCGTAGGCCAGCGAACCGACGGCCCAGGGCCCTCCGATCTTGTAGACCGCTTCCGCCCCGGCGATATCGGACGCGACCAGGGTCTCCGGGACCACGGTCATGCCTTCGTCCGGCGGGGTGGTCACCACGACCCGCGACACACCGGCCACCTTGGCCGGGATGATGTTCATCAGCACGCTGGATGGGTAGGCCGCCCGGCGGCCGGGCACGTACGCCCCCACGATGTCCAGGGGCCGGGTCATTCGTCCGGCCAGTATGCCCGGTGCGATCTCGATGGACCACATCTCCCGTTCGAGCTGGGCCTGATGGAACTTGCGGATGTTCTCGGCCGCGAACTTGAGTGCGTCGACCACCTTGGGGTCCACCTGCTTGTACGCGGCCTGAATCTCCTCGGGCGTGGCCTTCAGGTCGGCCTTTGAGATGTCCTGCTTGTACTTGGTGTAATGCTTGAGGGCGACCTCGTCGCCCAGATCGCGAATCCGGGTGATCGTCTCCCGGACTTCCAGGTAGACGCCCGAGACATCCTCCATGGAACGGTTCATGATCCGGAGCCGTCGCTCCTTGCCGAGATCACTTATTTTTTCGACTTTCAACATGGCTGCACCCAATCGTCCATTTTTATTATTCCCCCTAACAGAACCAAGGTCGGGGTTCAAGCAAAATTATCCTCCCGGGTCCGGCCGCCAAGTCGGGCACTGACCGTTACCGGATTTTCTGTTAAAATATATCCGCCATGAAAACCATACTCAAATACGCTCTGGCCGCCGTCGCCATCATAATCGTGGTGGGACTGTTCGCGGCCTGGCGAATGGCCCGGACTCCGCCTGGCCCCGGCGACAAAGCCTGGCAGGCAATGATCGAAAAACAGGGCTGGTCCCGATGGACCGATCCGGGCGGCTATCGACTCCATTATATCGAAGCCGGCCAAGGCCCGCCAGTCGTCCTGCTCCATGGATACGGCGACCGCGCCTACACCTGGCATCTCAACATTCCGGCCCTGGTTGAGGCCGGCCATCACGTCCTGGCCTGGGACCTGCCCGGTCTGGGCCGTTCGGAAACACCGCCGGGCTTCGATTTTTCCGCCGAAGCGGTTCTGGGCCAGTTGATCCGCTTCCTGGACATCCAGGGGCTGGACCGGGTGGCCGTCGTCGGCAGTTCCCTGGGCGGAAACCTGGCCCTTCTCCTGGCTGTCCGGCATCCGGAACGGGTCTCCAAGGTGGTTGCCGTGGACCCGGCCGCCTATCCCAGCAAGCGCCACGCCTCGTACCAGAGGCTGGCCCGCTGGCCGCTCCTGGTGGACCTGCTCAGGCCCTTTGTCGGCAAATCCGCCATCCGCTACGGTTTGACCCGAAGCTACCACGATCCCTCCCGCGTCGACGAGGCCGGGGTTTCGGAAAGGGCCCAGGTCCTCCGCAGACCCGATTTCATGGACAACATGGTCAAGTTGGGCGCCAACTACTTTTCAGCCAGCCATCGGATTCTGGTGCCCCGGTACCCGGACATCCAGGCCCCGGTCCTGATCGTCTGGGGGGACGACGACCGCTTGATCCCGGTCGCCGGCAATGCCGAAAGGCTCCACCGCGACATCCCCGGCTCGAAACTGGTCCTGCTGGAAAAAGCCGGTCACGCGGCCCATGAGGAGCAGGCCGCGGCCTTCAACCGGGCCGTCATCGACTTTCTGGCCGCCCCCTGAGCCGAAGCCTCCCGGCTCCATTCATTCGACCGACTCGGCCCAGGCTTTCAAGGCCTCCCGGGTCGAGGGAAAGGCCATATGGTCCCAGGGAAGCCGGTCCGGTCCGAACCAGCCGGCTTCCAGGGACTCCTCGTTGACCGCCAGTTCGCCGCCCATGATCCGGGTCCGGTAGATCGCGACCACGATGGGGTAGTCCGGGTAGGAATACAACCCGTACAGTCCGGTCGTTTCGACATCCAAACCGGTCTCCTCACCGACCTCCCGGACCGCTGCCCCTTCCAGGGTCTCGCCCCGGTCGACGAATCCCCCGGGCAGGCACCAGCTGCCCTTTTCCGGCGGCCGGGCTCTTTTCATCAGCAACACCCGCCCCTGGCGCACGACCAGCCCGCAGGCGGCCAGCTTGGGGTCCAGGTGAAGGACCCGTCCGCAGCTGGCGCAGACGTGCCCGGCCGGACGGCCGGACGATCCGATCCGGGCCAGAAGGCCGCCGCCGCACTCAGGGCAGAAACGAAAATCGATTTCCCGGGACAATGAGCCCCCCGACCTGTTTATTCGGGTTAATAAAAACGGGCCGAATCGGCCATCGACCGACCCGGCCCGACAAAGCCGTCCTATTCGGGGCGCCGGCGGTCCTGAAGCCGAGCCCCGGACTCCCCCTCAGCAGGTCTCCAGCAGGATTTCCGAAAGCTCCTTGATTTCGAGCTTGTCGTCCAGATTGCGAGTCTTGACGCTGTCTTCGAGCATGGAGATGCAATAAGGGCAGGCCGTGGCCAGAATCTCCGCCCCCGCGTCGGCCGCTTCCTGGACCCGGAGGTAGGAAAAGCGTTGATGGGGTTCGGTTTCCATCCACAACCGGCCGCCGCCGCCGCCGCAACACAGGGAGAAGCGTTTTTCCCGCTCCATCTCGACCATCTCGGCGCCGGCCGCGCTCAGCACTTCGCGCGGGTCGTCGTAAATCTCGGAATGCCGTCCCAGGTAGCAGGGATCGTGGTAGGCGACCTTTTTGCCGTAAGCGCCGCCCGGACTGAGCTTGCCGTCCTTGACCAGTTGGTTGAGGAGCTGGCTGGAGTGGATGACCTCGAACTCCCCGCCGAACTCGCCATATTCCTGGCTGAAGGTGTAGAAGCAGTGCGGGGAGGTGGTGATGATCCTTTTGACGCCCTTGTCCTTGAAGAGCTGGATGTTGGACTGGGCCAGCTTGCCGTAACCCTCTTCATCCCCGATCTTGCGCAGGGATTCGCCGCAGCAGCTCTCCTGGGTCCCGATGACGCCGAAGGACACGCCGGCCTTTTTCAGCAACTGGACCATGGCCCGGGCAATCTTCCGGCTGCGCATGTCGTAGCAGGAGGTGCAACAGACGAAAAGGAGGTATTCGGTATCTTCGGTAAAGGCCGGAACGTCCTGGCCCTCGGCCCAGTCCATTCGCTTTTCCCGGGGTTCGGACCAGGGATTGCCGTTGCTGTGGCAGGAACCGGACATGGTTTTCAGGGCCCCGGGAATGGCCCCGGTCTCGGCGATGATGGAACGCATCGAGCGCATGATGTCGATGATCTTGACCCCGCGAGGACAGTTGATGACGCATTTGTTGCAGGTCGTGCAACCGTACAGCACGTCGTCGGACTCGTAGCCCTCCACGCCCAGTTGCCCCATGCGGATCATCTGCCGCACGAAAAATTCGCCTTCAACCTCCCGCCAGGGACACAGGCCGGCGCACAGGCCGCATTGCATGCACAGGTTGAGGTCGTCGCCCCCGGTGAGGACGATGGCCTGGTTCACCTCGTAAAACGGCATTTGGGCCATAACGAAAACTCCTTACCTCTCGATTGGAGACATTTTTCTCAAAACGTCAAACGTGAAGATTTTTACTATCCCCTCCCGGCCTTGTCAAGCCTAAATCGGCTCGAAAAACCGGCCGGCCGCCTCAGCCCCCGCTCTTGGAAAAGACCAGGCAAGTGGTCAGGCCGTGAGAGAAAATCTGGCCGTCGCGATCGGTCAGGCGGCCTTCGGCCGTGGCGATCCGGCGGCCGGGATGGACGACCCGGCCCTCGCAGAAGACCGTGCCGGACCGGTCGGTGATGGGCCGGACGAAGTTGACCTTGATCTCCAGCGTGGTGTAAGCGTATTCGACCGGCAGCGTCGAATGGACGGCATGTCCCATGACGTGGTCCAGCAGGGTGCTGTGGGCGCCGCCGTGGACCGTGTTGGCCACATTGTAATGATGCTCCTCGGGATTGAACTCGAACAGGACCCGGCCCGGCTCCGCCTCGACCAGCCGGATACCCACGAGCCGCATGAACGGCGACATGGGGATGCGCCCCTGCATGAGCTGGTTGAGATATTCCATGCCGCTCAGGGATTGAGCCGCCTCAAGCCCGATGGCCGGGTCCTCCCAGGTAATGGTCCGGCTCCGGACCCGGGTCTTTCCGTTCCCGTCACTCATGGGCGCCCCCGCCTCTCAAACCGGAAGCACCAGGTCTTCCAGGCGGTCCGGGAACTGGGTCATGGCCAGGCACCCATCCTCGGTGACCAGGACCGTGTCGGAGTGGCGGTAGCCCCCTTGCCCGGGAACGTAGAGTCCGGGTTCGATGCTGATGACCATGTTCGGTTCGAGGACTCCCCGGCTCCCAAGGGCCACCCAGGGCGGCTCGTGGCCGGTGATCCCGAATCCGTGGCCGGTTCGATGCAGGATGTATTCCTCGAAGCCCCGATCCCGGAACAGTTTGTACACCGCTCCGTCGACCTGGGCCGCGTGCAGGCCGGGCTTGACCATGTCGAAGGCGAGGGCCCGGGCCTCCATGACCGTCTCGAACAACCGGCGGGATCGGTCATCCACCCGGCCCAGGAAAAAGGTCCGCTCGACCTCGGCCGAATATCCGTCCACCTGGGCGGCCAGAATGGCCACGTGGGGACCGCCTTCGCCCAGGGTCTCGAACAGGCCGGGAATCGAGTGGGGCTGGGCGGACAGGGCCTCGGGCCAGACCGCGGACGTGAACTTCGAAACCAGAAAGTTCAGCCCTGGAATCTCCAGGACCACCTTGGTCATCATTTCCCGGGTCCCCTCGCTGTAAAACGTCACTTCCTGGACCCCGGGCCGGGCCAGTTCGACGACCTTGGCCAAACCCACATCCACGACCTGGGAGGCGTAGGCGATCCGCCCCACTTCATAGTCGCTCTTGACCAGGCGGGCCTCGTCGACCAGGTCCAGGACCTCGATCCGGCCCGGCATCTGTTCGGCCGCGATCAGGGACAGGGAGGACTCGACTCCCACCCGGGACTCGTCCCCGATGACCTGCTTCAAAGCGGTGACGTGGTCCTTGCCGGCCGGGGCCGGAAACTCGTAATAGGTCTGATATTCGACGTCCAGAAGCACCCTCTGGCGGGCATGGCTGACCTCGAGCAGCGGCACGATCAGCACCGGGCGCCCCTGGGCCGGAATGACGAGGAAAAAGGGCCGCTCGAAGGGGATATAGGCGAAATTGGTCAGATAATAGACGTTGTCCGTATGGGCGGCCACGTAGTAGTCCAGTTCCTCCCGGGCCATCAGGCGACGGACCTTGTCCAGGCGCCCCCCGATCTCCTCGGGTGGCGGGGGGGTCAGGATGGGTTCGATGGCATGGGTCATTTCGATTTACTCCTTTCCATTTCCGCGCGGGCGATGATGGCGGCCCCCAGGGCGCCTATAATCTGGGGGTGTTCAGGCGCCTCGATGGTCAAACCGATCTCTTTTTCCAAGGCTTTTTTTATACCTTCATTACGGGCCACTCCGCCAGTAAAAAGCACCGGCTCCCGGAATCCCACGGCCCGGCCCATAATGGCCACCCGGTGGGCCATGGCCTTGTGAAGTCCGGCCAGGATGTCCTCGCGGGAACGCCCGTCGGCCCGCAGAGACACCACTTCGGTTTCGGCGAAGATGGCGCAGGTGCTGCTGATGCTGCAGGGATTGGGGCCGGCCAGGGAAACCGGTCCGAGTTCCGACAGGTCCAGTTCCAGGACGCCGGCCATGACTTCCAGGAAGCGGCCCGTTCCGGCCGCGCACTTGTCGTTCATCACGAAATTCGAAACCGCCCCGGTCTCGTCCAGGGCAATGACCTTGCTGTCCTGTCCCCCGATGTCGATCACGGTCCGGGTGCCGGGAATGGCGGCATGGGCGCCGGCGGCGTGGCAGATGATTTCGGTCACGGCGCGATCGGCAAAACTGACCGCGCGGCGTCCGTACCCGGTCGAAACGACATACATCGGGGACTGGAACGCCCCGTCCAAAGCCCGTTCGTACACCGCTTTTCCGGCCCGGACCACGTCATGACCGGTCGGAATGACGGCCCACGACAACACCCGGCCGGCCCCGTCGATGATGACGGCCTTGGCCGTGGCCGCACCGATATCCACGCCCGCAGCCAGGGGCCCGGTCCCGCGTTCTTTCATTTCAAGCCGTCCCGGCCCGTTTTTTGGCTTTCAGCATTTCGGCAAAGGTCTCGACCCGGGTCCGCATGGCCTGGGCGTTGTAGCTCCGGGTGTCATACACGTCGTTTTCCAGGGACAGGGTCGGCAGACCGGTCCGGTCCTCGACCCAGGACTTGGCAATGTGGGACAGCAGGGCCACCGGCCGGCAGTTGAACAGGTAGTTGGAGATCACGCCGTCCACCGGCGTGGATTGAACGGCCATCTCCGTGCGTTTGACCAGGCCGTAGGTGCTGTGATACAGCCCCTGCCTCATCTCCGAATCCGCCATTCGCTCGCCCATGCTTTCATACCGGACCGTGGGCTTCGGCCAGGGCGCGGGAGCGGTGAAAAAGGAGACCGGGACGGCCAGGCCGCTCTCCTCGATCATCCGTGATATCCGGGGATCGGAAAAGTTGCCGATGAAAAGCATGACCCGCGGCGAGCCCTTTTCGACCACGCCCCGGCCCTGACCGACCCGCTCCCGGGCCTCGCGGATCAGAAGATCGAGGGCCCGGGTCGCCTCGGGAATCCCCCGGCCCGTGCAGGCCGGCGGAAGGATGGTCGCCAGTTCGATGACGGTTGAACTAAGCGGCACGGGGTCGTTTTGCATCAGCCCCGTGATTTCGGCCAGACGGGTATAATACTCGAGAACGAACCGATTGGCCTTCTCCCAGGCCTCCGGATCGATCCGGACGCCGATCGTCTCGCTCACCATGTCGAACAATCCGTTCAGTTGGGCCCCCAGGAACTCGACCCGCTCTGGCTCATAGTCCGGATACTCGCCCCAGGCCGAATCCATGGTCCCGTCAATGTAATAGATGGGTGTGCCATACCGTTCGGCCAGCAGATCGTCCGCCTTGGAACCCATGTCGCAAAAATAGCTCGAGGCGATGGCCAGGTCCGGCGGCGGAATGAAGCCCTTGGCCAGAGCGCCGACCTTGATCTGCCACAAGGAACACAGGGCGTGGCCCGGCGGCAGCCCCCCGACCTCCCCTGCTTCGAGAATCGAATCCAGCCGGTTGAATATCTGCCCCATGGTATGGCAGAGAATCGTGTCCGGGCAGGCGCAGTACAAGTTTTCCCCCGAAGAGGCGATCAGATAGCCCGGCCTGACCATGGCCGGAAACCCGTAATACACGATCCGCTTGCCTTCCTCCCCGGCCAGGACGAGATCGATCAGTTCCTTGAGCCAGGCCCCCAGGAGCTTGCGCAGTCCCGCCAGTTCCACGTCGTGTTTTTCTCGGACCCAGGCCTCGGCCTCGACCATGTCTTCGGGGCCCAACTCGAGCTTTTCAAAGGCCCGTTCGATCCGGGGACGTTCCGCGTCGATCTCCCGGGGCTCGAAACCGCACAAAATCAGCAGTCCGTCATAAAAAGCGGCCACGCATCACCTCCCGATAGTCTGCATATATGTTTCAATCCGTGTGCGCATCGCGCCGGTCTCGCCGTCGTCGTAGTCCGACTCCAGGACCAGCATACTCAAACCGGTCTCCCGGCGGAGGATGTCCGGAAAAAAACCGGACTCGATCTTGTACGACTCACGAAACATCAACTGGTACCAGACCACACCGTCCACGTTGAAATCCCGGGCCAGGTCCACCAGGAAATCCAGCCGCTCGCGCCCCGGCCTGAACCAGGCCGGCGGGACCCGCCTCATGAAATATGCCTCGGCCAAGGCTGCCAGCGGGTCGCCCTCCATATCGACTTCGAACCAGTACGGCCGGAGACCCTCGGCAAACTCCTCGACTACAATTCGGCCGCCGGCCTCGATGACCAGGTCGGGGGCCTTGAAGTCCCCACGGGCCAGCGTGGAACCGGTCAGCATAACGCGAGGCCCGATCACCTCGTGTCTCGGCTCGTCCAATCCCCGAAGTGTTTCCTCAAGCCGGCCGATCATGATCTCCTTGTCCAAAAGGTACGAGGCGTGATGCAGATCCATGAACTCCCGGCCCGGCAAGGGGCAGGGTTCGGCCCGCCTTTTCAGACTGATGCCGCGAAAAAGTTCCCGCTCCCGATTACAGAGTTCGATGGCCGCTTTGAGCCGCTCCGCCGTGATTTCGACCCCGGTCAGGGCTTCCAGCCGCTCCTTGAACCGGCGCAGCTT
>JAHJTB010000160.1 GCA_018830135.1 Pseudomonadota bacterium | reverse complement strand
GGCAAAGGCTACGCCCTGTTTCTGACCCCGACCGAAACGGTCCTGTCCCTGAACAAAGGCGACCCCCGGGAGGCCCCGACCTTGTCCGGCCTGGAGGGCCCGGCGATTTCCGAACCGCCCGGGAAACGGGCGGTCCTGCGCCTGCGTTTCGCCGGGGCCTCGGAGGCCCCGAGCCTGACCGGCGAGGACGAACTGCCGGGCAAGGTCAGCCACTTCCGGGGCAACGACCCGGCCAGGTGGCGGACCGGCCTCTCCACCTATCGCAAGGTCCGCTACCACGCCCTGTACCCGGGCATCGACCTGGTCTTTTACGGCAACCAGCGGCAACTGGAATACGACCTGGTCGTCTCGCCCGGGGCCGACCCCTCGGCCATCCGCCTGGCCTTCGACGGGGCGGACCGCATCTCCCTGGACGATGATAGCGGCAACCTGAATCTGGAAATCGACGGCGAAACCGTGCTCCTGCGGGCCCCGTATATCTACCAGGAACGGGACAACCGACGGCAAGAGGTCCCCGGCCAGTTCACACTTCTTGGACCCAATGAAGTCGGCTTCCGGGTCGGGGATTACGATCATACCGCGGCCCTGGTCCTGGACCCGGTCCTGCAATACTCGACGTATCTGGGCGGCTCTGAGAACGATATGCCAGCTAGAATCGTCGTGGACTCCACCGGAGCGGCTTATATAATCGGTTCGACCGACTCGTTCGACTTCCCGACGGCCGGGGCGATTGACTCCCAAAAAAACGGATCGTCCGCCGCATTTGTTTCAAAATTAAGCCCCGATGGAACGTCCCTGATCTATTCTACCTATCTGGACAGCGGTTCTGCCGGCCACAATGCTTACGGCGTAGACATTGCCGTGGACTCTTCCGGCGCTGCATACATAACCGGATATACCGATTCGTCTTCTTTTCCCACGGTCAGTCCGATCAAGGCGCAATGCGACGGCCTTTATGATGCCATCGTGGCCAAGATCGATCCGTCCGGGACGGCCCTGGTCTATTCGACCTTACTGGGAGGAAACGGGCAGGAAAAAGGCATTGCAATCGCCGTGGATTCGTCCGGCGCGGCGTATGTAACCGGCTGGACGGACTCGAACGACTTTCAAACGGTCAATCCGATTCAAGGCGCCAAGGCCGGCCTGACGGACTTGTTTGTCTCAAAAATCAATGCGTCGGGTACGGCTCTGGTCTATTCAACATATCTGGGCGGGGATGGAGATGAATCCTCGTACGGCATTGCCGTCGATTCATCTGGAGCCGCCTACCTGACCGGAAATACGGGTTCCAGCAACTTCCCCACAGTCAACCCGATCCAGGGCTCGTTTGGAGGCGGCTCCTGGGATGTCTTTATTTCCAAGATAAATAGCGCGGGTTCGGCACTGGACTACTCCACATATCTTGGCGGTGATGGTGCGGAACAAGGGATGGACATTGCCATCGACGGCAATGGTTCCGCCTATATCACTGGAGGTTTTGGAACTCGCGGCTTTGCCACGGCCGGTGCATTCGACAGCGGTTCAGATGTCCTGCACAACATTTTTATCGCCAAACTCAGCCCCACCGGCCAATCCAAAGACTATTTCACTTACCTGGGAGGAAGCGGGAATTCCCAGTGTTCCTATGCAATAGCCGTGGACGCCTCCGGATCGGCCTGCGTGGCCGGGGACACGAATTCAACCGATTTCCCGACGACCACGCCGCTCCTGAGGGGCTATTCGGACCGTCAAGATGCATTCGTGACGAAGATCAATACCAATGGCACGGATATGGTGTTTTCAACTTATTTGGGCGGTCAAGAATATGATTACGGAAAAGGAATCGCATTGGATTCTGGAGGCGCCATATACGTAGCCGGTAAAACCTATTCCACCGACTTCCCAACCTACTCTGCCTTTTCTTCGACTAATTCCGGTGAATATGACGGCTTTATAACCAAGATTATTCCCTATGCGCCAAGACAAGTTCCGGATACGGGGCAGTCCGCATCCTTCACCGATACGATCGGGGAGGATTCGGACTACCGAATCAACACGCCCTCCTACACCAAACTGGACGCTTCCGGGAATGACCTACCAGATAACGCAGTCTCCTGGTCCATGGTCCGGGACAACATCACCGGCCTGGTCTGGGAGGTCAAGACCGACGATGGGGGGATTCACGACCGGGACAACACCTATGGTAAAGTGGACGCCAGTAATATTTTCATCACCCAGTTGAATTCCGACGATTTTGGCGGATATTCGGACTGGCGGCTGCCTGGAGTCCGTGAGCTATCTTCCCTGGTCCATTCAGGTGTCACCAACCCGGCCATTGATACGGGCTTTTTTCCTAACACGCAATTTTCAACCAACTACTGGTCGAACGAGACTTTAAATAATAACAACCCATTAGCGTGGTCGATCCATTTCGGGACTGGAGCGGTTGCCGCCCTTGACAAGGGCAGTGCTTTATATGTAAGGGCGGTCCGAGGTTCAAGGTTCGTCAGTTCTCTGAAAGACAACGGCGACGGAACCGTGACCGACATCAATAGTGGTCTGATGTGGCAGCAGGTCAGTATAAGTGCACGGGCCTGGGAAAATGCTTTAAGTTACTGTGAGAACCTGGCATTGGGAGGATATGAGGATTGGCGGCTGCCTACCTGGAAGGAACTGCAGTCTATTGTCGACTTAGGGCGCTCCGCTCCCGCGATTGACGGTATTTTCACAAATACTGAATCGGGCAACTATTGGTCATCGACGTCATGCACAGGCGATACGAACAAATGGACCTTGAATTTTGAATACGGGTACGTGGAGAAAAAGGACCCCACGCTAAGCCTCTTTGTCCGGGCCGTACGCGGTGGGGCGTACATAACCCAGGCGTCGCCTTTTTTCAGCCACCTCGCCGGCGGAGCCCAGGTCACGATCAGCGGGAACGGCTTCGGGGCCAGCCTCGGCGGGGGCAGGGTCTGGTTCGGCGATACGGAGGCTACATCGATAATTTCATGGCAAGAAAACCAGATCGTATGTCTAACCCCGGCCCACGCGGAAGGTGTCGTCGATGTGCGCGTCACCTGCCAGGATGGTCACACCCAGGCCGCCCTGCCGCTCTCCTTTATCTACACGGACGGGTACTCTTTGACGGTCAACAAGACAGGCGGCGGGGCTGGGACCGTCAGCAGCGATCCGGCGGGCATCGACTGCGGAGCGGATTGTGAACAGAAATATGATCCCGCGACCCAGATCACGCTATCCGCCACGCCGGGCATGGGTTCCTCCTTTACCGGCTGGTCGGGCGGGGGGTGTAGCGGCACGGGCGACTGCACCGTCAGCATGGACCAGGCCAAGACGGTCACGGCCGAATTCACCTTGAACCAGTACAACCTGACCGTAAGTGAGACAGGGAACGGTTCCGGCACGGTGACCAGCGACCCGGCCGGTATTGCCTGCGGGGCAGACTGCGGCCAGAGTTACGATTACGGTACGTCGGTCGCGTTGAACGCCACGGCCGATCCGTCCTCAATTTTCACAGGCTGGTCGGGCGGCGGGTGTTCCGGTACGGGCGGTTGCACGGTCACCGTGGACCAGGCCAAATCGGTGAGCGCGGATTTCACCCTGAAGCAGTACACCCTGTCCGGTTACGTCCGGGACGGGTACGGAAACGGCCTGGCCGGCGTGGTCCTGAACGGCCTGCCCGGCGACCCTTCCACGGACGCGGACGGGTTCTATTCGGCCACGGTGAACTACGGCTGGGGCGGTACGGTCACCCCGTCCAAGGTCGGCTGGAACTTCGAACCGGTTTCGACAGACTACGCCAACGTCACGGAGGACGGCACCCGGGACTATACCGCGACGAAAAAGGCTTACACTATCACTGCGACCGCTTTTTCCGGGGGGACCATCTCACCATCCGGAACGCTCACGGTGGAACACGGTACGGATGCCACTTTCACCATCACGCCCAACATCGGTTACAAGATTGCCGGACTGACCACCGACACCGGGCCGGTCCCGGTTTCGAGCACCTACACCTTCACCAATGTCACGGCCAACCGATATATTCAGGCCAGTTTCGAGCAGATTTGCACGCCGGCCTACACGACGCTGTCCATCAACCTGTCCAGCCAGACGATCCTGTTCAACGGGACGGTGACGGTGGCCGGGAAGCTGAGCTGCTGGCCGGACGACGGGCAGGACCTGAGCGGGAAGACCATCACCCTGACCGTGACCCGGCCGGACAACTCGACCTGGACCCTGGCGGGCACGACCAGCGATGAGTACGGGCATTACGAGTTTGCGGGCGTGACCGGTTTCGGCACCGAGGGGCTGTACAGCCTGCGGGTCGGTTTCCACGACGCCGGCGACCCGGCCTGCTTCTACGACTGCCATTCGGACGACGCGGCCCTGCGGGTCGGCAAACAGGCGGGGTACGCCATTCTGGTCCAGGGCAAGGTCTCCCTGAACGAGGGGTACCAGGCCCACGTCAAGACCACGGACCGGATCTACCGGCGGCTCAAGGACCGGGGCTTCATCGATGACAATATTAAATACTTCTGCTACGAACCCAGCCACGGGGACGTGGTCGTGGACGCGGCCCCGACCAGGGCGGGCATCCAGGAGGCGGTCGAGACCTGGGCGCCGGGCCTGATAAACGGCTCGCCGGCGCCGCTATACCTCATCATGGTCGATCACGGCAACCGGAACGCCTTCTACATCAACAACGAGGTCATCACCCCGGCCGACCTCAATGCCTGGCTGACGAACATGGAAAACACCAAACTGAACGCCACTGCCCTGCAGGAAAACCGGATCGTGGTCATCGGGGCCTGCTATTCCGGCACGTTTCTGCCCGTGTTGTCCAAAAACAACGGCCGGGTGATCGTGACCAGCTCGGCCGGAGACGAAGAGTCGTACAAGGGACCCAAGGAGCCGCCGGACGACGTCCCCAGCGGCGAGTTTTTCATGGACGAGTTCTTCCAGCAGCTCTGGCGGGGCGAGTCCCTGCGAAACGCCTTTGCCACGGCCACGGACAAGACCGAGATTTTCACCCGCCGGGGCGGCGCTTCGGCCAATACGGCCAACCCCTATTTCGACCAGGCCGTTCAGCACCCGCTGCTGGACGACAACGGGGACGGCATCGGTACGAACGCGCTCTCCGGGGGCGTGGGGGACGGCGTGAACTGCGAGACCGTGTTTCTGGGGACGGGCCTGAACTTCGCCACCAACCCCGCGCCGCCGGCGGACATCACCGATTGGGAACGGGCCGTTTTCCTGGGGCCCGGGAGCTCGTCGGCCACCCTGTGGGCCGAGGTCAACTCCAACTCCAATGTGGACGTGGCCTGGATCGAGATCCGGCCTCCGGACCTGACCCTGTCCTCCACGGGCGGCACCGTGCAGGCGGACATCAACCTGGAGAAGGACTTCCTGAGCCTGAACGGCGGGCGATGGGAGAAGACGTACAACCAGTTCACCGACCCCGGCATGTACGAGGTTTTCTACTTTGTCAAGGACAACAGGGAGATCTGGAAGGGGATGGTTTCGCCCATGAAGCGGACCGTGGTCTACAAGCAAAAGCCCCTGGCCGACCAGACCCCGCCGGGCGCCTTCAGCCTGCTCTCCCCGGCCGACGGAGCCGAGACCAAGACCATCCTGGCCTTTGACTGGCAGGACTCGGCCGACGACGACGGCCCGGTTACCTATTCGTTCTACATTGCCACGGACGAGCAATTCACGAACATCGTCCACCGCCAGCACGGGCTGACCAATTCCTGGGCCGTGGTGGACGCCTCGGCCAAACTGGTGAACAACACCCAATACTACTGGTGGAAGGTCGAGGCGGTGGACGTGCACGGGAGCACGAGGCGTAGCAACGAGGTTTGGAAGTTCGAGACCAAAAACCCGAACGTCCTGCCCGGCTTCATTACGGGCATGGTTTTCGACAGCCTGGTCCGTTCGCCTATTGAGGGAGCGGCCCTGAGCGTCATCAGCGGAGAAAACGAACTGGCCTCGGCCTCGTCCCTGCCCAACGGCTGCTACCTCGTCACGGTGCCGGCCGGGACGGTGGATCTGAGCGTGGTCAAGGCGGGTTACCACCGGCTGCCTTCGACGGTGACAAGCGTCCACGTGCCCGAAGGCGAAGTCGTGGAGGTCCACGTGACAATGCTCCCGGACAACGCGACCGAGGACACCACCGCGCCGGTCACGACCGCCTCACCGGCCG
>JAHJTB010000016.1 GCA_018830135.1 Pseudomonadota bacterium | reverse complement strand
CTGGTCGGCGAGATCGCCGCCGCCTCCTCGGAACAGTCCCAGGGCATCGACCAGGTCAATACGGCGGTGTCCCAGATGGATCAGGTCACCCAGCAGAACGCGAGCACCGCCGAAGAATCGGCCAGCGCCTCGGAAGAACTCAATGCTCAGGCGGAAACCATGAAGGACACCGTGGGCGAACTGCTGGCCATGGTCGGTGGTGCGGTCGCCGGCCACGAGCACCCACGGGCCGGGAGTCCGACTCGAAGGAGTGTATCGCCGCCCAAAAGGCCGGCCCTCGAAGCGCCCGGGAAAGGCGCCGCCGCCCCGGCGAAACGGGCTCGGCAGGTCATCCCCATGGACGAAGATTTCGACGAGTTCTAAAGGTTGAGCACGCGGGGCGGGCATAATCCTCGCGGCTTGCCGCGGGGTTGGCCCGCCAACTGAACAAATGGATTGCCTTCTTAGATGTTTAACAAAATCATTCCGGGCCGATGGGCATCCCGGTCTCCAGATGCTGGCCGCGCCAGAACTCGGGAGCCGGGATGCGTTTTTTCCCGGCCAATTGCATTTCGGTCAGGCCGACGCTGCCTTGGCCGGCGGCCACGTGAAGCAGGCCTTGATGAAGGCCCAGAATTCGGCCCGGTTCGCCCCGGCCCGCCCCGGTTTCCGCGCCAAACAGCTTGAGATACCGCCCTCGAAACAATGTGTAGGCCCCGGGCCAGGGGTCCAGCCCCCGGATCAACCGGGCCAGTTCTTCGGCCGGCCGAGTCCAGTCCATCAGACCGTCCGATTTGGACAGCTTGGGCGCCAGGCTGACGCCCTCTTCCGGCTGGGGCCGGGGGGAGACCGTGCCCGCCTTCAGACCGGCGATGGATTCAATCAACAATTCAGCGCCCAGGCGGGCCAGACGATCGTGAAGCGCTCCGGCCGTTTCCCGCTCGCCAATGACCGTTTCACGAGAAAGAATCAGGGGGCCGGTGTCCATGCCCTCGTCCAACAAGATGGTCGTCACCCCGGTGTGCTTGTCCCCGTTGATTATGGCCCGGTTGATCGGCGCCGGCCCCCGATAGGCGGGCAGAAGGGACGGATGCACGTTGAGCGTCCCTCGGGGGGGGACGTCCAGCAAGCTCCGGGGCAAAAGGCCCCCATAGGCCACCAGCACCATCAGGTCCGGGGCCAGGGAGGCGATGCGTTCGGCTTGGGCCGGGGCCTTGATCGAGGCGGGCTGCCAGATCGGAAGGCCCAGTTCCTCGGCCAGGACCTTGACCGGCGGCGGGGCCAGCTTGCGGCCTCGGCCCTGGGGGCGGTCCGGCTGGGTGATCACCAGGGCGACGTCTTCGCCCGAACCGGCCAGCGCCGCCAGTGAAGGCACGGCGAAATCCGGGGTCCCCAGAAAAATGATTCGCCAGGCCTCAGGCATCCGAATCCTGCACCTGCTTCTGTTTGTGCAGCTTTTTTATTCGGCGGCGGTAAAGGTCCCGTTTGAGACGGCTGATGTGGTCGATGAAAAGAACGCCGTCCAGGTGATCGATTTCATGCTGGAACACGACGGCCAGACGGCCTTCGGCCTCGATTTCCACCGGGTTGCCATCCAGGTCCAGAGCCTGAACCAGTACCTTGGTCGACCGCCTGACCTTGGCTGAAAAATCCTGAACCGACAAACAGGCCTCTTCGTAAAGGATTTCACCCTCGGACGTCACGATTCGAGGATTGATCAGGACCATCCCCTTGCTCCGGTCCCCCGCGCCGCTGCCGTCCACTACGATCAGCCGGCAACTCTGCCCCACCTGGGGCGCGGCCAAGCCGGAGCCCGGGGCTTCGTACATGGTGTCGAGCATGTCCTCGGCCAGACGACGGATGCCCTCGTCGATCCGGTCGATGGGCTCCCCTGTCTCCTTGAGGACCGGGTCCGGATATATTCGAATGGGTAAGACGGCCATCGCTCCACCTTGAATAAGATAAATAACGTTATATGTATTATAACGCACCGCTTCAGGCTTTTCAAGGTGAACGGGGCCGGGTTGGTGGAAAATTCCAATGGCTTTCCGGGCGTTAACATGGACCGGCCCCGATTCCCGACGACGGGATGCGGTGCCCGGGCGGTTCCGTCGGTCAGGTCACCACGTAGCGCCGAT
>JAHJTB010000159.1 GCA_018830135.1 Pseudomonadota bacterium | reverse complement strand
CCACCAGCCGCCGGCCATCACCGGGAATGGCAAGGCGCTGATGTTCAGCCAGCCAGCGGGCCGTGAGCCAAAGCCGCCGGTGAATCCTATAAACCCAGGCGCCCCCCGGGAAAAAGGCGCTGTACCAATCCGCGGGCGGATCATCGGCGGGGAGCGGTCCCAATATGACAATCCTTGGATCGGAAACCGGACGCCCCGGACGCCCGTGCCGATGGAGCCGGCCGGCCCGCTGGATGATGAGGTCGGCCGGGCACAGGTCGGAAACCATGAAATCAAAGTCCAAGTCGAGGGACTGCTCCACCACCTGGGTGGCCACCAGAATCCGGCCGTTCCGTTCCTCCGGTCCGCCGTCGGGTCCGAAAACGGAAAGCGCCTCGGATTCCACCTCCAGCCGGTCGCCCATGGCCATGCGCGCATGAAAGAGCGTTAACTTGTCCGGCCCGACCAGCCCGGAAAGCTGCGCATAGGCTTCCAATGCGTCGTCCACCGTGTTTCGCACCCAACAGGCGCAGCCGCCCGCAAGCGCCGTGTTCGCCAGGCCCTCGACTGCGTCTTCCACCCGAGCGGTCAGGTCCACCCGCACGGTCTTCGATACGCCGGCGCGAACGGCCAAAGGCGATTCCGATACGCCGCCCCGGACGGCAACGGTCGCCAGGGGATAGGAGGAATCAGGGGAGCGCGCACTCAATATCTCCCCGGCCCCGTGGTCGAACCGCTCGACCAGCTTGATCTTAAGCCGGCCGGGAAGCGTGGCGGACAGGAGAATCGTGGTTCCGCCCATCATGGCCTGGAACTCGATGACGCCCTCTAACAGCCTGGTCAGATATTCGTCGTATGCATGGACCTCATCCACGATCAACACGCTCCGGCACAAGCCCAGCAATCGCATGGACTGATGGGGCACGGGCAGGACCCCCATCACGGCCTGGTCCACCGTGCCCACGCCGACGGACCCCAGGAGGGATTTCTTGTTGTTGTCGGCCAGCCAGGCCGTGCATTGCGTCGCCCCGGTCTCCTCTCCCGAACCGTATTCCCCTCGCGGAACAGGAATCGGCGAAAGGATGGAAGACTGGAATTCCCGATGAAGTCGCCGGGACCCGTGAGCCAGGACGAACGACGGGCTCTCGCCCGGGGCGAACAGGCGCTCGCGGCACTGGACCAGGCGTTTGTACATCGCGTTGGCCGTGGCCATGGTCGGCAGGCCGATGAATATCGTATCCGCCTCGCCGGCGGCCATCAGCCGATGGGCCAGGACCATGGACGCCTCCGTCTTGCCCGAACCGGTTGCGTCCTCCAGGATGAAAAGCTTAGCCCCCGGCGCCAGGACGCATTCGGAGGCAAATTGCTGCAATGGGCTGGGAACGCCGATTTCAGGAAATAGAGATCGGAACCCGGTGGCCGCGGAATGGCGCGAGGGCGTCAGACCGCTTTGTTCGATGGCCGCGACCGCTTTCTTTTTCGCCTCGCCCCAGTATTCATCTAAAAACATCGGCTGATCGATATGAGGAAAGTACGTTGGGTTTGAAGCGATCCAGTCGGCAATGACAATCAGACCGGCGATCGTCCAGGACGATTTTTGAAATCCAGGCCGTAAATCGTAGAGATCGATCTTGGGAAAGCCCACCGCATCAACCGAAAAAAGCCCGGCAAGGTCTATCGCATAAGAAAGCAGGGCTTCTTTGTCTTGAGGCTCGAACCATTCGTTCAGAAGATACTTGGAATAGGGAGGCCGTTCAGGAGGGCGGCCGTGATGTCCGCCGGACGCATCGGCCCAGTTTTTGATGATGTCCCCAAAGTCGTCACGGTCCAGGGAGCGGCCGTCGAGATCAAACCATCCTTTTCCCAGCCATTCGTCAATCAGGAATCCGGACCAGGCCTCCACGCCCATCACGTCGTGGCGATGATGGTACGGCTTGACGGAAACCCGATCAGCCAAAAGCTTCAACACGTCAGGTCGAAGGTTCTGGAAGGGCACGGCAAACTTGCCGATGTCATGCAACCCGGCAAAGAATGGCGCCATGATCTGGACGAAAGATTCGTCCAAACCGGAGGCCAGGGCCAAGCGAGGCCTCAAGACGCCCCCCCGCTCCAGCAACGCCCGGGCGACCGCCGCGCAGTCAAGCTGATGAAAAGCCAGGAGGTGGCAAGCCGTTGTGGTTTTATCGGCCTTGCCCCAGTATTTCAGGTAGCTAGGAGGAAAGACATCGTTGAAAGCGACCATCTTTACCCCGTTTTTTTGCACATAATCATCAATGATCCAGGTATCCCGAAAAAACCCCATTAACCTGAATTATGCGCCTAGTACCTCGATTTCCGGGTTACAAGCTTTCCGGACTACTGTTACCTAGTGCTTGTTAACGATAATAAGTAAGGGTAATAAATAAAAAAGGCGCATTTTGTGTTGGACATGTCGTTCCGCCGATGGTATTAGCAATTGGTTAACCAGTCAT
The DNA here is from genome assembly GCA_018830135.1 of Pseudomonadota bacterium. GTDB lineage: Bacteria > Desulfobacterota > Desulfarculia > Adiutricales > JAGVGV01 > JAHJTB01. The sequence goes on along the minus strand of JAHJTB010000159.1, from coordinate 31,757 downwards.
AATCACTAAGATTTCCAAGATTGGAACCACCACACAATGCGCAAAAAAAGTAAAAGAAACTGCCCCTGACGCCTCCAGCCGGCGACCATCCCAAGGCAATCGAGTTTGAGACGATCAGAGACATGCTCGATCAAAATCCTATCATACTTGATTTGATCATGGAAGACCTAAATCGGGGCAGGAAACGCAAAAGGTCCGGAGCGGGCTGCATAACGGCGGATCAGGTCCTTCGGGCCGCCCTGGTCAGGCAGATGTTCGTCTTCAGCTATCGAGACCTGGCCTTTCACCTTTCGGATGCCTACTCGTTCAGCCGGTTTGTCCGGATCGGTTTGGCCGGCCGGGCTTTCAAGCATTCTGTTTTGGCCAAGAATATCGAAATGATAAGCCCGGAGACCCGGGAAGCAATCAATCGCGCCCTGGTTGGCTGGGCCAAGGACCATCATATCGAGAAAGGACGCCAGGTTCGAATCGACTGTATGGTCGTGGAGACCGACATCCATCCACCGACCGATTCGAGCCTTTTACATGACTCGGTCCGGGTTTTGAGCCGGCTCCACGGGCAAGCCGATGGCCGGTGGGGTCGGCTGCCCCGCCAGGGCCACTGCCGTCGTGCCAAGCGCCGCATGATGAACATCATGAACGCCAGAAAGCAGGCGGTTCGGACGAGTGCATACCGGGACCTGATCAAAGTGACGGTCAAAACGGCCGGCCAGGGGTCTGCTCACGAAACGGAAAAAATCGCACGCCAACCCTCGGAGAGCCGCTTCTGCGTGGCAAGTGGTCAAGGCGACCACGGCCCGCTTAAGCCACCTTCGGCTTCAGGCGTTCGACGGCAAAACCGGAAGCGCGCCGGCGCACCTGCGCCAAGTCATAATTCATCTGCATCCGCAGCCACGTGTCCGCCGTTCCACCAAAGGCTTTTTCAAAACGGATCGCCATCTCCGGCGTCACGTTGCTGCGCCCGGCAATGACGTTGTGAAGCTGCTGCCGGGTGATGCCGATGCCCTTGGCGGCCTCCGCGACGCTGAGGCCGAGGTCTTCCAAGCAAGCCTTTACAAGCTGGCCGGGGTGGGCGGGGCTTTTCATCTCCATGGCTTGGGCCTCCTTCAATGGTAGTCGACGAAATCCACGTCGAACGCCTCTCCGTCCTCGAACCGGAATATTATCCGCCAATTCGCGCGGACGGTGACCGAGTAAAGGCCTTTGAGCTGGCCTTTGAGGGGGTGAAGTCGGAAGGCCGGCAGGTTCACGCCTTCAATTTCCGGCGCGGCGTGCAAGGTCGAGAGAACGAGCCGGATACGCTCCAGCATGTTCGGCGGCAGTTTGCTGCCGTCGTCTTCCTGGAAGAACCGCCGCAGGCCTTTATGGCGGAAGCTCCGTATCATCGGCCTCATTGTAAAGTGTCAATTTACATTTTACCAGGGTTTTTTGCTTGATGACGGGAGCCGGTCTTATGTATGATAATATAGATTCTGTTCAGGTTAACAACCGCGGCGCCCGTAACATATCCGGCCGGCGTCGGACTTTGCGGCCGCCAGGTTCCCGGTCGATCCGGCGGCTTCGCCGCAGTCGGAGCGAACCGGCCAGGCCTATTCACGCGAACGCGCTAGGACAATCAAAGAGGTGCGACATGGCGTCTTCCGCGACCTCCAATCCGGGTGAAATCAAACTGGACCGTCCCATCGGGCTTCTGGGGGGCATCGCCCTGGTCATCGGCGGCGTCATCGGCATGGGCATCTACGTCCTCATCGCCGTGGTCGGCGCCCGGACGGGCACGACGCTCTGGCTGCCCTTCACCCTGGCCATCTTCGTTTCCGCCGTGGGGGTCCTGCCGATCATCCATATTTCCAGCGCCCTGCCCCGGGCCGGCGCGGGCTATCTCTATTCCAGCCGCCTCCTCAACCCCCTGCTCGGCGCCATCACCTCGTTCTGGGCCATCCTGGGCGGAGCCAGCGTCACGGCGGTCGTCTCCCTGGGCATGAGCGGGTACATCTCTCCCTACCTGCCCTGGGAAGTCCCGGTCCGCCTGATCGCCGTCGCCTTGCTCCTGGCTTTTTTCCTGCTCTACCGTTTCGGGCTGCGGCTGGCCACCTGGCTTCAAATGATCCTGGCCCTGCAACTGGTCCTGGCCCTGCTTGTTTACGCGGTGGCCGGCACGGCCGAGTACGACCTGAAATTCACCCTGAACCTGCCCCGGGGGGCCGGGGGGCTGATCGTGGCCTCGATTCTCTGCTACAGCGCCTGCATGGGATTCCAGGTCATCGCCGAGATGGGGGAGGAAATCGTGGACGCCAGCCGCAACATCCCCCTCTCCCTGCTTATCGGCGGCCTGGCCATTCTGATCATCTACATTACCGTGGGCATGGTCTTTATCAGCGCGGTCCCTTACGACTTCGAATCCCTCATGGCCATGAAGGCCCCGCTCATGACCACGGGTGAAAAGTTCCTGCCCGGCTATCTGGTCGCCTTCCTGAGCCTTGGCGCCCTGAGCGCCGGTCTGACATCCTTCAACGCGGCGGCCATCGCCCTGCCCCGGGAACTCTTCGCCCTGGCCCGGGACGGCGTCGTTCCCGGCTTCCTTGGCCGCATCCACGCCGGGACCCGGTCCCCCCTCAACGCGGTCGGCGCTTTTTTTCTGTTCACCATCCTGATCATTCTGGCCGGAGGGGACATCGACTTCTACGGCGTCATGGCCGCAGTGGGCATCCTGCTGATGACGGTCATGATCGCCTTCGCCGCCCTGCGCCTTTCCTCCCGGTTCCCCGATCGCATCGCCCACGCCTATTTCCACATGCCCCGGCCCTGGCTGATCCCGGCCGTGATCGTCGCCGTCATCTCGAGCCTCGGTTTCACGGTCCTGGTCCTGATGGAAGTTCCGGTCGTGGCCCTGATCTACGCGGTCTGGACCCTGCTGGTGGTGGTGTATCATGTCTTCCGCATCCGCTGGCTCAAGCGGACCGGTTTTCCCTGGAACGAAACGGTGGCCGTCATTCCCGGCTTTGACGAGGATGATACGTGAAGGCCGAAGACTACCGGGAATACGTCCGCTATCGGGAGGCCCTGCGGGGCCGGCGGCTGCCCCTGGCCTTCGTGGACCTGGACAAGTTCGACCGGAACGTGGCCTACGTGGCCTGGACCCAGCGGGCCACGGGCAAAACGGTCCGGGTCCACACCAAGTCGCTGCGGTGCCCGGCCCTGATCGACCGGGTCTTCGAGGTCGGCGGTTCGACCTTTCGCGGCCTGATGACCTTCACCGTCGAGGAGACGGCCTGGCTGGCCGACCGGGGTCTGGACGACTTCATCGTGGCCTACCCGTCAGTCCAGCCTTCGGACATGGAACGCATGGTCGAAATGACCCGGGCGAACAAGACGGTCTCCCTGATGACGGACTCGATCGAACATCTCCGGGTCATGTCCGAAGCCGGACGCCGGGCCGGGGTGGTCCTTCAGGCCTGTCTGGACGTGGACATGTCCTACCGGCCCCTGGGCTATGGCCGGCTCCATCTGGGTGTCCGGCGCAGCCCGATCCGTTCCGTGGACCAGGCCCTGGCCGTGGCCCGGGAGGCCTTGCCCCTCGAGGGCGTGAACATCGATTCGATCATGGGCTACGAAGGGCATATCGCCGGGCCCAACGACGACGTTCCGGGCCAATGGTTGAAAAACCGGCTGATCCGGACCTTGAAAAAGGCGTCCATACGGGAGTTCACGCCCCGGCGGGGAAACGTGGTCGAGGAACTCGGGCGGCTGGGCCTGACCCTGCGCGCCGTCAACGGCGGAGGCAGCGGCAGCCTGTTTTCCACCGGCAGCGACCCGTCCTTGACCGAGGTCACGGCCGGGTCCGCCTTCCATGGTCCCGGTCTGTTCCGCCATTTCCAGGCGGTGCGCTTCGTGCCGTCCGCCTTTTTCGGACTCCAGGTGGTCCGGCGTCCGGCCCCGAACATGATCACCTGCGCCGGCGGCGGATACGTGGCCTCGGGTGCGGCCGGACCGGACAAACTGCCGAGGCCGGTCTATCCGCCCGGCCTCGAGATGCTGCCCCTGGAAGGGGCGGGCGAGGTCCAGACGCCTTTCCTGCTGCCGGATGGATACCCGCCGCCGGCCCCGGGGGACCCGGTCTTCCTCCAGCACGCCAAGGGCGGCGAACTGTCCGAACGGTTCAATGAATTTTACCTGGTCCAGGGCGACCGGATCGTCGACCAGGTCGCGACCTATCGGGGTGAAGGCCAAGCCTTCCTCTGAACATCCAAGGAGGTATTGATGCTACTGGAACAGTCCCAGCGGTCCCTGGAACTCCAGGAAAAGGTTCTGGCCTTCATGACCGAATACGTCTATCCCAACGAACAGACCTTTTGGCGCCAGCGGGACGAGGGTGATCGCTGGCAGGTGATACCCATTATCGAGGAGTTGAAGGACAAGGCCCGGGACCAGGCGCTCTGGAACCTGTTCCTGCCGGAGAGCGAATTCGGCGCCGGTCTGACCAACCTCGAATACGCTCCCCTCTGCGAGATCATGGGCCGGGCGCCCTGGATGGCCCCCGAGATATTCAACTGTTCCGCCCCGGACACGGGCAACATGGAGGTCCTGGCCCGGTACGGCTCGAAGGAGCAGCAGAAGGAATGGCTGGAGCCCCTGCGGGACGGCCGGATTCGTTCGGCCTTCTGCATGACCGAGCCGGCCGTGGCCTCGTCCGACGCCACGAACATCGAGGCCAGCATCACCCGGGACGGCGACGACTACGTGATCAACGGCCGCAAGTGGTGGTCCTCCGGCGCCGCGCATCCCCGTTGCGAGATATTCATCTTCATGGGCAAGACCGATCCCTCCGCCGCCCGCCACAAGCAGCAGTCCATGATCCTCGTGCCCCGCAACACCCCCGGCGTCAAGATCGAACGCGCCTTGAGCGTGTTCGGGTACGACGACGCCCCCCACGGTCACGCCCAGATACTGTTTGAAAACGTCCGCGTTCCCGCGACGAACATCCTCCTGGGAGAAGGCCGGGGCTTCGAGATCGCCCAGGGCCGTCTAGGGCCGGGCCGTATCCACCACTGCATGCGGACCATCGGACTCGCCGAACGGGCCCTGGAGCTGATGTGCAGCCGGGTCAAGTCCCGCATCGCCTTCGGCAGGACCCTGGCCGAAATGGGACCCATCCGTCAGGACATCGCCCGTTCCCGGACCGAGATCGATCAGTCCCGGCTGTTGACGTTGTGGGCCGCCCACCGCATGGACACGGTCGGCAACAAGGTCGCCCGCCAGGAGATCGCCGAGATCAAGGTCGTGGCCCCGGCCATGGGCCTGCGGGTGCTGGACCGTGCCATTCAGGCCCACGGCGGCCGCGGCGTCAGCGGCGACACCTGGCTGGCCTTCGCCTACGCCAATCTGCGCACCCTGCGCCTGGCCGACGGGCCGGACGAGGTGCATCTGGAAAGCATCGCCAGACTGGAGTTGAAAAAAGAACTATGACCAGCGCGGAAGAACTCATCCCGGTGCGTGAAGCGCACCGCTTCGACGAAGCCGCCCTCGCCGAGTATCTGAGGGCCCACATCGACGGTTTTTCAGGGGACCTGACCATCCTGCAGTTCGAAAACGGCCAGTCCAACCCCACTTTCCTCCTGACCGCCGGCGGCCAGGAGTACGTGCTGCGCAAGAAACCGCCGGGCAAGCTGCTGCCGACGGCGCACATGGTCGACCGGGAATACCGCATCATCACCGCCCTGCGCGACACCGACGTGCCCGTGCCCAAGACCTATGTCCTTTGCGAGGACGACTCGGTCATCGGCACGGCCTTCTACGTCATGGAATACGTCCGGGGCCGCCTCATCGAGGACGTGACTCTCAAGGATTTCACGCCCAAGGAACGATACAAAATCTATGAGGACATGAACCGGGTCATGGCCGCCTTGCACACCGTGGACTACGAGGCCCTGGGCCTGACCGACTTCGGCAAGCCGGGCAGCTATTTCGAGCGCCAGTACCGGCGCTGGACCAAGCAGTGGGAAGCGGCCAAGACCCATGAGATTCCCTCCATGGACCGGCTTATCGAGTGGCTTCCGGACAACATGCCCGAAGACGACACGACCTGCATCGTCCACGGCGACTTCCGGCTGGGCAACAGCCTGATTCATCCGACCGAGCCGCGGATCGTGGCCATGCTGGACTGGGAACTCTCGACCCTGGGGCATCCCCTGGCCGACCTGTCCTATAACTGCAACCTCTACCACGTCGATCTGCCCAATTCCGCCGGGCTGCGCGACCTGGTGGGCTCGGAGTACGGCATTCCCACGGAAAAGGAGTACGTGGCCATGTACTGCCGCCGCACCGGCCGGAACCGCATTCCGAGGTGGAACTTTTACGTGGCTTTTTCCTTCTTCCGCCTGGCCAGCATCGTTCAGGGCGTTTACGCCCGGGGCCTCCAGGGCATCGCCTCGTCGAGCCAGGCCCTGGAACGGGGCTCTTACGCGGCCGTCTTTGCCGACAAGGCCTGGGAACTGGCCCAACAGGTGGACTAGACGGGTCGTATCCTGAAGTATACCGCCGGTTCCCGGGCTGAGGCCCGGGCACCGGCAAATTGACCGAAAGGTTGAGCATGAAAAAGGCGGTCTTTTACGGCATCCGGGACCTGCGGGTCGAGGAGGTCGAATCGCCCCGGCCGGGTCCGGGGGAAGTCAAGGTCCGGGTCCGGTACTGCGGCATCTGCGGCTCCGACCTCCACGAATACCTGCACGGCCTGTTCCCGGTAAGCCCCTTCGGCCACGAGGTCTCCGGAGAAGTCGTCGAACTGGGCCAGGGCGTGGACGATTATGGCATCGGGGATCGGGTCGCGGTCTTTGCCAAGGACGGTTACGCCGAGTACATGACCGCCTCCCGGGAGGCCCTGCTTCGGCTTCCGGATGACATGAGCTGGGAACGGGGCGCCGTTGTCGAACCCCTGTCCGGCGCGGCCTACGCCATCGGCCGGGGCCGGGTCCAACCGTCGGACCAGGTCCTGGTGACCGGGGCCGGCCCCGTCGGCCTCATGGTCCTCATCGGCCTCAAGGCCATCGGCGTCGAAACGGTCTTGGTGACGGATATCTCGAAAACCCGGCGGGACAAAGCCCTCGAGCTGGGCGCTTCGGAAGTCCTCGATCCGCTCGAAGGCCGCATCCCGTCCCGGATCAAGGAATACACCCTCGGCCGGGGCGTGGACGTGGCCGTCGAGGCCGTGGGCGTCGAGGCCAGCCTCAAGGACTGCCTGGCCTCGACCCGGTACCGGGGTACGGTGGTCGTGCAGGGCATTTTCACCGACCGCGTGCCCATTCACATGCTCGGCTTCGTGACCCGCGAGATCACCATGATCGGGACCAACTTCATCGATCCGCCCCGGGCCCTGGAATGGATGACGGCGCGGGGAGCGACGCCCGAAGCCATGGTCACCGGGATATTCCCCCTGGACGACATCGCCCGGGGTTTCGAGGTTTTGACCACGGACAAGGACCGGCACATCAAAATCCTGATGGCCCCCTGAGCCTCTCCCCAGGCGGCCGCCATAACATGAGGAGCCGTTGACCCATGATCGATAAATCCCTGACCGGAACCCGGCTGGCCGAGTTCGAGTTCCCGGTCGAACGCGGCAAGATACGCGAGTTCGCCGGCGCGATCCGCGACCCGAACCCGGTGTACCGCGACCCGGACCACGCGCGGGCCTCGGGTTTCGCGGACGTGCTCATGCCGGTCACGTTTCCCGTCTCCTTTCCCCTGCACCTGGATTCCGACAACTTCATTCTCGACATGGCCGACCGACTGGGCCTGGACAAGGGCAGGAGCCTGCACGGCGAATGCGAGATCGAACATTACCGGCCGGTCTGCGCCGGGGAGACCCTGCGGGCCGAGATTGTCGTCGGAGACATGTACGAAAAAGAGGGGCAAAGGGGCGGGTTGATGACCATCGTCGACATGGAAATCCGGTTCTTTGACGGCCAGGATCGTCCGGTGCTGCTGATCCGCAACAAAATGCTGGAACGGGCCTGATCGCCGGCCGGATTGAAAAAAGGAAGCCGACATGCCATCAGTCACGCGGTTTTTCCAGGACGTTCGGGAAGAGGAAGTCCTGCCGGGTTTCGAACTCGAGGTGACCCGGACCCATATCGTCAAGTACGCCGGGGCCTCCGGCGATTTCTTCCCCATTCATCACGACGAGGAATTCGCCAGGGGCTACGGGCTGCCCACCATCTTCGCCATGGGCCTGATGCACGGCGGCATGCTCTCCCGGGTCCTGACCGACTGGGCCGGCGACGGCCGGGTCAAGCGTTACAAAATGCGTTTTTCCGGCATGGTCTGGCCCGGCGACCGGCTCCGCTTCCAGGGCCGGGTCAAAAAGACCTACCGGGCCGGGAATGAAAACCTGGTCGATTGCGATCTTTGGGTCCTGAACCAGAACGGGGAGCCCGCCGTCCAGGCCGAAGCCACGGTCTCCCTGCCGGACCGGACCTGAGAACTTCCTCTCAACCGCTCAGGAGCGAACTGAACATGATTTCCCGCATCGACCACGTATCCATCGCCGTCAGGGACTATGAAAAGGCCCGGGCCTTTTTCCAGGATATCCTGGGCGCCGTCCCCTGCGTCGCGGCCACGGACAACCATCTGAACTTCTACTGGCGGATATTTGCCCTGGGAGACCTGACCCGGTTGGAACTGGTCACTCCGTCGGCCGAAAACAGCTTTCTCGACCGGTTTCTTTCGGACAAGGCAGGCGGCGTTCATCACGTCACCGTCGAAGTGACGGACATCCGCGCCTTCAAGGACCGTCTGGACCGGAACGAGGTGCCCTATTTCGGGTACAGCGAAGCCCTCGGCGTCTGGAAGGAGCTTTTCATCCATCCCCGGGACGCCTTCGGCGTGCTGATCCAGGTGGCCGAGTTCCAGCCCGAGGACTACCTGGCCGACGAGGTCCGCTTTCCGAAAAACGGTCCCCGCTGGTCGGTCGAAAAATCGGATGGCGGCTGCGAACTGACCATCTCCCACCCGGGCGGAGGCAAGGCCGCCATGGACCTGAATCGGGAAGAGATCGAGCGCCTGATCCAGGACCTTCAAGAGGCGGTCCGGAAATGACCCGGGAACGAGGCCGACGTATTCTGGACGGCCGGGTCCGGGCCGAGGGGGAGGACCGCCTCTCGGTCGAAATCTTTATTTCGGACGACGGTCTTCCCCTGAACCTGACCATAGACTACCGGTTTTCCGATCGCCAGGTCTTGTCGGCCCGCCTGGAAACGGCCATGGGCCTGGAACGGAACCCCTGGCTGTCCATCCGGGACCTGCCCGAACTGGCCGGTCTGGGCGTGGGACCGGGCCTTGTCCGACAGGCCCGGTCCGCCCTGGCGGACACGGGGACCCCGCCGGCCCTGCTGGACGCGGTCATTGAAAGCGCCCGGCTCATGGTCCAGGTCAACATGCTGGACCCGGAGCGAATTCGGTCCATCGACCCGTCCGACACCCCGGCCTGGCGCGAACTGGACCTGACCATCTGGCCGGAACTCCAGGGAGGATGCCTGCCTTACAGTCCGGACGCCGTGGCGCTGATTGAGGACCGCAAGGTGATGTTGTCCTGCCGCCCGGACATTTACGCTCCGCAACCGGGACAGTCGCTGCGCTTCCGAAGGGACAAGGTCCTGGCCTGGTCCGCGACCCCGGTGGGCGACCGGCTCTCGGGGGTGCTGAGCGACGATGTCCACGAACTCGAAGTCGACCTGGTCGTCTCCCCGTACAGTGGCGAAACCACTGCGGTCACGGCCCGTTCTTTGCGTTCCCCCTACCCGGGCCTTTGCGACCAGCCCTTTCCCCGGGCGGCCAGCCTGACCCGGCTGAATCTGAACATGGATTTCAGAAGGCACGTCTGGGAGGCCGTGGGCGGCGGGTCGGGCTGCGTCCATCTGGCCGACCTGATCGTGGACCTGGTTCGCTATTACCAGTCATCCGGCCGCTGCGGCCGGCCTCTTTGACATCGATTGAATTCCGTCTCGGGCTCCGGTCGGGGCCGAGTCTGACCGGAGGTGAATCATGGGTGGCTTTTCCGAATCCATGGCCTTGTTCGAGCGGGCCCGCAAGGTCGTGCCCGGGGGTATCCCCGGCCACCAGAACCCCATGCTGCTGGTGCCCGGCCAGAGCCCCTGCTTTATCGAACGGGCCGAAGGCTGCCGTTTCCGGGACGTGGACGGCAACGAGTACATCGATTACATGTGCGCCTACGGCCCGATGATCCTGGGGTACAACCATCCCAAGGTGGAAGCGGCCGTCCGGGCCCAGATGGCCAAGGGCAATCTGTTCAATCTGCCCTCGCCCCTCTGGGTCGATCTGGCCGAACGCATGGTCGACCTCATTCCCACGGCCGACTGGGCCGTTTTCGGGAAAAACGGATCGGACGCGGTCAACTACGCCGTGGTGGTGGCCCGCGCCCATACGGGCCGAAAAACGATCATCATGGCCGAAGGCGCCTATCACGGCATCGGATCGTGGTGCACGCCTTCCACGGCCGGCATCATTCCCGAAGACCGGGCCGCCGTATTGCGCTTCGAATACAATGACGCGGCCGGCCTGAAAGCCCTGCTCGACACCCGGGGCGACGATGCGGCCGCCGTGGTGATCACACCCTTTCGCCACGAGATGTTTCACGACCAGGAGATGGCCCACGAAGCGTTCCTGGACGTCCTGCGGGGGGCCTGCCGGGATGAAGGCCCGCTGCTGATCATCGACGACGTCCGGGCCGGGTTCCGCCTGCACATGGGCGGCTCGGCCGAATACCTCGGCCTCAAACCCCACCTGTCCTGTTTTTCAAAGGCCATGGGCAACGGGTACCCCATCTCCTCCTGCGTCGGCGTGGAAGCCCTCAGGGAATCGGCCGGACAGGTCTTTTTCACCGGGTCCTTCTTCACCAGCGCGGTCCCCCTGGCCGCTTCCCTGGCAACCATCGAGGAAATGCTGAAAACCCGCGCCCTGGAACACATCTTCCGTGTGGGCGACCAACTCAGGCAGGGCCTCCTCAACCAGGCCCGGGAAGTGGGGATGGCAATCAACCTAACCGGCCCCGCGACCATACCCTTCATGACCTTTGCCGGCGATGACGACTTTGCCAGGATCACCACATTCTGCGCCCGGGCCTACCAGGAAGGCGTCTTCTTCCACCCCTATCACAACTGGTTCGTCTCCGCGGCCCACACCGAAGCGGACATCGAGGAAACGCTGGTCAAAACAAAAAAGGCCTTCGAGGAAACCGCGGAAATATTCGGATGAGCCGGAACCCGGCCCCATGAAAACGGCCGCCGGAACCCTGATAGGCTCCGGCGGCCTGACCTGAAGGGAAACGGACCGGTGACCTGCATCGGTTCCGGTCCGGAGGTCCGCCCGGGGGCTACTTCTTCTTGTACCCGCCGCTGATGACGACCATGACACGGCGGTTTTTCTGACGGCCGTCTTCCGTGTCGTTGCTGGCGATGGGCCTGGTTTCACCGTAACCGACCGCCCGGAGCCGGTCCTTGTCGATCTTGAACTTGTCGGCAAAGTAATCGAGGACGGCATCGGCCCGTCGCTGCGACAGCTTCAGGTTGTATTCCGGGGTGGCGACCGAGTCGGTATGCCCTTCGATGACCGCCTGGGTCGAGGGATTGTTGACCAGGTACTGGGCCACCTGGGTCATGCGGTCGTGATACTGGGGCCGGATGTCGGACTTGTCCGTATCGAACTCGATCTCGAGACGAACCGTGAGAGGCAAGGGGCAGCCGACCGCGTTGACCTTGAAGATTCTCGGCGTATCCGGGCATTTGTCGTCCTCGTCATACACGCCGTCGCAGTCGCTGTCCAGACGGTAGCTCTGGCCGTAGAAAATCTCCATGACCATCGCGTCCAGGGAGGCCTGGTCCTTGAGCAGGTCGGAGGCCTTGTAGGTCTTCCCGCCCGTCATCTTGGCCAGGTCCTCGGCCAGTTTGAAGCTGGCGGTGGGTTCGCCGAAAAAGATGGTGTAAATAGCCAAATCCGCCCCGTATTTCTCATTGAGGGCCTTGGCCGCGCCCATCGGGTCTCCGAAATGGGGGCTCCACTCGAAATCCGAGAAAATCAAAAGCGCCTTCCGGCCGGGCATCTTGGCCAACTCGGCGTCGGAAGCGGCGATTCCGTAGCCCAACGGCGTCAGGGACTGGGTGGCCTCGATGCCCCCCATGACCGGCCCCAGTGCCGCCCGGTCATACTTCATTGGGCCCCAAAGCAGCTTGGTTTCCTGGGCCGTATTGAACTCGGTGCGATACCCGAACGTCCTCAAGGCCGCCTGGTAGTCCAGGCCGGGGATGGTGGCGTTCAGTTTCCGCAGCAGTTGAATCTCATCCTCCCAAAGCTGTTTGCCTAAAAAGAAAATGCCGGTTGATTTGGACAGGTCGACAAGCAGTTCAAAACCCTTGATTTTTTCCGTTTGATACATGGGACCCTTGCACACGTCCGCAGCCAGTCCCGCGCCCGGGCTCGCCAGCAGGGTTCCGCAAACCAAAATCGCTACCCAAAATGACCATTTTTTCATCATGAATCTGTGAATCCTCTCTTTCTTTGTTGGCGTTGATTGAACGGCCCTACAAAAAGCAATATCCGGACCAAATGAAATTCTTGCTTTTATATTATCCGGTTAAAGGGCTTTTGTCGAGGGTCTCATGGAAAAGACCGGATTGACATTAATATATTTATCTTATTCATGCAATATTGTCCAGCGGGAGTGTACAAAAATCTTCATGAATCGGACAAATTCCGATCCAATTGGACAACTCTTCTCCTGTCCGGAATGTCTCATTCCGGCAGGCGATACGTGTATCTTCGGGGCCTGACTCAGGCGGAAATGGCGCTGAGGATAAAGTCCGTCTGCCGCCGCACGTAATGTTCCAGATCGAAACGCTTCCTGAAGTGCCAGTGTTTCAGGGCCCAGGCATGTCCGGCCATGAGGATGTTGTAGGCGATCAGGTTGACGTCCACGCGCTTGAACACACCGGCCTGGATGCCTTCTTCGATGATGCCCTCGAAAATCTGAATGTGCTCGGCTTCGTCGGCCATGATCTTGGAGCGGCCGACCCGGTCCAGGGTCCGGGACTTTCGGTAGACCAGGACGACCTTGCCCATGTTTTGGTGGACCAGGCCGTAGAAGATTTCGATGGCCGCTACGAGTTTTTCGCGGGGTCCGGGGAGGGACTCGATTTTCGGCGGGATATGGTCTTTGATCTGATGGGTGAAATCTTCCATGATCAGGAGCATGATATCGGATTTGCGCCGGACGTAATGATAGGTCACCGGGACGCTGATGCCGGCTTTTTCGGCGATCTCTCCGACCGATGTCTCATGAAGGCCCTTTTTTTCGTACAGTTCGCTGGCCGCTTCGATAATGAGCTTTTTGATCCGTCTGGATTCGGAGTCGACAATATGGACGCTCGGGGTTTGCGGCAATACGGCCCCGTCGCTTAAAGAGGTCGCCATGGCCCTTACCTCCTTCATTCTTTTCTTTAATTATTGTCCTCCAGGGCCGTCCCGCTGTCAACCCTTTTCAAAACGCGGGCTCAAGCATCCGGAGAGCGGGAGTCGATTCGGGCCCGGCCGCGGGGGCGGCTGGAATCCAGTATGCCCCTGTTCATTTAATGATTACGTCCAGACGCAAAACGAACTTGCCTCGGCCGGGGGGCCTTGGTATGCTGGGTGGCCGGAACAAGACCGTATGAAACGGAGGACGAGTGCGGATCGTCATGGTGGGTTTCAGGACATGAATGCAAGTATCTTCCGCTCCGAGCAGATCATCGGGTCGCTACGGGCGGCTTCCGGGCGGGCAACGCTGTTCGTGGCCCTGGCCTGTCTGGCCGGGCTTGCGTTCAACGCCCTCCGGCCCGACTCCCTGCCCCTGTTTCAAGACTGGCGGGCGCTCGAGGCCGAGCAGGCCGCGGTCCGGCTTGCAACCGGGCTGGTCGCTCTCGACACCGACCGCGTGGCCCGACTATATACCGAAAAACACGTTCTGGTCCTGGATGCCCGGGCCCGCGACTTCTACCTGATGGAACACATCCCCGGGGCCCTCAGCATGCCCCTGGACGAGGCGGACGCCCGTTTAGGCGAACTGCTCCGGGCCCTGCCCCCGGACACCCTGGTCATCACCTACTGCGACAGCGTGACCTGCGAAATGGGTCAGGAACTCGGGCGCAAGGTCCTGGCGGCCGGCCACGCCCGGGTGGGGGTCTATCTCGAAGGGATGGCCGATTGGCTGCGGCGCGGGATGCCCGTGGAATCGGCTGGATAACGTGGCGGCCATGAAGTGGCGGATACTGGTCTGGGCCTGTCGGCTTATACTGGGCGGCGTCTTCATCTATGCCAGTCTGGACAAGATCGCCCATCCGGAGCGCTTTGCCGAACTGGTTTACAACTACCGGATTCTGCCCGGTGATCTGGTCAATCTGTTCGCTATCGTCCTGCCCTGGGTGGAACTGACCGGCGGCCTGCTGCTTTTGACCGGCCGCCAGCCGCTGCCCGCCTCCCTGATTCTGACCGGGCTCATGGTGGTCTTCGGCTCGGCCATCGGGTACAACCTGGCCCGCGGCCTGGACTTCAACTGCGGGTGTTTCTCCACTTCCCCGGAAATGGCCAAGGAGACCATCCGGACCCTGGCACGGGACGTCGCCCTATTGGTCCCGGCGGCCGTTTGTTTGTTCGACGGCCATCGCCGGACATCGAGCCGGCCTCAGTCCGCCTCGCCTATCCGAGTTCCGGATAGGCCTGAATGATCCGCCACATCTTATCGGCGTTGGCTGCCGCGTTGGCCATGATCTCTTCGGCGGTCAGCGGCGTGTGCGACAGGCCGTGTCCGTGGTTGTCCACGGAACACAAAGACCCATATTCGAGCGTCAGCTCCTGGGAGATGGTGGCTTCGCTGGCCAGGGTCATTCCGACCATATCGGCGTAGTGGGACTGAAAGAGGATTTCGGACCGTGTCTCCAGCCTCGGGCCCGGGTTCTGCCAATAGACTCCGCCGTTGACCAGCGGCACGCCGGCCTTTTCGGCGGCCGCCTGCAACTTGACCCGCACCAGTTCCGAGAGATGCGGCGTGATGTGCATGGGCTCGTTTTCGCAGATGCTCGGCACGCAGGCCAATGAAATGTAATCGTGGGGCAGGACCACACTGCCCGGAACCAGGGAGGGGCGAAGGCTGCCCGTGGAATTGATTCCGACCACCTCCCGAACCCCGATGGATTTCAGGGCGGTGATGTTCGCCGCGTGGTTGACACGGTGGGCGGGCACATAGACGCTACCTTCCAGTCCATGTCGCGGAACATAGGCCCATCGGTCCGTCAACAGCACCTCGGCCTTACCGAACTTGGTATCGATGGTCCGTTTTTCCGCTTGGGCGAAATAGTCCTTTCTATAAAAAACAGTGCCCGCCAGCAAGCCAATCCGCTCGGCCATTAAAAATCCCTCCCCTTATCATGCTGTTATTGAAGCGCCCCTCTTCGGCCGAGGGGAAGCCTCCTCGATTTTTCCTCAAATCGCCGTATGGACTCGTCCGTGGTCGCCAGGATCAGCCCGGCCGTCCCCTTGGCCCCTCCTGCTCGGCGGCCGGGAGGACCAGCCGGACCGGATGGCGCGACAGCGATCGTATTTAACCGGAAACCGGCAACTGGTCGGCCAGGATCAGGCCTAAAACAGCCAGGCACTCCATGTCCAGATATCGGGGCGCGGTTTCGTCAAACAAAACGCGGGCCGAAGCCGGAAAATCCTCGTCCGCGTCGTAAAAAACCAGGGCCAGCGGTACGCGGGGCAAAGCTGGAAACCCCAGACAGATATCTCCGCCCAGGTCTGCTTCCAAAAGATAGCACCCCAGGCTTTCGCCGGCCTGGCGCAATCGGGCCGGCCGGCCCGAAAAATCCGTGGCGATCTTGTTTTCCACGATCTGGCTGAAGGTGGCGTGAAAAAAGGCGCCGTCCTTGAAATCCCGGTAGGAGACCCATTTCCGGCCCGATTCGCCGCTGCCCCCGTGAAGGATGTAGTAGGCCACGACGATACGCACGGTGAAATCCAGCGGCCCCTGGTCCGCCGAACGGACGCCGCCCGGTCCGACCAGACAGGTCCGCCCCAGGACGTCCAGGGCGACCTCTTCGCCGGCATCCCGCGCCCCGAGAAACATCATGGCATGACGGTAGTCCGCACCGGCCAGGCGGTCCACCAGGCCACGATAAACATCCTCGTAGTTTGTGGGAGCATCGGAGCGAAACATGGTCGTTCAATTAACATATTTGTGACGGTTCGGTAAACCCTTTTCTCGATCCGGGCCAAGAAGAATCAAGGGGGGCCTTTCGGCCCCCCCGAGGGGTTGTTGAGGTGGGAAAACGGTCCCGAAGGACCGATGAGGGATTTATGATAGGATAAAAAGCGGGTGGCCCGACCTGTCCAGGACATGGCCATTAGCCATCCGCTTGGTGGAGATGGCAAAGTTCATTGGAGACCGGCGAGGCCGACCGGTTTCCGGTTCCCCTTGACGGCCGCCTTGATCGACGGCTGCCTTCAGGTCTATTTTCGGGTCGTGATGCCTCATTCCTTGCTTTCCTTTTGGCTGCCGTTTCGAGTCGTTTTTCAGGCCGACAACCGTATGAATGATCTGTCATTCATTTTAGGATGCGAAACCTATTACAACCTTTCGCTCTTGTCAACTCTTTTTTCGTTTTTTTTTCTCTAAAAAGTTACACGACTCGATAAATCATATCATCCTGTTTTCAATGGCATTATTAAATTGGCGTATTCTGTTTTGCCAGGCCGCTTTCCCGGTCGCCCGCCTGCTTGAGATATTTTTCTCAAATTCAGGGGCCCGGACCGGGCCCCGCCCCGAAGCCGATCGGCCCGGATTCACCCGGAAAAATTTAATTTTCTGACGCCCCGAAAGAGGGAAAAGGGCTCCTTGCCTTCTCCGGCCCGCCCGGTTAAGATGGACGGGTCCGGACGGGCCGGAGTCCTGGCCGGACCATCCCGATCACGAAAAGGAGCATCGGTCATGGCGGTAGTTTCCGAGGAACTGAAGGCCACCATCAACAAGCCCGGCCGGGTGGGGACATTGAGCACGGTCGACGCCGAGGGCCGACCCAACGTGGCCTATTTCGGCAGCCTGCGCCTGCAGGAGGATGGCACTTTCACTGTGGGGCTGGCCCGAAACCGAACCCTGAAGAACCTGGAGGCCAATCCCCATGCCGTATTTTTCTGCGTCGAGGAAGCCCCGGTCACCTTCGGGACCAAAGGGACCCGGCTTTACCTCAAGGCTCGGGAAATCCAGTTCGAAGGTCAGCTTCTGGACCAGGTCCGGGAGATGATCGCCCAGCACGCCGGTCCGGCCGCGGCCAAAATGATGGCCGCGGCCGTGGCCTTTGACATCACCGAAGTCCGGCCGATCATGGACATGGGCTGAGGCCGGCCTTTATTCTTCTCCCCAGGCTCGCCGGCTGCGGGCGACTTTTTTCATGCTGGTCTTCCAGACCGGGGTTCTGAGAAAGGACTCCGACCAGCGTTCGGCCATTTGGAGGTAGAGGTCATAAGGCACGGCCAGGGTGATTTCGTCCGTCTTGAGAAACTTACGCTGGCTGGGGTCCCATCCGCCCAGGACGGCCCGGGTCTGGCCTTGGGCGGCGTATTTGAGCGGCCAGGTGACGATATTGGTGCAGCCTGCTCCAAAGGGTGAGGCCACCACTTCCATGTCATCCGTGACGAAGGCGGCCAGTTGGTGCAGGCCGGACATGCTTTCCGGCCTGGCGAAAAAAATGACCACTTCAGGCTGCTCGCCGGAATCGAAGCGGCTGAGCGGTTTGAAGACGCAGTAACGGGCCGGGGCCGGTCTGGGGTCGACGGTCTGGAAAAATCGGCGGGTCGCTTCGGGCGAGGACAGATAGCGCTCGCCTTCCATCATGCCGGGCAGGCCCGTGGACACGTAGTGCACGATGGCTTCCAGTTGGGGTTTCTGAAAACCGAGGTAAAAGGCCCCACCCAGACAGCCGAAGTGCTCCCGGTCGAACCAGGCCAAGGTACGCTTTTTCCGGGCCAGCCATATCTTGCCGATAACGCAGGAAAAATCTCCGAAGGCCTGACCCCAGTCCACTTCGCCCCGGGCCTCCTGTTCGGCGCTGTACAAAATCCCCGCCTTGGGTGATACGCCTTCTTCGGGCCGATGGTCCGTATAATGGACGCCCCAGGGCTCCTCGTTCAGGCCCACCGCCTCCATCAGACCGGCCGGATCCGGCCGCAAGGTTTGCTCGGTCATGGGTCCTCCTTGAGGGATTTAATTTTTATTTATTTTCGATTCATTTACCCGACCCGCTCCCAATGCGGGGCCGACTTGCGCGGACCAGGCCCGGATGGCTTCCCAGTCCCTGAAGTCGCCTTCGGGCAGTCCCTTGGCTTTCAGCACGGCGCCCAGGGCCCATGACACTTTCCCGTAGTCCAGGGCTCCGGCAAACAATCCGATGGATCGGGGTTTGAATTCAGGAAGGTCTTCGAGCAAAGGCTTTAGATAGGCCATGGCCTTTTGACGGTTGTCCTGCGTGGGTTCGCGCATGGTCAGACAGGTCATGAAGCAGGCCACCGGAATCCGGGCCAGGCGACCGTAATGGGCCTTGACGAAGTCGCTGGCTTCGGGCAACCACTTGCCCATCCGGATGGCGCTCCCGATGACGACGGCCCGATAGGACGATACATCGTCCAGGTCCTCGAGCGGCCGGACATGGACCGCCGCCCCCTGTTCGTTCAGGACCCGTCCGATCGTCGAGGCGACTTCGGTCGTCGATCCGCAACGGCTGGCATAGGCAAGCAGAATGGCGTCCTGGCCGGCGCCCTGGCCACCATAGTCGAACCTGGGCAGGGTCGATCTTGCGGCCTGGGCGCAACCGGGCGCGGAGATCAGAAATCCCGCGGACAGGCCGGCCAGGGTTCCGGCGGACAGTTTCATGAATTGGCGTCGGTCCATCTTCGACATATCACGGCCTTTGGGGTTCATCTCCCGCTCTCCATCAGGGTGGTTTTGAGATATTTTATCATACCCGGATGTTCTCGTGCTCCCGCCTGCCGACGGCGGCCCGCGCCACCTGACTTCAGGCCTTCTCCAAAGTCATCAGGGTGACTTCGGGCGGACAGTTGAAACGGATCGGGACGAGAAAGAGTCCCAGACCCCGACTGACGTAAGTCCAGCGCCGGCCGTCCCGGACCGGCCCGGCCCCAGCCGAACAAGATGGCGGCCGTGATGAAGTCTCCCCGGTCAGGGCGACCAGGTCCGGTTTCTCGGCCATGATCCGCTTCACCCCCTCGGAGATCAGGCTGTCCGAGGTTAGCCGCCCGGCATGAACGTCGCTGATCAAGGCCAGGCGAAAGCCGTCAAAGGATTCAGGCAGCCGCTCCAGCCTCATTCGAGGACGCTCCAGCACCAGACGTCGTCCGTTGACCACGCCCCACCCTCCCAGGGCGGAGAGGCCGGCCAGCAGCCCCAGACGGAAGAAGGCCCGGCGGGTGAGCGTCACGAGGGATTACCCGCTTTGCTCGATGAAGACCTTGTAAAACCTTGCAAAATAGATGGCGCCCGACCAGTAGGTGATGACCAGGGCCAGATAGATGAGGATCATGCCGAACTGATGCACGTTCAGTCCCCAGACCGGATGGTGCCAGAGGAGGAACCCGATGGCGATGTTCTGGGTCAGGGTCTTGCGCTTGCCCAGGACGCTGGCGTCGATGACGATGCCTTCCGTGGCGGCGATGCTCCGGAGTCCGGTCACGGCGATCTCCCGGCCGATGATGAGTACGACCACCCAGGCCGGGACCCGGTCCAGGGGAATGAGCATGATCAGGGCGGCCGAGTTGAGCAGCTTGTCTGCCAGGGGGTCCAGAAAGCGCCCCAGATTGGTTACGAGTTGAAAGCGTCGGGCCAGGTAGCCGTCCAGGAGGTCGGTCAGTGAGGCGATGATGAAAATGACGGTCGCCACGATGGAAACCACCGATCCGCCTCCACCGAACTGGAGCAGGATGATGAGTACCGGAACGGCGGCGATGCGGCCGAGGGTCAGCCAGTTGGGCAGATTGAAAAGACTGAAAAATCGTTCGCTCATGGCTTTTTATATTTCCGATAGTACTGCAGGACCCGCTGGACGTACATGCGGGTCTCCCTGACATCGGGCACCCGCTTTTCCCGGGCCACGCGTTCCGGGCCGATGTTGTAGGCGGCCAGGGCCAGATTCAAGTCCCCCTTGAACCGGTCGAGCATGAGGCGCAGGTACCGGCTGCCTCCGTCGATATTATCCTTGAGACCGAAGATATTGGCAACCCCCATCAAATCCGCCGTCTCGGGCATGAGTTGCATGAGCCCTTTGGCCCCGGCCCAGGATACGGCGTACGGGTCGAACGCGGACTCCACCTGAATGACCGCCTTGACCAGGGCCGGGTCCAGCTTGAACCGTTTGGATGCGACGCTGATATACGGTTCGAGCAGTTTCGGATCGATCCGGTGCCCGCCCGAACCGATCGTGACCCGGTAACGCAGTTGGAACAGCCGGTAGCGCGTATCCGTGGGCGCGTCGGTGAAATGCATCACGCCCCGTCGGTCCCGATAGAAATATATCTGCTTGGCCGATGCCAGGGCCGGCGGAAGCGCCCAGACCAGCCCGACGAGGCAGGCCAGCAGCAGGCTACTTCTTCTGACCGGCCACCTTCTTCCAGTCATCCAGGAATTTTTGCAGTCCGATGTCGGTTAACGGGTGTTGGGCCAGTTGTTCGATGACCTTGAAGGGCATGGTCGCGATGTCGGCCCCCATGAGGGCGGACTCGAGGACATGGACCGGATTTCGGATACTGGCGACGATGATTTCGGTATCATACCCGTAGTTGTTGTAAATGTTGATGATCTGATCGACCAGTTCCATGCCGGGCGCGGCGATGTCGTCGAGTCGTCCCACGAAGGGACTGACGAAGGCCGCTCCGGCCTTGGCCGCCAGCAGGGCCTGCAACGGGGAAAAAACCAGGGTCACGTTGGTTTTGACGCCGATTTCGGAGAGCGCCTTGGCGGCCTTGATGCCTTCCGTGGTCATGGGAATCTTGACCACCACGTTGGACGCCCACTCGGCCAGGCCTTTGGCCTCCTTAATCATGCCGGCCGCGTCCAGGGCAACGACTTCGGCGTTGACCGGCCCGTCCACGATTTTACAGATTTCCTTGATCCGCTTTTCCAGGCCGACCTTCTCCTTGGCAATCAGACTGGGGTTGGTCGTCACTCCGTCCAGGACGCCCAGGCTGGCAGCCTCCTTGATTTCTTCCAGATTGGCCGTGTCGATGAAAAATTTCATGCCCTTCCTCCCTGCTTCCTTCCGCCGGCAATTTCAAGATATCGGTCGCGGCAGCCTTGGCTGCAAAAGTATAATACCTGTCCGTCCACCATGGACGCAAGCCCTTCCGACCTGGGGAAATATACACCGCACTGGGGGTCCCGGACCAGGTCCTCGGTTCGTTCCGTATCGACCCGCCCCGGCTCCGGCCGGGTCGGTCCGGAAACCGGCGGGCGGGCGGCAAAGATCATGCCCCGCAGCACCCGGTAGATCAGGTAGAAGAGCGCGACAATGAGGAACCATCTTATAAAAATACTCATAGTCGATGCGCTTCCTGGCCGTTTTCCGGCAGCCGGGCGAGCATCTCGCCGGGCGTCAGCCCCAAGAGCGGATGCCGCCAGTCCGGGGCCACGTCCGCCAGGGGCGCCAGCACGAATCGGCGCCGGTCCATAAAGGCGTGCGGCACGACCAGGTCGGGTTCGTCGATCACGGCCTGGCCGTAGAACAGAATGTCCAGATCGATCAGGCGGGGCCCCCACTTCTCCTTCCGGACCCGCCCCATACTCCGTTCGATTCCCAGGAGGGCATCGAGAAGCGGCCGAGGATCAAGGGCCGTCTCGATCACGGCCGCGGCGTTGACAAACCAGCCCTGCTCCAGATGACCCACGGGTTCGGTCCGGTAAAAAGGCGACACCGACGCCAGCCGGGTCGAGGGCAGTTCGCCGATCCGGATGAGGGCCGTTCGAATCATCTCGCGGCGCCGGTCCAGGTTGGCCCCCAGGCCGATGGCTACACTGGCCGTTGTCGTCAGAATTTGAGCGCCTTGATCCGCTCGACCGCCTCGCGAAGCCGGTCCACTTCCTGGCAGAGCGCGAAACGGACGTAACCTTCTCCCGAGGGGCCGAATCCGTTGCCCGGCGTGCAGACGATGCCCCCTTCGCCCAGAAGCCGGGCGGTGAATCCGGCCGAAGTCTGGCCCGCCGGGACCCGGACCCACAAGTAGAAGGTGGCCCGGGGTGATTTCGGTTCGAGCCCGGCCTCCTTCAATCCTTCGACCAGCACGTTCATCCGCTCCTGGTACAGGGCCCGCATGTCTGCGACGCAGGTCTGATCCCCATCTATGGCCTCGATCCCGGCCCACTGGACGGCCTGGAAAGCCCCGGAGTCTATATTGCTCTTGATCCGCCCCAGGCCGTCCACGACTTCGGCCCGCCCGGCCGCCCAGCCGATTCGCCAGCCGGTCATGTTGTAGGTCTTGGACAGGGAGTGCACCTCGACGGCCACATCCATGGCCCCGGGGACCTGGAGGATGCTGGGCGCTTCGTACCCGCCCAGGGAGACCTCGGAATAAGCCGCGTCGCTGACCACGATGATTTCATGCTTTCGGGCGAAGGCGACGACTTTCTCGTAAAAATCCAGGCCGGCCGTGGCCCCGGTCGGATTGTTGGGATAGTTGACGAACAGCAGCCGGGCCTTGGCGGCCGTGCCGGCCGGGACGGCGTCGAGGTCCGGCAGGAAGCCGTTGGCTTCCAGGAGCGGCATGAAAAAGGACTGGCCGCCGGCGAAAAGGGTCCCGATGTGATAGACGGGATAGGCCGGCTCGGGGACCAGGGCCACGTCGCCGGGATCGATGAAGGCCAGGGGGATATGGGCGATGCCTTCCTTGGACCCGATCAGGGTGACGACCTCGTTGAGGGCGTCGAGCTTGACGCCGAAGCGGCGCTCGTACCAGGCGGCCACGCTGCGCCGGAAATCGTTCATACCCGTGTATGAAGGATACTGGTGGTTGGCCGGGTCCAGGGCCGCCTTCTGGAGGCGGTCGATGATGTGGGGTGGGGTGGGCCGGTCGGGGTCCCCCACGCCCAGGTCGATGATGTCCACGCCCTTGGCCTGGACCTCGGCCTTCATCCGGTCGATTTCCTTGAAAAGATAGGGCGGCAGTTTTTCGAGCCGCTCGGCTTGCTTGATCTTGAACATTCGACTTCCTCTGAGCTGGTTTTACCGGCCGAGGTCGCCGGGCCGGAATCCCACCGGGCGACCGCCGGGCCGGTCATGTTCCGTTATTCGGGCCCGACCGGGTTGACCAACGAACCGACACCCTCGATCCGGACCTCGATGCGGTCGCCGGGAACCATGCGCCCGACGCCTGACGGAGTGCCGGTGGCGATGACGTCGCCCGGTTCCAGGGTCATGACCGCGCTGACGAATTCGATCAGCGCCGCCACGTCGAAGACCAGGTTCGAGGTGCGGGAGCCCTGCTTTCTTTCACCGTTGAGCCAGGCCTCCACGGACAGGTCGGCCGGGTCCAGGCCGGTCACGATGGCCGGCCCGATGGGACAGAAGGTATCGAAGCTCTTGGCCCGGGTCCATTGCCCGTCTTTGCCCTGCAGGTCCCTGGCGGTCACGTCGTTGAGGCAGGTGTAGCCCAGGACGTGGTCCAGGGCCTCTGCCTTTTTCACGGAGCGGGTCCGCCGGCCCATGACCACCGCCAGTTCGGCCTCGTAGTCCACCCGCCGGCTCATGCCCGGGCAGACGATCTTTTCCCCGGGCCCGATGACCGAGGAGGCCGGCTTGATGAACATGATCGGCTCCTGGGGCAGTTCAAGTTTGAACTCCTCGGCGTGGTCGCGGTAGTTCAGCCCGATGGCGACGACCTTGCCCGGCCGACAGGGGGCGGCCAGGTCCGCCCGGTCCAGGGCCCAGGTCCGGCCGGTCTTTTCAAAGGGGGGAAAGATGTCGCCGGCCAGTTCGTGGATCGTATCCCCTTCGAGCAGGCCGGCCCTCGGGCTCGGGTCCTCATACGGGGTGAAACGTATGATTTGCATGGTCACCTCAATCCCAATACGTCCTGCATGTCGTACAGGCCCGGTTTTTGTCCGACGACCCAGGCCGCAGCGCGGACCGCGCCCATGGTGAAGGTGTCCCTTGAGTGAGCCCGGTGGGTGATCTCGATCCGTTCTCCGATTCCGCCGTACATGACCGTGTGCTCGCCGACGATGTCGCCGGCCCGGACGGCGAGGACGCCGATCTCGCGGGCGGTTCGTTCTCCGACCAAACCTTGGCGGCCGTACACGCCGCATTCGCCGATCCGGCGGTCCAGGGCCTCGGCGACCACCTCGGCCAGACGAACCGCCGTGCCGCTGGGCGCGTCTTTCTTGAAGCGATGATGAGCCTCGACGATCTCGACGTCGTAGCCCGGACCCAAAATGCGGGCCACGTCTCCCACGATCTTGAAAAGCAGATTGACGCCCACGCTCATGTTGGGCGCCACCACCAGGCGGGTGGTTCCGGCCAAGGCTTCGATCCGCTGTCTCTGTTCGGCCGAAAAGCCGGTGGTACCCACGATCATGGCCTTGCCTGCCCCGGCGGCCGTCTCCAGGTTGTTCATGGTGGCCCCGGGCGTGGTGAAGTCGATTATGACGTCTCCGGCCTCGATGACCGCCTCCAGGCCGGAGGCCAAAGTCAACCCGACTTCACCCAGGCCGGCCGCCAGTCCGGCGTCCCGGCCCAGGTCGGGATGATCGGACCGCTCGAAGGCCCCGGCCAGTTCGAGCCCGTCCGTGTCCAGCACGGCCCGCATGATGCGGGAACCCATACGGCCGGCCGCGCCGGCGACAACGATTTTTGTCATGACTTCCCCCGGTTGGACAACAAGGCGGCGGGCCGGACGCCTGTCCCGGCGTCCCGCCCGCTTTGCGCCAGTCCGATGATTGGCTTACTTGACCAGGCCGTACGATTCGAGCAGGCCGCGCAGCGTGGCCTGGTTGGCTTCGCTCATGGGGCACATGGGCAGTCGGAACTCGGGCTTGATCATGCCCATCATGCCCAAGGCGGTCTTGACCGGTATGGGGTTGGTCTCGAGGAACATGGCCTTGAACAGGGGCAGCAGTTCGTAATGAATCCTGCGGGCCCCGTCTATGTCTCCGGCCATGAACTTGTCGTACAGTTCGACCATCCGCCTGGGCACCAGGTGGCTGGCCACGGAAATGACACCCCGGCCGCCAACGGCCATGAGGGGCAGAGTCAGGTTGTCGTCACCCGAGACGACCTTGAACTCCGGCCCGCAGGCCTGGATGGTCAAAGCCATCTGGCCCAGGTCGCCCGTGGCCTCTTTCAGCCCGACGATTTGATCGATCTTTGCCAGTCGGCCCATGGTTTCGGGCAGGATGTTCGAGCCGGTCCGCCCGGGAATGTTGTAGACGACGATGGGCAGGGACGCGGCTTCGGCCACGGCCTTGAAATGCTGGTAGATGCCTTCCTGGGTGGGCTTATTGTAGTACGGCGAGACCATCAGGGCCCCGTCCGCACCGGCCTCCTTGGCGTAGCGGGTCAGTTCGATGGCTTCGGCGGTGCTGTTGGAGCCGGTCCCGGCCAGAACGGGCACCCGCCCCTTGACCTCGTCGATCGCCATTTTGATCACCTTGCGATGCTCCTCGTGGGACAGTGTCGGCGATTCGCCGGTCGTCCCGCAGGGAACGATGCAATGGACCCCGTTTTCGATCTGGTAGTTGATGAGCCGGCGGAAGGCCTCCTCATCGATCTGACCAGCGGAGAACGGAGTGACAATGGCCACCATGACGCCTTCAAACATGTCGCCCTCCCAAACCTCCGTGATTAAAGTAATGCATCCAGCCCCAGGCGGCCGGTGCATATGACCCGTACCGGGCCTTCCAGGAACACCTCCTCGAATTCACCGTCCTTGAGCGTGAAATGGACGATCAGGTCCTCGCCGCCCCGGGTCAGGACCCGTGTGGGCGAATCGACCCGTCCCTGGAGCGCGGCCAGCAGCACGGAGGCCACGCATCCGGTCCCGCAGGCCAGGGTCTCGTCCTCCACGCCTCGTTCGTACGTGCGCACCGCCATGTGGTCCCGCGCCTGAATCTGGGCGAAATTGGCGTTGGCGCCGGCCGGCTGGAAACGGGGGTGGAACCGGATCACCCGTCCCATCTCCTGAACCCGCGCCGCCTCGATGTCGTCGACCCAGGTCACCATGTGGGGCACGCCCGTGTTCATGGCGCAGAACGTCAGCGGTCCTTCTTCCAGGTCCAGGGTGCAGTCCATTTCGGCCGGACCGGGCCGGGTCATTTGAATCCTGACCGTGTCCGGCCCCACCTGGGCCTGGATGATCCCGGCCCGGGTCATGAACTGCATCTCCGCCGGAGCGATGCCGTTGATATACGCAAAGCGCGCCGCGCACCGGCCTGCGTTGCCGCACATTTCGGCCTCGCTGCCGTCGGAATTGAAAAACCGCCAGGCAAAGTCCACTTCGTCCGGACCCGCCTCGATAAAAACCATGCCGTCCGCGCCCACGCCCAGGTGACGCCGGCAGACCGCCTTGGTCAGCCCCGGCATGTCGGCCTGACCGACCTGACCGTCCCAGTTGTCAACCAGTATGAAGTCGTTGCCGTGGCCGCTCATTTTCGTGAATTCCAGACCGATCATCTCAGCCTCCCCGCTCGATATGAGCCGGAATTTCCTCTCCTCGTAGCAAATCCTCGTAAATCTCCCGCCGCCGGATGACGTGGAATCCACGCCCGTTGACCAGGACTTCCGCCGCTTTTCGTCTCGAATTGTAATTCGAACTCATGGAAAAACCATATGCACCCGCGCTCATGACCGCCAGCAGGTCCCCGGCCTCGACCCCGGGCAAATCCCGGTCCCGGGCCAAAAAATCCCCGGTTTCGCAAATGGGTCCGACCACGTCGACCCTGGCCCTGGGGCCTTCTTTCCGGCGCACGGGCTCGATGCCGTGGAACGAACCGTAAAGTGTCGGACGAAGCAGATCGTTCATGGCCCCGTCCACAATGACGAATCGTTTCAATTCCGTCTGCTTGGTGTAAAGAACCCGGGTCAGAAAGACGGCCGCATTGCCCACGATGACCCGCCCGGGTTCCAGAATCAGGGTCACGTCCAGCCCGGCCAGGGCCTCGCGCACCGCCCCGGCGTACTCGGCCGGCTGGGGCGGTTCCTCTGCTTCGTAGGTGATGCCCAGCCCGCCGCCCAGGTCCAGGTAGCGAATGGCCATCCCTTCGGTCCGCAAGGCATCCAGGAGGTCCTTGAGGCGGCCCACCGCGTCGACAAAGGGACCGACTTCGGTCAACTGGGAGCCGATGTGGCAGTCGATGCCGACGACTTCGAGGCCGGGCAGACTCATGGCCCGCCGGTACTCCGCCAGGGCATTCTCGTGAGCGATGCCGAACTTGTTCTTTTTCAGACCCGTGGAGATATAGGGATGGGTCTTGGCATCGACGTCGGGATTGACCCGCAGGGCTATCCGGGCCGTCCGGCCCAGGTCCGAAGCGATCCGGTTCAGCGTCGTCAGTTCCTGAGGGGATTCGACGTTGAACATGAGGATGTCGGCATCGAGGGCCTGACGAATCTCGTCCGGCGTCTTGCCCACCCCGGAGTAGACGATCCGGGAGGCGGGCACGCCGGCCCGCAGGGCCCGGAACAACTCGCCGCCGGACACGATGTCCGAGCCGCCGCCCAGATCGGAAAACAGGCGGATCAGGCTGATGTTCGAACAGGCCTTGACCGAGTAACAGACCAGATGGTCCAGGCCTTCGAAGGCCTGGTCAAAGGCATGGTAATGCCGGACCAGGGTGGCCTGGCTGTAAACATACACGGGGGTGCCCACTTCGTCGGCGATGCGGGCCAGAGGCACTTCCTCGCAGTGCAACTCATCGTCTCGATAGTTGAAATGGTGCATGATTCCTACGACCGCGCCAGGTTAGGGTTCATATCGAATCTGGACTTCCCGGGTCCATTCGCTCTCGTTAGCGGCCGGTGCGCCGTCGACGGCCGTGATCCGGTAGTAATAGACCCTGCCGGGTTTGACCTCAGCGTCCACAAACAGCGGCCTTGTAATGAGTTCCGGTCCGATTCTTTCAAAGCGGGCCTGGTTCTGCGCTCGCCGATAGACACGGTAACCGGCCAGATCGGGTGCGTCAATCCGGCCCCAGGAAAGGCTGACGCCTTTTTTCGTCGAGGCGGCGCCTACCTTAACAGGTGGAGGTGGTGGTGTCAAGTCAAGTGGGATGGCCGCGACGATGGGTGACGGCGGCCCTTCGATCAATGTCTCGCCCCTTTTCCGGACCGAACGAATCTTGTAAAAATAGGTCGTTCCGTTGATCACCTGGGTGTCCTCGTAAACGGTATTCTCCCAGGGCCGATCGACGTTGACCCGGCTCCATTCCGCCAGGCCCTGCTGGCGGTAGAGGTTGTAACCGGCCAGATCGGTCGCCGGGCGTCCATCGACCAGGCTGTCCGACGGCGGCCAGCGCAAAACGACCACCTTGTCGTCGGTTTCCACATCGATGGCGTCCGGCGGGCGGCAGGGGGTGCCGAATTGAACGGCCAGGGTCCGCTCCCGCCCGGGATGCAACTGCTCGTCCGAATCGTAGGCCAGGACCCGGTAGTGGTAGACGTATCCCTCCGTGAGCCGGTCCTCGAAGCGGTAGGTCACCTGGGCCACGGACAGCCGGGCCGGCGGCTTGACGGCCGGGATGCGGAACCGTTGGTCGTATCGAACCGGACAGCCGGGGCAAAAGCCGCTGTCCAGCCGGTTCTCGCTGCGTTCGACCAGAAAGCCGCCCAGGTCTTCGAGCGGCAGGCCCTCGACGTTCTTGGTCGGGGGCCGGAAGGACACGATCAGCCGCCCGTCCTCGGCGAACTCGTAGCCCAGCCCGGAGACCCGGTCCGGCAGGAGGACGTCGGCCGGGAATGGAGGCGATTTGACGCCGCAGGCCGCGGACAGAACCAGCACCAGCATCAAGGCCGCCGTTATGGTCGCCCGACAGGTCATCGTCCCTTTTTCCCCGATGCCGCTTTTTCAAGCCGGCCCAAGGCCTTTCGCAGGGCGGCCCGGACCTGGCCCGGAGCGGTCCCGCCGGGGGTGGTCCGGGCCGATACCGATGCCTCGATGGTCAGTTCCCGTTGCACGTTTTCCCCGACCTCCGGGCAGAGCCGGACCAGTTCTTCCCGGGACAGGTTGGACAGGCCGATGCCGCGTTCAAGGCAGTAGCGAACCGTGCGGCCGACCAGAGCGTGGGCCCGCCGGAAAGGCACGCCCTGCCTGACCAGGTGATCGGCCAGGTCGGTGGCCGTGATGAAAGGATCGTCCGCCGCGGCCCTCATGGCTTCGGCCTGGAACTCCAACCCCTCGATCAGCCGGGTCATGATGGGCAGCACGGCGGCCAGGGTGTCGACCGTGTCGAACAGCGGCTCCTTGTCCTCCTGGAGGTCCCGGTTGTAGGACAGGGGCAGGCCCTTCATGATCGTCAGCAGTCCCACGAGGTGGCCGTACACCCGGCCGGTCTTGCCCCGGACCAGTTCGGGCACGTCCGGGTTCTTCTTCTGGGGCATGATGGACGACCCGGTGGCCAGTTCGTCGGGAAAGCGAACGAAGCCGAACTCCGAGGTGGCCCACAGGATCAGGTCTTCCGAGAGCCGGGACAGGTGCATCATCAGCATGGCCGAGACCGAAAGGAATTCGACGATGAAATCCCGGTCGGACACCGCGTCCATGCTGTTGGCCGATACCCGGGAAAAGCCGAGTTCCCTCGCCACGAACTTCATGTCGATGGGCAGCCCGGTGCCCGCCAGGGCCGCGCTGCCCAGGGGCATGACGTCCACCCGCCTGGACAGGTCCGCCAGCCGCTCGTTGTCCCGGGACAGCATTTCCTGGTAGGCCATGAGATGATGGGCCAGGAGCACCGGCTGGGCCCGCTGGAGATGCGTGTACCCGGGCATGATCAGGTCCGAATGTTCCAGTCCCCGTCGGACCAGGGCCAGGCGCAGTCCCACGACCAGGCCGGAGACCGCGTTCACCGCGTCCCGGACGAAGCAGCGCGTGTCCAGGACGACCTGGTCGTTTCGGCTTCGGGCCGTGTGAAGCTTCTCTCCGGCCGGTCCGATCCGTTCGGCCAGGGCCCGTTCGATGTTCATGTGCACGTCTTCCAGCTTGGGGTCCCACTGGAAGCGGCCGGCCTCGATGTCGGCCCGGATCGCCTCGAGGCCCTCGACCATGGCCTCGGCCTCCTCCGGGGGAACGAGTCCCTGCCGGCCCAGCATCCTGGCATGGGCCTTGCTCCCGGCGATGTCGTACGGGTAGAGCCGGTAGTCGAAATGGATCGAGGCGGAAAACGCCTCCAGCAGTTCGTCGGACCCCTTGGCGAACCGTCCCCCCCACGGTTTGGTCTCTGATCTTTCTCCGGCGGCCATGGCCCTCCTCTTTTCCCTTGCCGCTGCCGACGGTCCCTAACGTTGGAGCAGGTTCTGTATCTTGAGCCGCAGGCCGTTGAGCCGGATGAAACCGCCGGCGTCGGCCTGATCGTAAACCTGATCCGCCTCGAAGGTGGCGAAGTCCGGATCATAGAGCGATCGCTCCGACTTGCGGCCCACCACGGCGCAGTTCCCTTTGTAGAGCTTGAGCCGGACCGTGCCGCTCACCCCGGCCTGGGTCTGGTCGAC
The DNA here is from genome assembly GCA_018830135.1 of Pseudomonadota bacterium. Classification (GTDB taxonomy): domain Bacteria; phylum Desulfobacterota; class Desulfarculia; order Adiutricales; family JAGVGV01; genus JAHJTB01. The sequence goes on along the minus strand of JAHJTB010000159.1, from coordinate 972 downwards.
CAGGGCCTGCATGGCTTTCATTTCCGGTGAAAACCAGTAACCGTAATAGACCAGTTCGGCATAACGGGTGATCAGTGAGTCCTTGAGGTGCATGACCTCCCGGTCCAGAGTGATGGACTCCATGGCCCGGTGGGCCGCATGGAGAATCGTACCCCCGGGGGTCTCATACACGCCCCGGCACTTGATGCCCACGTACCGGTTTTCGACCATGTCCACCCGGCCGATACCGTTGCTTCCCCCCAGATCGTTAAGCCGGGAGAGCAGGGCGGCCGGAGAAAGCGGCTCCCCGTCAACGCGGACCGGACTGCCGGCCTCGAAATCGATCTCCACATAGGTCGGCCGGTCCGGGGCCTTTTCCGGAGACGCGGTCAGAACGAACATGGAGTCGTCCGGTTCGGCCCAGGGGTCTTCCAGCACACCGCCCTCGAAACTCATGTGCAGCATGTTCCGGTCGGAACTGTAAGGCTTGGCCGTGGTGACCGGAACCGGAATGCCGTGTTTGGAGGCGAACCCGATCAGGTCGGACCGGGAGTGCATGTCCCACATCCGCCAGGGCGCCACGATCACCAGCGACGGTTCGAGGGCCATGTAGGTCAGTTCGAAACGGACCTGGTCGTTGCCCTTGCCCGTGGCCCCGTGGGAGACGCCGTCCGCCCCTTCGGCCCAGGCGATTTCGACCTGACGCTTGGCGATCAGCGGCCTGGCCAGCGAGGTGCCCATCAGGTAGGTGCCTTCGTAAACCGCGTTGGCCCGAAGGGCCGGGAATATGAAGTCCCGGACGAACTCCTCCCGGAGGTCATCGATATAGACCGCCATGGCGCCGGTGTCGCGCGCCTTTTTATCCAGGCCGGTCAGTTCCTCGCCCTGGCCCAGGTCGGCGGCGAAGGCCACCACCTCGGCCCCGTACTCCTCGCCGAGCCACTTCAGAATGACGGAGGTGTCCAGACCTCCGGAATAGGCCAGAACCACCTT
>JAHJTB010000158.1 GCA_018830135.1 Pseudomonadota bacterium | reverse complement strand
CGGCGGTTCGGGCGGCTGGGAGGTCCCGGCCTCGGCCTGGGAATGGCGCTTAAAGGAGAACGCCGAAGGGCGGGGGCTTCAGACCTTCGACCATGGACATCACCTGTGGACCACGGCCTGGTTTCTTTTGGGCCGGGTCGAACGCGTGGCTGCCTGGATCGATACCCTCGACGGGCTTGTGGACAGCCCGGCGGTCGTGATCTGGAAATATCGGGACGGGGTCCGGTACGGCATGTGCGAATACGCCTACGCCCCGGACCTGCACGTCCCTTCCCGCTATTACGCCAACGATGAATGGATCGAAATCACCGGTTCGCGCGGCCTCATCGTGATCCATCGCTGCACGGGCCATATCCTGGACGGCCCGGCCCTGAGCTGGTTCGACGGAAACCGTTGGACCGGGTCCGACGACCTGGCCTGCGACTGGAGCGAAGGCTTCAAAGGCGCGACCCGCAACTTCGTCGCCGCCATCCGGGGCGAGGAACCTCCTCTGCTGGACGGGGAGCAGGCCCGAGAGGTGCTCAGGCTCTCGCTGGCCATCTCCAAGGCCTCCCGGGTCCGCCGGGAGGTCTACCTGGACGAGTTCGCGGCCCGGATACCCTGGCTGTACACCCGGGCCCGAATCCATCTGGACAAGAAACGAAGGTCCGGCGCCGGCGGCCTGTGGGCCCGCCTGGGGCTTGGCGGCCGGGAAAGCGGGTTCGCCCCTCAGGCCGATACCCTGACCCGGGGCCTGATGGACCGCTTGCGCACCGAAGCCCTGGAAGGCTGGGAGGCCGAAATCGGCCTGCACCTGCTGGCCCAAGGCGGCGTGCCCGAGTCCGAATGGTCCTTGAGCGTTCGAGGAGGCCGGGCCGACTTGAGCCCGGGCCGGCTGCCGGAACGGCCCGATCTGGTGCTGCGCGTGCCGGCCGGCACCTGGGCCGCGGTGCTTTCCGGCCACAAGCGGATCGAGGTCGCCCTGTTGCAGGGACGGCTCAAACTGGAAGGCCGGGCCGAACTGGGCTTGAAGCTCCGGTCGGCCTTCGGCCTGTAAAACGGGAAGGGGAGCGTTCAAAGTGGCGGATCGGGAACCGAAACCCGCCGCGACCGTGCCGTTGAAGATGAAAATCGGATACGGCCTGGGGGACCTTGGCGCCAACTTTCTGTTTCAGCCGGTCATGCTCTTCCTGATGTACTTTTTTACCGACGTCTTCATGCTCGGGGCCTCGACCGCCGGTCTGATCTTCCTGGCGGCCAAAGCCTGGGACGGCATCAGCGATCCGATCATCGGTTTCCTCTCCGACCGGACCCGATCCCGCTGGGGCCAGAAAAGGCCTTACCTTCTGTTCGGCGCCCTACCCCTGGGCCTGAGCTTTTTCCTGCTTTTCGCGGCCCCGGACCTGACCCCGGCCGGCAGGGCCGCCTATGCCCTGGCCGCCTTCCTGCTCTTCTGCACGGCCTACACCGTGGTCAACATCCCCTACGCCGCCCTGACCGCAAACCTGACCCTGGACTCCCACGAGCGATCCCGGGTGACCGCCTTTCGCATGTTTTTCGCCATCTTCGGCACCCTGATCGCCGCCGGAGCCACCCGGCCCGTCGTGGGCCTTTTCGCCTCCGAAGCGGCCGGCTGGCGGACGGTGAGCCTGGTCTACGGCCTGCTGGCCGCCGCCTTGACCCTGGTCACCTTTTTTTCGGTCCGGGAACGGGTCTTTCAAGTCGAAGACTTCGGAGACCGTCTCCGGGACCTGCCCCGCATCATCGGCCGCAACCGCCCCTTTCTCCTGCTCAGTCTGGGCATGCTCATGCAGTTGACCGCCATTTCCATCCTGGCGGCCATGATCAACTATTTTTTCAAGTACAATCTCGCGCGGGAGTCGTTCATCCCGGTGGCCTTCCTCTGCCTGTTCGTTCCCGCCGCACTGGCCCTGCCCTTCTGGGTCTGGCTGTCCAGGAAGCAAAACAAAGGGACCGTATTCAACCTGGGCATGGGGCTGGTGGCCCTGACCATGGTGGTCCTGTATTTTATCGACGAGTTCCAGCCCCTGCCCATCGGGCTCCTGCTCGTCCTCGCCGGGGTCGGCCTGTCGACCATATACCTGAGCCCCTGGTCCATGGTCCCGGACACCGTCGAGTATCTGGAATGGAAGACCGGCCTGCGCCGGGAGGGATTGATCTACGGATTTTTCTGTTTCGTCCAGAAGCTGGGCGCCGCCCTGGGCGGGTTTGTATCCGGTCAGGGTCTGGCCCTGGCCGGATACGTTCCCAATGCCGTTCAGACCCCGGACGCGCTGCTGGGTATCCGCCTTCTGACCACCCTGGCCCCGGTCCTGCTCGTGATCGCCGGCATCGCCTTCATCCGGTTCTATCCCATCGATGAGCGGCTGCACCAGCGGATGATCCGGGATATCCAGCGCAAGATCGCCGGCCGCGACGGACATGCCTGAAAGGACGGCGGGCTGGACTCACGACGCTTTTTGGTGCCCGAGCTTCAGGGAAAGCACGTCGGCGATTTCGTCGAGGTGGTGAAAGACCAGGTGGCCCTCCCGGATGAATTCGTCGATGGCCCGGCTTTGGGACGCCTGAATGGCCGATCCGATCAGGATCGGTTTGTCGGTGATCCCGCGCAGGTTGGCGCAGTCCCGCATGACGCTTTTTTCCAGTTGGAGCAAGGCCGTGTCATTTTCCCGGGACGGGTCGTCCACCAGGGCCAGCCGGCCGAATCCGTGCAGGATCAGGGCGTCGGTTTCGTCCGAGGCCAGGATTTCCCGTGCGATTCTGGCCACCGTGCCCGGGGAGAGGGCGCTGGTCGGGTCCGCGCCGATATCGACCGGGTTTTTCGTGGACACCCGGATGGGCAGGTTGAGGTCCCTTAGGCGGCCTTGCAGCCCCGGACCGAACTCCGGGACTTCGAGGCCCCGCATTTCGAGCTGATCGGTCAGGGCCACGCCCCAGGAACCGCCCATGGTGATGATGCCTATGCGTCTACCCCGCATGGGCGGGAGGTCCAGAAAGGCGTGAGCCAGCGGAATCAGCCGCTCCATGGCCGGCGACTGGACGAGATTGAGCTGGCGGAAAAGGCCCTGGAAAAAGTCGTGGCGACCGGCCATGGCCCCGGTATGGGAGCCGGCCGCCCGGGAGCCGCCCGGCGTACGGCCGACCTTTTGGACGATGACCGGCTTCTTTTTCGCCACCCGGCCGGCCGTCCATCGAAAGCAGTCCACGTCCCTCAAGGTCTCCAGGTACATCATAATGACCTCGGTTCGGGGGTCTTCGCCAAAATACTCCAAAAAGTCCGTTACTTCCAGATCGCACTCGTTGCCGGTCTGGACGAACTGACCCAGGCTCATCCCCCGCCAGTGGCTGCCAATCAGAAGATCATAGATCGCATAGCTGCCCTGGCACACGCCCGAGATGCCCGTAGGCCTGATAAAGGCGGACGGGGCGGGCGAGGCGTTGAAACAGGCGTGGAGATTGAAAGTTCCACTCACGTTCGGCCCGAGTATCCGGATGCCGTGCCGCCGGGCCAGAGCGGCCAGTTCGATCTCCCGGTCCCGACCGTCCAGAGCCGCTTCACTGAAACCAGCCGCAATGACCGTAATAGCCTGAATTCCTTTTTCCGCGCAGGCCTCGACGATTTCAGCAATGGAGCCGGCCGGGACCGCCAGCACGGCCAGGTCCGCCTTGTCCGGGATGGCCCCGATGCTGGGGTAGGCCTTCAGGCCGAAGACCTCGCCGGATTTTTGGTTGACCGGAAATATCCGGCCGGGGAATCCCCGGCCCTGGAGCCCCCGCATGAGTATCGAGCCCCAGGAGCCCATTCGTTCCGAAGCCCCCACCACGGCCACCGATTCCGGTTGGAAAAAACATGCCAACTGTCGCCTGGTTTTCTCGTCCATATCACAGCCCTTGCCGGATGAAACGCCATCCATCGTCGATAAGACCCGAGGGTCCGGGTCAGGAGCCCGAATCCATACTTATCGAAAATAATTGATAAAACAGAACGTCAACCTATCCGGGCATCCTAATCCATCAGCCGACCGGCTGTCAACCCGCGCCTCGATGCGCCACCTCGTGAAGCCTTCAGGCTATCTGCCCGGTTCCAGGGCATATCGCTTCCCGAACATCAGGTCGTATTCCAACAGCCTGTAATCGTCTGCCAGGTTCGGAAGCCCGTCCGGACTGTTCAGCCTCGGTTCCCCCTTGGAATCGACCAGGATGTATTTTTCCAGCCCGGGCAGGACCTCGTACATCCGTCCGAGAAAACGGCTGAAGAACGGGGTCTCGATGCCGGCGGCCTTGAGCAGAAAATGCCCGATATAGGCCGCGCTGACGGTCCCGGCCCGGGAAGCGGGCGCGGCCGGTTGCGTCCAGATCAGGAAAGGCGGACTTCTCATCTTCAGGTAGTCATGCAAGGGCATGGTCCGGAAGTTCGTGGAAGTGGGGGCCACGGCCCCCCCCTCGCTGTACACGGCCAGGGGGTCGCCGAAATAGGGCAGGTGGTCCCCGAAGAACAGGAGTACGGAGGGTTTGCCTCTTTTTTTAAGATATGTCACCAGTCTGGTCAGGGCCTCGTCAGCGTCCTTCAAACCCTGGCTGTAGGTTTCCAGGGCCTCGACACTCTTCGGCGGCAGATTCCCGGAGACTTTGGCCTCGATCTTGGAATAGCGGCCCCTCTTGTAGGCCCCGTGGTTCTGGACAGTCAGGGCGTAGATGAAATCCGGCCCCGGCGACCCGGCCAGGCGTTCGATGACCTTTTCGATCACCTCCCGATCGGAGATGAAGACCCCCTTGTATTCCGGGTCCACAAAGTCTTCGCGGCTGAAGTAATGATCAAAGCCGAGCCGCTGGTAGACCTTTTCGCTGTTGAAGAAATCCTTGGCCAAGGGCTGGATGGCCGTGGTCCGGTAACCGGCGGACTTGAAAACGCTGGCCAGCGAGGGCATGGACTGGCTGATGTGCTGTTGAAAGGGCATGGCCCCGTCCGGCAGGAAGCTCATGGACAGCCCGGTCAGCAGTTCGAACTCGACGTTGCAGGTCGTGCCGCCGAAGGTTGGCGAGAGCATGTTGCCGCTCAAGGAAGCCTTTTGCAGATTGTGAAAAAAGGGCAGGGGATCGGGTTCGATCTTTACTCCGGACATCCGGGTCGCGTCCCAGAAACTTTCGCTCAGAACCACGATGACGTCCGGAGGCGGGCTGACGGGCGGGGAGGTGATTCGAAACAGGGAACCGGGGCCGCCGCCATACTCCCGGACGATGGCCCCAAGGTGTTCCTGGTCGTAATTCGGGGGTGCGGGAACATAGCTGCCTTGGACGTTCAGGCAGAAGGCCAGGGGCAGGCCGTTGATCTTGTAATTCGAGAGCTGGGCCCAGCGCTTGTTCGAAATGTCCAGGGCGGACAGGACCCGGCTGAAGGACGACCAGCGATAGAAACAGACGGCCGTGAGCATCAGGACTGCCAAGGCCATGACCAGCAGGCGGAAAGGGAGGCGATGGTTCCAGGGCGGAAACAGCCGGCGAGTCATCGCCAGGACCAGGCCGGTCAAGAAAAAAATCACCAGGTATTTGATACCCAGGACCTCTTTCCAGATCGCGGCCCAGATATCCACCACCTCGGAAATCAGGGCCAGCTCCCAAGGGTACAGCGGCTGATTCATCCATTTCAGTTTGATGTCGTGGGCCGCGGCCATCAAGACCAGAACGACCGTTGCCGTTCCGGCCCCCAGACGGAAGCTGCCCGAAAGCGCGGAAAAAAAAGCGGCCAGGCAGAAGACGATGGACCAGTTCAGTAACAGGGCTGCTCCCCGGGCATTCAGGAGCCACTCGAAAAACTCCATGAACTCCCGGCTGACGATGATTTGAACGGCCAGGACAAGGGCCAGAGCGTATAGAGCCAGGAGAACCCATCCGGCTCCGGTTCGGGCGGGTCGGTGAGAATTCGAAAAGATGCCGTGAAGGGATGACATGAACGCGTTCGCTCCTTTGATGGGCTCTTACATGAAGTCCAGGTCGAAAAGCAAAAAAATGCCGAACATTTGGGGCGGGCGCATTTCCCGCGGCTCCCGGCGGAGTTAGCCCGCCAATCCAATATAGGGATTTGTTGGTTGCATGTCGAAGATTTCTTGGAGCAAGACGGGGGGGGCTTCAACTCACCCGGATATTGGAGTTGGGTCCGTGGTCGAACGCGATAGAAGACAAACAAAAAAAAGTGGGATTTAAAGGTACGATTAGATCAAATTGACCCGGCGGGCCGGGCCGGCGTGTGCGGAAAGATTTCAGGACTTTTGAGGCGGTGATTGACTTTCCACGAGACGGGCCTTAGAAAATAATGGTTCCGCCTGTCTTCAAGGGGCGATTCCAGAGGTTGACCCCAATGAACTTGAGCATTCTGGCGGTGTTTGTTTTCGTCTACCTGGGGCTCGCCCTGGGCCGGTTTCCGGGCCTGGCCCTGGACCGCACCGGCGTGGCGCTATTGGGCATGATCGCCATTCTGGCCCTGAGCGGGGCGGGCGTGTCCGAGCTGAACGCAGCCGTGGACCTGCCCACCATTATCCTGCTTTTCGGCCTGATGGTGGTTTCGGCCCAGTTTCGACTGGGCGGTTTTTATTCGCGCATCGTCAGGAGGGCGGCCGCGGTCCGAACCAGCCCCCCGGTCCTGCTGGCCGTGTTGATAGCCGTGGTGGGACTGCTTTCAGCCCTTCTGGCCAATGACATCGTCTGCCTGGCCGCGACGCCGGTGCTGGTCGAAGCTTGCGCCGTCCGACGCCTGGACCCCAAGCCGTTTCTGTTGGCCCTGGCCTGCGCGGCCAATATCGGTTCGGCGGCCACCCTGATCGGCAATCCCCAGAACATGCTTATCGGACAGGTCCTGCATCTGTCTTTTTCCGGGTATCTGGGCCAGGCCCTGGCGCCCTCCCTGGTCAGCCTGGTCCTGGCCTGGGGGATTATCGCCCTTTTGTATAAAGGGCGCTGGGCCAGGGACACCCAGGTCCCGCCTTCGTTCTCCCCGGACTTCAATCTCTGGCAGACCGGCAAGGGGCTGGTCGTCCTTTGCGGACTGGTGACCGCCTTTTTGTTCGCCCCCTGGCCTCGGGAGATCGTCGCCCTGATAGGCGCCGGCCTGCTCCTCTGCTCCCGCCGCATGCGCTCCCGGGAAATGCTGGGCTTGGTGGACTGGCACCTTCTCCTTTTGTTCGCCGCTCTGTTCACCGTCAATCACGCCCTGAAGGGCACCGGGTACCTGAACCAGATTGCCGCGGCCCTGGAATCGGTTTCCATTCGGCTCGATGAACCCGCCTGGCTTTTCGCCGTCTGCGTGCCCCTGTCCAACCTGGTTTCCAATGTCCCGGCGGTCATGCTCCTGCTACCCTATGCCGTTCACCCGGACGCCGGCGCCGCCCTGGCCCTGTCTTCGACCCTGGCCGGAAACCTCCTCGTCGTCGGCTCCATCGCCAACATCATCGTCCTGGAGCAGGCCGCGGGCATGGGCGTCCGAATCTCATGGGCCGAACACGCCCGGGTCGGAGTACCCGTCACCCTGGCCAGCCTGCTGGCCGCAGGGCTCTGGTTATGGATTCTGCCTTGATATCGAATGCATGGGTTGGCCTGCGTCCCCGAATTACCTTGTCTGAAATAATCTTCGGGCGATCCCCAGGAGCGCCACTCCCAATGGCCTCGATGGAGGGCTGAGTTCAGCAGACGTATTTCCAGGACACCGCCTTAATCGTAGACGATTTCCCATTTCCACTCGAACGCGGGGTCCAGGGGGTTGAAAGACAGGGTCCGGGTCGGACCGGTGCCGGGGGCACGGCCCGGCTCCGGGAGCCAAAGCCTCAGTTCGATGACCGGTTTCGGTCCGTCGGGCGCCTCCGGGCCGTTGAGCCAGGTCTCGCGTTCCTCGATGATTTTCCAGAGGGTCCCGTCCTCGCGGCTGCGGACCCGTTCCCCCACGTGGGGCAGGCCGAGGCGTTCCCGCAGTTCCTGGAACCGGTAAGCCGGCCGGCGGCCTTCGGCCAGGACCCGTTCCCCTAGTATCTTGATCCCGATGGCGCCCAGGGGAGCCGTCAAAAGGATCGAAAGCACGGCCACGGCCAGGATGACTTCTCCGCCGGCGATTCCGGCGGCCAGGGGAACGGCGCCGATGGCCGCCTGGACTGTGGCCTTGGGCAGATAGGAGACCACGGCAAAGAGTTTTTCGCTCCGGTTCAGGT
>JAHJTB010000157.1 GCA_018830135.1 Pseudomonadota bacterium | reverse complement strand
GGTTTTTCGGAATGCTTCATCAGCAGCGAAAGAAAGATATGAACCCCTAAAAAGGGGCGGGCAGCGGTGACCGCCAGGTCGAAGGCGGTGCTGGTGGTTTTAATAAAGCGGGTAAATGGCAGCACCCACGAAGTCAGGATGACGGCCATGGCGATATACCGAGGCCAGGCGCGGGAACCCCCCAGCAGCCTGGAAATGCGAGAAGGCACATACCAGATCGAGTCGATGGTCAAACCCAGGACGAATACCGTCAGGGCAATAATAATTATTTTGTGCACAGGCGTATCTCCCTGTTTTCCAGGATCGGGCTTTCATGCCCTTCATACCCGTGCAGGCCGATATGGACCATCGCTCGGGCCAGGTCCTCGGATGAGACGCCGATGTTGGGATAGACGCGCCGTAGCACCGGGTAGAGCATGCGGGTGATCCTGTAAACAAGGTTCGGCTCCGCCCTTGGCGTGACGGGATATATGTACCCCGGCCGGAAAATATGGACCCGGGAAAAGCCGATCTCCAAAAGCCCTTTCTCGGCAGCGCCTTTGTATCGGGCGAAAGCCATGCGGCTCTGTCCGGTCTGGTCGGCCCCCTGCCCGCTGAGAAAGCAAAACGCGGTCCGTGGACTTTCCTGATAAAGGGCTGTCGCAAAGGCCAACGTGTAATCCACGGTAATTCGCCGAAATTCATCATCCGGAACCGCGCCGGTGTAGGCCCCCAGACAATACAAGGCCACGTCATGACTTCCTAATGAGCTGGCAATCCCGCTGTAGTCCATAAAGTTGTCGTGGGGAATTTCGTGCAGTCTGTTGTGTTCAATCCCGGTCCCGCGACGCCCGACGATCGTTACTCTTGAAACATCAGGGTCTTCAAGGCAGATGTTCAGGGCACACCCGCCGACCATGCCGGTCGCGCCGATTATTAATACCCGTTTTTCACTCATTCGAGATTCCCTGTCTCAGCCGGGTTGCCGGCCCGGATGACACGACCGGGTGCTCTTCGGCCGTTTGCCAAGGTATTTCCGGCCACCAGCGCACCAACGGCCGGGGGCTGGAAGGCTCCACGCTCTGACCGGGTTTGGGGATGGCCAGGGGGATGTTTCGTTTGGCCGCGGCGGTGATCAATCTTTCAGCGGGCTCCACCCAACTATGCAAGGCCAGGTCAAAGGTGGCCCAATGCGTGGGAATCAGCATCCCGCCTCGAACGTCCTTCACCGCCTGCACCGCCTGTTCCGGCCCCAGATGGAGGTCCGCCCAAAGCTGATGGTAGGCGCCGATCTCGACCAATGAAGCATCAAAGGGGCCCAGACGCTTTCCGATTTCAATAATGCCCGGGAACATGCCCGTATCTCCACTGTAATACACCCGATGCTCGGGGCCCGCCATGGCGAAGCCGGACCACAGGGTTTTGTCGCGGTCCATCATCAAAAGGGAGCGGCCGGAAAAATGGCGGGCCGGTGTGGCCGTCACCGTGACTTCTTTCACTTCGGCGGCCTCCCACCAATCCAGTTCCTCAATTCGGCCGGCGGGGATACCCCAGTTCATCAGGCGGGCGCCTACGCCCAGGGGGACCAGGAAACGAAAACCTTTTCGGGCCAGGCCTATGACCGTGTCCATGTCCAGATGATCGTAATGATCGTGCGAGATCAGCACGGCATCGATCGGGGGCAGGTCGTCGAGCGATACAGGCGGTTCATAAAACCGTTTGGGACCGGTCCAGGAAAACGGTGAACTGCGCGTCGACCAGATCGGGTCAAGCAACAACCGCACCCCATCGATTTCCACCAGGGTTGTCGAGTGGCCGATCCATGTGATGCGAAGACCGCTTGGGGGCAGGGTCGCCAAGTCCGTCTTGCCGAGTTTGACAACAGGAACCGGCTTTTCCGGCACGGTATGCTCACCGCCCTTGACCCACTCCTTCAAGGTCTGGAAAAGAGGTGGGTCTCCAACCGGAATCCCGTTTACGAAGCGACCATCCCTATAGTTCGCCGACTGCTTCATCATCTCAAGACCGCGACCCGAAGGGGGCCCGCCCATGGATGCACATGCCGGGGCCATCATGGCGGCTCCCCCGGCTATCAGGCCGGCCAGGCCCGCATACAGCCAGGGCCGCCGATTGTGTTTTTCGTGCAAAATTAATAACCTTTCCCGTATGCAATTTTGTCCTTGCCATTCAGCGAGAGTAAATTTACACTAAACGGTACAGTGTAATTAATCCTATGTCAATGATTTATTTGCACTACACCGTGCAGTATTTTATAAGGGTGCGAAATGGTTGCAGGAAAACGAGACACCAGCAAGAAACGGGAGTCAATCCTGGAAGCGGCGCGGCAAGCGTTCATTAACGAGGGATATGATAACGCCAGCATGGACCGTATTGCGGAGATCGCCGGAGCCTCCAAGCGGACGGTGTACAACCACTTTCCGAGCAAGGAAGATCTTTTTCGGGAGGCGCTGAACCGGTTGATCGGGGAAGCGGTCGCGCTCAAACAGATCAAATATGATCCGAAGCGCAGCCTGGAGGCGCAACTCGGAGACTTTGCGAATGCCAAGATGGAGATTATGAAAAACCCCTCCTGGCTGGGTATGATGAAAGTGACCACCGGGGTTTTTATCAGCAATCCGAATCTGGTGAAAGAGACCATGATGCGGGCTGAAGATGAGGAGGATACGCTTGCGGCCTGGCTAAGGGAAGCGCATGAGGATGGCCGTTTGAACGTGCCGAATCCCGGGCTGGCCGCCGATGCGTTTTGGGCCATGGTAGGGGGTGCGTTTTTCTGGCCGGCCATTTTCCTGGGACCGATGAAGGCCGGGGAAGCCAAAACACTGAAGAAGGAACTCATTGAGATGTTTTTGTGCCGTTATGGCAAGTGATTCGCTTGGACCCAGGTTAAAGGATCAAAAAATGGGCGGCCGGGACCGGGAAAACCCCGGCGGGCTCAAGAGGAGGGCCGGCCGGCCTTTCGGGGAGCCGGGTCGGATTCGGCGTCCGGCAGGAGGCCCACCAGGGAGTTGGGCCAGGCCTGCACGATCAAGGGGTAGGCCAGACAGCCGATCAGTTCGTCCGGGCCGTTGAAGTTGACGACCTTGTTGCCTCGGGTCCGGCTCGTCAGTTGGTCCGGATACCGTTTGCCGCGGCCCTCGACCAGCACCTGGACCCGTTGGCCGATCAGGGCCTGGTTGAGTTCCAGGGTGATGGATTTCTGCAAGGCCTGGAGTTCGGCCAGCCGCCGGCTCTTGACCGTCTCGTCCACCTTGGGCTCGAACCGGGCGGCCCGGGTGATGGGCCGGTCGGAATACTTGAAGGAAAACATGCCGTCGAACCGGACCCGGCTCACCAGGTCCAGACTTTCCTGAAAATCCGCCTCGGTTTCCCCGGGGAAGCCCACGATGATGTCCGTGGTCAGGGCCACGTCCGGGCAGGCTCGGCGGAGGGCTTCGACCCGGTCCAGGTAGTCCGCCCGGGTGTAGCCCCGGCTCATGGCCTTGAGGATGCGGGAAGACCCGGACTGGACCGGCAGATGAACGTGTTCGCAAACCGGGCCGAGTTCGGCCATGGCCGAAATCAGGCCGGGCGAGAGGTCCTTGGGGTGGGAGGTCGTAAAACGAATACGCTTCAGACCGGGCAGGTCGGCCGCCCGGGTCAGCAGGTCGGCGAAGGTGACCGGTGGTTCGAGGCCCCGGCCGTACGAATTGACGTTCTGGCCCAGCAGAATGATCTCCCGGACCCCGTGAGCGACCAGGTCCCGGGCCTCGGTCAGAATCTCCTCCGGCGGCCGGCTGATCTCACGGCCGCGAACATACGGCACCACGCAGTAGGCGCAGAAGTTGTCGCAGCCCTGCATCACGGTCAGGTAGGCCCTGACGCGTACGTCGCCTGAAGTCAGAGGGGGCGGGGGGGGCAGGTGATATTCGAAGTCCGTGTGGCAGACGGGCCGTCGGTCCGTCATGATCCAGTCCAGGAGTTCGGGCAGGCGGTGCAGGGCGTGGGTGCCCAGAACCAGGTCCAGGTACGGCGCCTGCTTGAGCAGCTTTTCCCCCTCCTGCTGAGCCACGCATCCGGTCACGACGATGATCAGGGATGGGCGGTCTTCCTTGAGCGGACGCAACCGGCCCAGAAAACTCATCACCTTCTGGACGGCCTTTTCCCGGATGCTGCACGTGTTCAGCACGATCAGGTCCGCCCGCTTCAGGTCCCGGGTCGATTCGAATCCGCGTTCGGCCAATATCCGGGCCATGCGGTCCGAGTCGTACTCGTTCATCTGACAGCCGAAGGTAAAAATGAAAGCCCGCGGAGGCGTCTGACGGTCTGAATTCATGGCCTGGTCGGCCTCGACTCCCTTGAACATGCCGGCGGACGCATTCCCCGTAGCTTGCCGCGGGGTTAGCCCGACAACTAATATGGATTTTTTTCCCTTACATGTCGAAGATTCCCCGCGGCTTGCCGCGGGGAGCTTCAATAAAAAACAAGGCCGGGAGAAGGCGCTACGGTCGATTGACCCGCTCCCCCCGGCGTCAGGACAGTGGAACCCGGTGCTACTTCGCGGCCGGCTGCGGCTCTACCAGGCCCTCGATGATCAGGGTCCGGACGTCGCCCAGTTGGATCTTGTAGTTGCCGTACTTCGTCTTGCCGAAACAGTCCGTCTTGCGCTCGGCGACCAGGGTCACGACATGGTCGTCCTTCAGCCGCAGCACCACCTCGAGGTCCTGGTCCTTGAGGCGGAAGTCGGCCTGCTTCAACTGGGAAAAAGGCACGGCCAGGGTGCCTTTGCCCTGCCGGCCCAGCAAAACCGTGTATCCATTGATGGAAAACATGGTCACCTGGGTCCGCACATCGGCCTGGTCCACGACAGTGACCCGATAATTCATATCCGGCGTCGGAATGCGCCGGGTCACATCCTCGGTCCCCATGCCGCTCATGCCGAGAAGAAACAGCGCGCAGGCCGGGAACAGGAGAATCAGGAGATGCCTCGACTTGCCAATCTTGTCCTTCATCCTCAAACCGCCTTCCGCCTTTCAGAAAGGACCGTACGGGATTTCGTCGCTCAACCCTTCCACCAGTCCCAATCCCCCCTTGATCGAATGCAAAAGACCGGCCGTCTCTTCTTCGGCGCCCGGGCCGATATACAATTCCACCCGACCCGCCTCAGGGTCCAGCGTCCGGAGCAAAGCCAGGCCTTCATAGCTATCCAAAAGAAATTTCAGCCAGGCGATCCGTCTCGGATTGATGGTCAGCTTGATTCGCGTCGATTCCATTGACGGCTCCGCGTCCAAATCCTATATGAATTTAGCATGCTTCACGCCGCTTCTCAACAGAAAACATCCCCGAAAAGTCAGGCTTCAGTGAATCGGGGCCCAGAGAATTCCCGCCGCCCGCGCGGCCTTCGGCCTAAAGGCGACTCTGCCTTAACGCTGGCATGGCGAAAACGGCAGCCGGAGCCCTGAGGCCGAAGACCGCAACAGGGCGGTCCTTCAATGCCACCAACCCCTGTAAGCCTACCCCCATAACCGTTCGGGTTCACGGCGGGACGTTCCCGGTCGGCCAACGGGCGAGGTGTGAATTATTTTCTTGACTGGGAGAAAAAAAAGAATAATCTGAAATATCAGAAAAGGCTGAAAATGATCCACCGAGGAGGGGACCACATGAAAAACCAACCACCCGAATCCCCATGCCCGGCCGGGCCAAACCACCTGTTTTCCGGCTGCCGGGTCGAGTCCGTGGTCACGGTCGATGACCGGGGGCAGATGGTTTTGCCCAAGGAGGTCCGGGAAAAGGCCGGTATCGGTCCGGGCGACAAACTGGCTCTTATCGCCTGGGAGCAGGCCGGGCGAACCTGCTGCATCACCCTGATCAAGACCGAGGAGTTGACGGGAATGGTAAAGGCCGTGTTGGGTCCCATGATGCGGGACCTGATGACCGACTGACCGAGGGCAGATACGTATCGACGGGGGGGACGACATGAAGGACGAAATTTTGATTCGCGTGGCCGGGCTGGCCGAACAGGGACTCAACTGCAGTCAGATTCTGATTCAACTGGGCCTGGACGAGCAGGGCCGGGACAATCCGGACCTGGTCCGGGCGATTTACGCTCTGGCCCACGGGGCCGGGTTTTACGGCGGCACCTGTGGCGCCTTGACCGGCGCTGCCTGCTTTCTGGCCCTGCTTGCCGGCGACGGTTCCCAGGGCCCGGACGATCCGGAGCGTTTGAACCTCATGCTTTCGGAACTGGGGGACTGGTTCGACCGGACCTACGGGACGAAATACGGCGGCCTTTCCTGCCAGGCCATCGCCGGTGACGAGGTGGGCACGCCGGAAATCAAGCAGCGTTGCGGGATGATCGTCATCAAGACTTACGACCGGACCATGGAAATCCTGGCCGAAAACTCCTGAAAAGGTCCGCTTTTCATGGAAGTTGGCTTTCAAGGATAGAGTGTTGAAACGGGTCTTTGCAAGCGGAGCGAATCAATCTGCTTGAAATCAAAATAGATTGAGTCGTCGCTTTGCTTCTCCCCTATGTACGGTGAACCGGGCGCAAACGTAGGATGAAAGTGTCTTGGTCGGCCAAACCACGTAAGATTCTCACCCGGCCAGAGGCGGGCAAGCCTGAGGGAGAGGGTTGGGCATGTCCGCCGAAGCCTTGGCGAAGGCGGAGTGGGGGGGTAACTAGACCAAAAGGCACTATATCTCACCCCGCCGAAGACGGGCGCGCAGCAGCAATACCCAAAGGGCCGGACCCATTTTCGGATGAACAATCAGAAAGCAGGAGGCTGATGATAAAAGGCTCAATCATCCTTCAGGCTGGAATGCCTGTCGAGCAGCCAAGCGGCGCCGCCGACCAGAAAAACCAGCCCGGCCGCAATGAGCCAATTCAGGGGCTTGGGATTGGTTATGGCCGCGTAGAAGCGGTCCGCCAGGGCGGTAATGGCCAGAATGCCCGGCAGCATGCCCACGAGAGTCCCCAGCATGAAATCGGTAAAACGGATATGGGAGACCCCGGCGGCCATGTTGATGACGGTAAAAGGGGCCAGGGGCATCATCCGGACCAGAACGATGTTCAGAAGTCCATGGCGGGCCAGGCGTCTGCTGATCCGGTTGATTCTGGCCCCCAGCATTCGCCGGATGTTTTCGGGTCCCAGCCACCTGGCGACCAGGAAACCCGCCGCGGCGCTGATCAGGGAGGCGACCAGCGCATAGGCGGACCCGGTCAGTGTGTCGAATATCAGGCCCGTGGCCGTGAGGAGAACCGTAATGGGCATGACCAGGGCGCTGCCGACCAGATAAGCGCCGATTACGAACAGAACGGCCGCTCGGCTATGGGCGATGGACCTGGCCCAGCCCGCGATCCGTTCCGCGTCCAGCCATTCGGCGGACGGTCCCCACTGCCAGAGCCCGGCCAGGACCAGGAGAAGCACCAGCCCGGCGATCAGCCTGATCTGTTTTGAACGGGACGGTGAGGGCTCTTCCTCAGGGTTGAACGGTGTCATGATTTCCTTAAACTCGTAGGCAAACGCACTTCCGGGTCGGCTCAACTCAAGGACCGAAGCGTCTTCGACCGGCTTAGGGCGCTATGGGGCGCGGGCCTTTGCTTATTGCGCCCGGCTCGCTATGCCGGACATCCTTTCGACCGTCGGTCCCGATCCATAATTGGACGTTATAAGTTTCGACTCGTATCAGGACGGTCAAACCGCCGACTGCCTTTTCCCGGGCGCGCCCGTGATGGGGCTCGATTGAGCCGGGCGCCGGGACCGTCGGGTCCCGAGGCCGTCCGGAGGGCGAACTGACGCGCATCATCTTCGATCATGGGGAAAATATCAAGTGGTTTGGCCATGGACGTATTCAGAAAGGAACTGTCATTCCCGGTGGATATCAGGAATTTTTATCCCGGATTTAATAAGCGGCCTCGCTCCAGGCCCGGATACATGTAATGAATCGATACCCAGTCATGCCGGGTGAACCCACTGCCAGCCCTTTTTACATATCGTCAGGCCGTCTGACGGTTCGGCCGGCCCGGCCAGGGCCCGGGGCCGGGGACCGGCCTCGATGGCTTTGAAAACAGGGCCTTTTCCTCCGCCGGCCGGTTGGGATGGTTGGCCGGGGTTTTGCTTGCTTGGTTATTAAGAAGGCCGAGGTCGGCCGGCTGAACTCCTAACTTTTTCCCGGATCGACCGTCATGACCGAAAGGCAGTACCAGAAAATCAGAAACCGGGTCCTGCTCGAGATGCTGGCGGTCTCCTTTCTGCCGTTTTGCCTGATTCTGGCCGTGGGCCATTATTATTTCTCCAACTCCCTGGAAAAGGAAGTCAAATCCAAGCTGGCCATGGCCGTCGAGCACCACGGCGGCGCGATCCGGACCTTTCTGACGGAGCGCCGGAGGGACCTGCGTTTCGTGGCCGAGTCATACCCTCTGGAGGAACTGACCGGAGCGGGAAGGCTGGAAATGATTTTCGAGCGGCTCAACCAGGCCGGGGCCGGGTTCGTCGATCTGGGCGTCATCGACCGGGACGGAGCGCATCGGGTCTATGTGGGGCCGTACCGGCTGGCCGACAAAATCTACAAGGACGAAACCTGGTTCAAAGAGACCATGGCCCGCCGGGAGTACGTGAGCGACGTTTTCATGGGCTTTCGCCGGGTGCCTCATTTCATCATCGCCGTGGTCGAGCAGGAAGGGGACCGACCCTGGATTCTCCGGGCCACGGTGGACGGCAACCTTTTCGACCGGACCGTGGGAAACGTCAAGATCGGCCAGACCGGCGAAGCCTATATCGTGGACGCCAAGGGGCGCTTTCAGACCCGGCCGCGTTCCGGACCCGGCCTGATGGCGGCCGACCCCGAGGCCTCGGTCTACCTCAGTCCCCATCCGGGCATCCGGACCTTTGCCGCGCGGGGCCCCGGCGGCGAGGCCTACCTGTACGCCACGACCTGGCTGGAGGCGGGGCGCTGGCTGCTGGTCGTCCGGCAAACGCAGCGGGAGGCATTCCGGGGGCTTCGGACGGCCAGCGGACTGACCGTGGCGATCGGTCTGACCGCGGTCCTGGCCATCCTGGCCACGGCATTTTTCGCCACCCAACGGACCATTCGGCGGATGCAGACCCTGGAAGCGGAGAAAAGCCAGTTGTCCCAGCAGCTCATCCTGGCCGAGCGCCTGGCGGTCATTGGCGAGATGTCGGCCGGGTTCGCCCATGAAATCAACAATCCCCTCCAGATCGTCAAACAGGAACGGGACATGATCAGCGAGACGGTGGACCTGGTCGAGTCCCGGGGCGGGCCGCCGGACCCCGAGGACCTGGCCCACGTCAAGGACTGTCTGCGGCAGATCGGGCTTCAGGTCGAGCGGTGCGCCGAGATCACCCACGGACTGCTCAAGTTCGTCCGGAAGCGAAACGACGAGGCCGGTCCGGTGGACGTCAACGCCTTTATCGAGGAGGTCATGGGGCTGGTCAGGGGCCGGGCCACGTCCAAGGGCATAGCGGTTTACGAAGACCTCTGGCCCGACCTGCCCCGGGTCAGGGTCGATCCGACCCAGCTTCAGCAGGTCATCCTCAACCTTGTCAACAATGCCTTGGACGCGGTGGTGGAAAAATATGGCAGCCAGGGCGGGCTGATCAGCGTGCGCACCCGGAAGGACTGTTCCTGGGTCATCGTTTCGGTTTCCGACAATGGGTCGGGCATTGCCGACGAGAACCTGGAACGGATTTTTTCCGCCTTTTTCACGACCAAACCGGTGGGCAAAGGCACGGGGCTGGGCCTGTCCGTCTGCAAGGGCATCGTGGAGAAGATGGGCGGGACGATCGATGTCTCCAGCGGTTCCGAACAGGGCTCGACCTTCACGGTCAAACTGCCCCTGCCTGCTCCGGAAACGCCGGACCGGGAGTGAATACGGGACAGGTTCATTCCTTAAAAAACAAATTTTGGGTTTCTGCCTGGGGTTAGCCCGACTTTCGCTATTCGGGGGGGATTGTTTTTGTAACTTCCTGAAAAACAAAGAAGCCGTTCAAAAGGTCTTCACCACAGTCCCGAAATTGCCTGCTGAGATTTCCGGTGGAGACTGGGGCGGTAACGAGAACTTGAGCTTCGACAACAGGAGTTGCTGAGCCTTCTCGGGTTTCGTATACCGGGACATCTTCAGTTCCCGGCCATCGGTCGTGGGCATGTGCACATCAATCATCTGGATCGTCTTCATCTGTTCCAGGATCGAGCGTGGGGTCAGGCCCGGTGCGTGCGCGCGGGCCATTTGCCGTAGGGTCACGTGCGGACAGTACGAGAGGAAGGCCACGAAGATGTGGGCTTCGATGCGATGTTCCAACTGATGGTAGACCGGACGAACGGCCAGGTCCCCTTTCAGATTCCGAAACGCTTCCTCGACCTCGGTCAGGACCATGTACTGCGTCCAGAGTTCTGACGGATCGGTTCCTGTCTGATTGCTTCGAAGCAGGTATCGGCCGTAACGGTGTTGTATGCGACGATACTTGACCCGATTGATCTTCCAGAAGAACGTCTGTTCGTTGATCGGTTCATCGATTGCGGGAATCCTCACGTCGATAAGCCGGGCCAAACGGCCGGCCTCCTTTTCCGCCGCGCCGATCTTCTTGAGAAGTTTGTCCCGGTCGATCGTCTTCTGGTTCCGAAGTTCACTGAGCCTTGAAAGGAACCGACGAAGCTTTTTCAGACGAATCCCGCGTTCCTTCAATCGCCGATCCCGGCTTTCGGCAAGAATGTACACTTCCTTGTCTTTGGGCAGAAGCTTGACCCGCACGCTTTGCCGGACTTCTTTCCAGGCAAGACGGCTAAGCTCTTCCTCATAGAGTCCCTAAACAAGGACATCCAATTTTCGGATATGATCGCCCATGGTCAAATTATGGACGTTTATAAAGCGTCGCCAATTCTGCTGTTTTTCTCCCTCTCCCTGAGGGAGAGGGTCGGGGTGAGGGGGTAAATGCCCAAATCTACTCTTGAAACCCATATAACATCCCCTTTGTTCCTCTCCGTCCGGGCCGATCCGATCTAGTTTGACTAACGCGCCGCAATTTTTTAAAACAAAAAGACGATCCAGTGGCACACATTTTCGAACTTCTTTCTCCATCCAGCGCTTCCCCGCCGCCGGCCCGCCCGGGACCGGCGGGGGCCATGGCGCAAGGAGACGGCCTGCATGGAATACATCTTTCAGGAGAGCAAAAAGGAAGAACGGCGTTTCGAAATCCGGGACGACGGTCTGTACTACCGGAGCACCAAGGACGGCGAGCGGGTCCTACCCTGGGACCGGGTCCGGGGCGTTCACCTGTTTTCGCCCATGAAAGGGGTTTATACCTGCCGCATCGCCGGGACGGACGGCTTCAAGGCCATGCTGGCCAACCGGAGCTTCATTTCCCTTGACGAGTTCAACAATCAGGACGCCGAGTACGTCCGCTTCGTCCGCGGCCTGCACCATCGCCTGGCCGCGCACCCCGGCGTCCGCTTCACCGGCGGCTCCACGATCCTGTTCTGGTTTTTCGCCCTGGCCATCCCCCTGGCGGTCCTGCTCATCGCCGCGGCCTTTTGGGTTTCGTCGGTCAAGGGCCGGCGCATGCCCCTCTCTCCCCTGATCGGTCTGGCCCTGGTCATCCCCCTGGCCGCGGTATACATTAAAAAAGGCAAAAAGGTCGTTTACGCCCCGGACGACATTCCGTCCCGCTTCATGCCCGGTTCGGACGTCGTGGTCCATGTCACTCACGAGGGCCGAGAATAGGGCCCTGGCCGACCCAGGGAAAGGAAGGCGTCGTGGTCGATTTCAAGAAGGTATCCGAAGCGCCGACCCGGCCGGGGACCCGGCCCGAATCCAAAACCTTTGACGTGGCCGATCTGTACCGCGGGCCGGCGGACGGGGCCGAGACGCGGACGGACCAGCCCGCGCCGCTGGACGAGAAACTGCGCCAGGCCTACTACTGGATCGTCAACACGGCCATCATCAGCCCGTATTACGACGTCGAGTACAACGACCAGCCGCCGGCGTCCTACACCTTCGGAGATCGCAAGGTCACGGTCCGCCTGCCCACGGACCAGAGCTATTCCAGCTACGTGCTCCTGCCCCTGCTCAACCTGGCCGTGCGACGCCGCTGCCTTCTGGTGGGGGGGCCGGGCCGGGGCAAGACGGTCATCGCCGTGCTCATGGCCCTTCTGGCCGGATACTCCCTCAAGGAGGTCAAACGGTCCGTCCAGCACGGCCAGCCCCAGATGACCATCGCCGATCTGCTGGGCAACCCCCTGCCTTCGACCCTGGTTTCCGCCGCGGACATGGACGACGTCAAGATCGCCTGGCGCAAGTGGCTGGGCATGCGGGTCAAGATCATCGACGAGTACAACCGCATCCCCACCCGGACCCAGTCGGCCCTGCTCACGGTCATGGCCGACAACTACGCCGAGATGTACGATCATATTTTTGAATGCCCGGAAGCGTCCTGGTATTTGACGGCCAACGACGAGGCCGGCGGGGGTACCTACCAGGTCATCGAAGCCCTGCGCGACCGGATCGACGTGGTGGTCGGGGCCTTCCACTTCAACACCCGGTTCCTCAACGACCTGCTCCTGAGGATCGAGGCCGGCATCCGGCCCGAGGAGATCGTGCCGGCGGAGATCGTTTTCACCGAGGCCGAGCAGGAACGCATGAGCCGGGAGGTGCTGGGCGTGGGCCTGCCCGGCCCGATCCGCCGGCGGATCGAGTTTTTCAGCAGCCACTTCGAGTTTTTCGAACCGGCCGCCGCCCAGCTCGAATACATGACCAAGGACACGGTCAAGCTGGCCGGCGTCGATCCGCCGACCCTGGCGGTCCAGGAAAGCGGCAAGGACCCGACCCGGGAGCTTGGGCGCCAGACCAACAACGGGCTGTCCGTGCGGGCCCTGATGACGGCCCTGGTCTACATCAAGGCCATGGCCTGGTTCCGAGGCCGCGCGGAGGTGGAACTCGAGGACGTCCGCCAGATTCTGCCTTTCGTCCTGCATGACAAACTGGTCCAGGACCCGGAGGCCCCGTTTTTCGAACGCCCGGAAAACGAGGCCCTGCGGACCGACCGGGTCTCCTGGGTCCGCCGGCTGTTCGACGAGTCCAACCGGGAGTACGACCGGCTGGACCTGGACAAGGACGACCCGGTGGCCCGATTCGAGGCCGAGTTCGAGAAGGGGCTCGAGGGCCTGGCGGCCAGGGAGGTCGAGGCGCGGCTGGTCAAGATCGAACGGACCCTGGCCGAATGGGCCAAGGGGCGAAAGTTCCACGGGCACATGTACGACGACGTGCTCAAGCTGAAATACCTGCACCAGCGCTATTCGAACTACCTGCGCTGGAAGAGGTGGACCGCGTGATCGAGGGACCCCTGGCCGAGGTCCTGGCCCGCGACCGGGACCGTTACAACGCCCGTTTCGCCGCGGCCCGGGCCGCCGACCGGCGGCTGGCCCCGGAGGCCTTTCTCCGATTTCTGGCCGAGACCCTGGACCCTCTGGTCCGGGCCGCCGCCCGGGCCGACCCCTCCCGAATCGATGTGGTGGTCGAGGCCTTGTACGACCTGTCCCTGAAGCTGATGGACAAGGACTGCCTGGGACCATCAAGCCGCCGCCCCCTGATCGGCGAAGCCTGGCAACGGCTGCTGCCCCGGATCGCGGGCCTTCTGGTCCGGGACCCGGGCCGGGTGGCCGGGGCGGTTTCCAACGCCCTGTTCCACCTGGCCGAAGACGGCGAGACGGCGGCTGCTCGCTGGCTGGCCGAAATGGAGCGGCTGGCCCCCCTGTGTCCGGACCCGGACATCTTCCTGGCCGCCGGCCAGGTCGCGGCCTGGCGCTCGGGCCAGGCCCAGTACCGAGAGTCCGCCCTGACGGTCTGGCGGGGCCTGCCGGATGATTTGAAATACGAGACCCTGGGCCTGCGGACCGGATCGGGGCCGTCCCCGGCCGAACTCGAACAGCGCCTGGCCGATCCCTGGCAGGACCCGGCCCGGGACGGACGGGCGGAAAAGACCCTGGCCCTGACGGCCCGGCTGGGCGGGTTTCGCGGTTTCGGCGGCGTCTTTCTCCAGCCGCCCCGGATCGCTTCCTCCAACGGTTCGCTCATCGCCCGGGACGACCGGGCCGCCTGGCTCATATTCGCCGACCGCTTCGGGGCCACCCTCCGGAGATGGGACGGACAACCGCCCGACGGGCAGGACCCGGAGGGCGAAGGCGATTTCAAGATCGAAAAACACTCGGGCCGGATAGCCAAGGGAGGGCTCGAAGTCCGCTTCGAGGCCCTGGCCGGACCGTCCAGCTTCGCTTCCACCACCTCGACCCTGGCCCTGACCCTGCCCCTCAGCCACTACGTCTTTCTGGTCGCCGAGGTCTGAGGCCATGGTGCGCAAAATATTCCAGAGGTCGTCCGACCCGGACCTGGGGCGGCTTAAGACGGCCTGGAAGGGGCGCTGGGAGGAGGCCCTGGGGCTTTGGAGCCGGTACACCAAACTGTCCGAACCGGTCTGGTGTTCGACCCGGGCCGAAGAACGACGCCAGGGCCTGAAGGACTCGTTCGCCATGATCCGCCTGGACGGCCACGTGGTGGCCGTCAGCCTGAGACAGGTCCGGGACCTGGGCCTCGAAGACCAGGCCCTCGAGATACTGGCCCATGAAATCGGCCACCACGTCTACACCCCGGCCGACCTGCGGGACAACGCCCGGCTGCTGGCCCGGGTCCGCCATGCCCTGCCCACGGTCGAGGTCCTGGCCGGCTTCATCGCCAATCTGTACGCCGACCTGCTGATCAACGACCGCCTGGCCCGTTCCGCCGGCCTGGACATGGCGGCGGTCTACCGCAAGCTCAAGACCGACGGGGCCGGCCGGCTCTGGCGGCTCTACACGCGCATCATGGAAGTCCTCTGGAACCTGCCCTCCGGGACCCTGGCCGAGGGCAGGTCCGACGAACGCATCGACGTGGACGCCACCCTGGGCGCCCGGGTCGTCCGGGCCTACGCCAGGGAGTGGCTGGATGGGGCCGGCCGGTTCGCGGCCCTGTTTCTGCCTTACCTGATCGAGGAAAAGGCGCAGTTTCTGTCCGGATTGAAGATCGTCTGGATGGACGCCCTCGGCGCCGGTGCGGGCGGGGAGGCCCCGGACGGCCTGGTCGAGATCGAGGATGGTGAAATCGACGGGGCCATCCATCCGGCCGAAGACGACCGCCTGACCGGGCTGGGCGAGCGCGAAGCGCCCGAAGGAGGAAGGCCTGGCGGCGGGGGGCGGGAGGATGTCGGCGGCCGCAAGAACCAATACCGCGAGCCCGCCGAGTACGTCGAGCTGATGAAAAGCCTGGGGGTCCGGGTTTCGGAGGAGGAGATGGTCATCCGATACTACCGGGAACGGGCCCGGCCCCATCTCGTCCGCTTTCCGGTCCGCGAAACCCGTTCGGCCGAAGACCCGCTGCCCGAGGGCCTGGACCCGTGGGACCCGGGCGACCCCCTGGCCGAACTGGACTGGACCGAGTCCCTGATCCGAAGCCCGACCCTCATTCCCGGACTGACCACGTATCGCCGGACCTACGGCCGGACCGAAGGCGGCCTGCCCGGACAACGGCCCCTGGACCTGTACGTGGGCGTGGACTGCTCCGGCTCGATGATGAACCCCCGGCTGGCCCTGTCCTTCCCGGTCCTGGCCGGGGCCATCGTCTCCCTGTCCGCCCTGCGGGCCGGGGCCCGGGTCATGGTCTGCCTGTCCGGGGAGCCCGGCAGCTACAGTCGGACCGACGGATTTGTCCGGGACGAGAAGGCCGTGTTGAAAATCCTGACCGGGTACCTGGGCACGGGTTACGCCTTCGGCATCCGCCGGTTGAAAGAGACCTTTCTCGACGGCGCGAAACCGGCCCGGCCCACCCACGTCCTGGTGGTGTCCGATTCGGACATCTTCCGCATGCTTTCCGAGGTCAAGGGCGGCTGGGACCTGATCGCCCGAACCCTGGAGGCGGCCGGGGGCGGGGGGACCATGGTCCTGAACATCCCCGGACTGAACCCGACCTGGGCCAAAAAGCTGGACCGGCTGCGGGAGACCGGCTGGCTGGTCCATCTGGTCTCGTCCTGGGATGAACTGCTGGTCTTCGCCCGCGGGTTCAGCAAGACGCATTACGAGTTGTGTTCTTGGAAAAAGGGGGGCTGATGGATTCCGGACCCATGATCGAGGCCCTGACCCGGCGCCTGGCCGAGTGCCCGCCGGACTTCCTCCGGGAGCCCCGGATCGGCGGACACGGCGAGATCGACACCGCGGCCGTGGTGGCCGACCTGCTCGTGGACCTGGGCGGAGGCCCCGTGGACCGGCAACAGGTGGGCGCGTTCCAGGTCCAAATAAAGGAGAACCACACCCGCAACTGGCTTCGGCTGGTGCTTCTGGGGGCCTGGCTCTGCCACTTCGACTGGTTCCGCCAGGCCGGACGATTCGCCCCGGCCGTGCTTCGCTTTCTCCAGGGCGGCCTGGTCGAACTGTCCCGCTTCGTGTCTTCCGACCTGTTCGTGACCGACCCGGACCGGCGCGAGGAAATGGCCCGCCTCTGCCTGGCCGCCCTGGGACTGACCCCCCTGGGCGAGCGCCCGGGCCAGGCCGCCGACCGCCTCAAGGCCCTGGGCAGCGTCGAGCGGAGTCGGGTCATCGCGGCCACCAGGAAAAAAGAGGCCCGGGCGCGGAAACTGCGGGAGGAGATGGCCGCCCAGAAGGCCCGGGAGGCTGCGGCCAAGGTGAACCATGAGTGAGTTCAATGAATCGGGCGCGCCCCTGGACCGCCTCGAACGCAGCCCCCTGATCACCGGGGCCGGATACCGGATGCTCCGGCGCATCCAGGAACACCCCCGGGCCCCCCGCTGGAACTACGTGGTCGGCGACCGGCTCGTCGCCGAAGACCTCGAGGCCGTGGACCGCTTCCGTCGCACGGTCTTCGAAAACCGCGCCTCGAGGCCCGGACTCCCGCCCCCCGAGATCATGGACCGGGTCCGGATGTGGATCGAAACCATCCCCCTTTTCCTGGAACGCCTGCCCCGGGGCTTCGACCTCGAACGGGACTGGGTCCACGTCCCGACCATGAGCCGCGAGGACGTCGCCGTCCGGCCCGAGGACATCGTCCCGCCCCAGGCGGACCGGTCCCGCCTCATCGTGTACGACACCTCGGGGACCACGGGCCATGCCCTGGTCGTGCCCTTCCACCCCCGGGCCATCGCCAAGAACCACGCCCTGATGGAGCTCGTCCTGGCCCGGTACGGGCTCCGGCCCGAGTTCAAACCCGGGACCATGGCCTGTATCAACGTGGCCGCCCGGGCCCATACCGTGGTCTATCCCATGGTCTTTTCCGTCTGGAACCAGGCCGGGTTCGCCAAGGTCAACTTCCACCCGCGGGTCTGGCCCGACCCGCAAAACGCCCGGGGCTTCTTCTCCGACCTGGCCCCCGGGTTCGTCACCGGCGACCCGGTGGGCCTGGCCGAGATGATGCGCTGGGACATCGAGGTCCGTCCGGCCGCTTTGGTCTCGACGGCCGTCGAGCTGGGCGCCGGGCTACGGGACCGTCTGGCCCGGCGCTACGGCTGCCCGGTCATCGACTGGTACTCGACGACCGAAACCGGCCCCCTGGCCTACGCCTGCCCGGCGGGCCGGGGCATGCACGTCATATCGCCCGACCTGCATGTCGAGGCCCTGGACCCGGAAGGCTGGCCGGCGCCCGAGGATCAGCCCGGCGAACTGGCCGTCACCGGCGGCCGCAATCCCTTCCTGCCGCTTCTGCGCTACCGCACCGGCGACTTCGGGCGGATCGAAACCGGGCCCTGCCCCTGCGGAGACCCCATGCCGCGCATCATGGACCTGTCCGGGCGCGGCCTGGTCCTGTTCCGGGCCGCCGACGGGTCCCGGGTCAACCCGGTGGACGTCGGCCGGACCCTGCGCCGGTTCGTCCTGGTCCAGCACGAGTTCCTCCAGCGGGCCGACGGCTCCTGCCGGGTGAAAATCCGGCCGGCCCCGGGGCTGCCGCCGGACCCGGAGGCCGTCCGGGACGCCCTGATCGATCTGTTCGGGGCGGGGGCGGCCGTCGAGGTCGTGGTGGACGAGGGCCTGGGACGAGGCGATTCCGACCGCAAGGTCGTTCCCTACCGGAGCGAGATCGAGGCGCCAGATTGATCTTGAACCCGGGAAATGATGTCTCTACAATAAGAACATGACCCCCCTCGAGCCCAAAAACGCCGATTCGGGACCGGGTTCGGCCCAGGACCGGCTGGCCGCGCTCGAAGCCCAGCTCGAGACGTACAAGAAGACGCTGACCGAGATATACGCCCTGTACGACCAGCGCATCGAGGAACTGAGCCTGATCCGGGGCGTGGGCGATTCGATCCGCACGCCCCTGGACCTCGAGACCCTCTGCCGCGAACTGGTGGCCGCCGTGGCCGGGGAGATCGTCGTCGATCACCTGGCCCTGCTGCTGGTGGACCAGGATCGGGAGAACCTGGTCCTGACGGCCTCGTTCGACGTGGCCTCGGACGAGACGCGGTTTTACCACGACCGTGAAGCGCGCCGGCTGGACCCGGACCAGGGCCTGCCCGGGGAGGCCCTGCGGACCGGCCGGCCGGTCCTGGCGGCCGAAGCGCCCGCTGATCACGACCCGCTGGGGTCCGGGGCCGGCCCGTCCCTGTCATTGCTTCTGCTGCCCCTGGTGGCCCGGGACAAGGCGGTCGGGCTTTTTTCCCTCAGCCGTTCGGCCCGGCAGCCGTTCGGCCAGTCCGACCTGCGGATTCTGACCATTATTTCCGACCAGGCGGCCACGGCCCTGGCCAACGTCAAGCTGTTCAACGAACTGGCCGCGGCCAACGTCCGCCTCCAGGCCTCGGAGGGCCAGGCCCGCCGGACGAGCATGTACCTGGAAAGCCTGCTCGAAGCGGCCAACGACGTCATATTCACCCTGGACGCCCGGGGCCGCATCACCTACGTCAACCGGAAAATCCAGGAGTGGGGCTATACCAAGGAGGCCCTGATCGGACGGCCGCTGGACGACCTGGCAGCCGATGGACCGCCCGCCGCGCTCATCGAAAAAAAAATCGTCCAGGGGCTCGAGGCCGGGTTCTCGACCCGGGACGGCGGACGGCGGGACGTGCTCCTGAGCACGTCCCGGATCGAGGACGAGAGCGGCCAGGGCGCGGCCTGGCTGGTCCTGGCCCGGGACATCACCGAGCGCAAGCAGCTCGAACGCCAGCTCTTCCATTCGGAAAAACTGGCCAGCATCGGCATACTGGCCTCGGGCGTGGCCCACGAGGTGGGCAACCCCCTGAGCGCCATCTCCGGGTACGCCCAGATTCTGCAGAGCGGGGGCGTGGACGCCGTCGAGGCCCGGGAGTACCTCGACGGCATCGAAAGCCAGGCCGCCCGCATCCAGCGCATCATCGAGGACCTGCTGTCATATTCCCGACCCTCGACCGGACACCGCTCCGAAATCGAACTTTCCGAGGCCCTGCCCCAGATCATGTCCATGCTGACCGCGCAGCGGGTCTTCCGGGGCATCGAGGCGGCCTACGACCTGGCCCCGGACCTGCCGCCCGTGATCATGGACCGGGACCACCTGGCCCAGGTCATCATCAACATCGCCCTCAACGCGGCCCAGGCCATGCCCGACGGCGGCGCCCTGCGTATTCGCGCCGAACGGGAAAACGACCGGGTCCTCATCCTGCTTTCCGATACCGGTCCCGGCATCCCGGCCGAACTGCGAGACCGGGTCTTCGACCCGTTTTTCACCACCAAGCCCGTGGGGCGGGGCACGGGACTGGGGCTGGCCATCTGCCACCGCATCGTGGAATCGTACGGCGGCTCGATCGAACTGGCCGCCGGGCCCGGTCCGGGCGCGACCTTCGTCGTCGGCCTGCCCGCGGCTTCGGGCGAAAGGACCGCTGACGCATGACCGCCGCGCCCCGCATCCTGATCGTCGACGACGAGGAGCACATCCGCAAGATTCTGGCCATCATGCTGACCAAGAAGGGCTTCGAGACCCGGGCCGCGGCCAACGGCCGGGAGGCCCTGGACCTGGCCCGGGCCATGACCTTCGACGCGGTCATCACCGACATCCACATGTCCGGCATGAGCGGCCTCGAGCTCCTGGCCCGGCTCAAGGAAGACGACCCGGACCTGATCGTCATCGTCATCACCGCCTTCTCCTCCGTGGACACGGCCCTGACGGCCATGAAGGAGGGGGCCTACGACTACATCTCCAAGCCGTTCAAGGAGGAAGCCATCCTCCTGGTCCTGGAAAAAGCCCTGGAACGACGACGCATCCTGGACGAAAACCGACGCCTCAAGGACCAGATTCAGGCCCGCTTCGACTTTTCCAACTTCATCGGCCAGTCCGCGGCCATGAGGCGGGTCTTCGAAATTATCGCCAAGGTGGCCGAAACCAAGTCCACGGTCCTGATCCAGGGGGCCAGCGGCACGGGCAAGGAACTGGCCGCCCGGTCCATCCATTTCAACAGCCCCCGCCGGGACCGCTCCTTCGTGGCCATCAACTGCGGCGCCGTGCCGGCCAATCTGCTGGAAAGCGAGTTCTACGGATACGTCAAGGGCGCGTTTTCCGGCGCGGACCGGCCGAAAAAAGGGCTCTTCGAGGAGGCCGACGGCGGGACCCTGTTCCTCGACGAGGTCGGCGAACTCCCGCCCGACATGCAGGTCAAGATTCTGCGGGCCATCCAGGAGGAGGAGATTCGCCGGCTGGGCGAGGCCGAAACCCGCCGGGTCGATCTCCGGGTCCTGGCCGCGACCAACCGGGACCTGGCCGCCGAGGTCCAAGCCGGCCGGTTCCGCCAGGACCTCTACTACCGCCTCAACGTCATCAGCCTCTATCTGCCGCCCCTGACCGAACGCCTGGACGACGTGCCCTTTCTGGCCGGCCATTTCCTGGACCGCCTGGCGGCCCGCCACGAGCGAGGGCCGAAAAGGCTCTCCCCCCAGGCCGTCCAGGCCCTGACCCGGTACCACTGGCCGGGCAACGTGCGCGAACTCCAGAACGTGCTCGAACAGGCCGTCATCATGTCCGAAGAGGAGGTCATCACGCCCAGGGACCTGCCCTTCGGCCCGCCGCCCGAACCGGCCGGCGGCCTGACCGTCTCGATCCCCGAAGACCAGACCGCCCTGAAGGTCGTGGTCCAGCAGGTCGTCGAACGGACCGAACGCATCGTCATCGAACGCGTCCTCCGCCAGACCGGCTTCAACCGCACCCGGGCCGCCGAAATCCTGGGCATCAGCCGCCGGGCCCTGATCACAAAAATACAGAACTACCGCCTGGACTGAGGGCAGCTTATTCCCTCCGCCCCCTCCGGGGAAAGGGCCTTGTCCCCCCCGTGGGGGGATTTCCGCGGCGCCCGACCTTGCCATGCCTCCGGGTTTGTGCGAAGATTGAAATAATTGTTCAAGCATGGCGAGTATTATTTTGGATACCGTGGCATGGCCGGGGCAGGGCCGTGCGGTCGAACGGTATGACCGCGGCTCGCGGCCCGGAACGGGAAACAGCGACCGGGAGGGACCATAGACCGATGAAACGGATAATATGGCTGGTTGTGATCGTCTTGCTGGTTGTGGGCCTTGGCTTGATCATCGCGCGGCGGGGAGCCAGAAAGGCCCCGGCGGTGGTCAAAAAACCGCCCGTGTCGGTCCGGGTCGCCAAGGCCGGACAGGGCCCCATTCAGAGTTGGGTCTATGGCGAGGGCACCGCCCGGGCCGTCAAACGCGATTTTCTGACCTTCCAGCAACAGGGCAAGGTCATTTTCATCAAAAAATTCGGGGGCCGGCGGGAGCTGAAGGCCGGTGATCCGGTCTTTGGCCCCAAGTCCGACCAGAACAACGGGGAACTGCTGGCCCAGGTGGACCCCCGGGATTTCTCGTCGGAAGTCTATATGGGCAAGGCCGGGGTCAGTCAGGCCAGCCAGCAGCAGGAGGCGGTCCGGGCCGGCATCGACCAGGCCGAGACCGCTTACGAACTGGCCAAAACCAACTATGACCGGTACCAGAAGCTTTACAATGACGGGGCCGTGGCCAAGACCCAGCTCGAATCGGCCAAGGCCGCCCTGGACAACGCCGCCGCCGGTTTGAGGTCTTCCCAGGCCCAACTGAAGGCGGCCGGATCGACCGTGCAGGCCGCGTCCGCCCGGCTGACCAAGGCGGAACTGGCCCTGGAACGGACCAGTATCTATGCCCCCTTCGACGGCATCATCGCGTACATCAATATAAAAACGGGCGATTTCTTCTCCCCGGCCCGGATCGACACGTCAAGCGAAGACGGGGCCCTGCATTCCGTGCCCATCGTGATCATCGACCCGAGCCAGTACGAAATCACAATGGAGCTGCCGAGTTTTTCCGCGGGAAAGGTCAAGGTCGGCCAGCCGGCTTACGTCTTCATCGACCGGGACCTGGCCGAGGCGGTCGCTCGAGGGGAGAGCCTGGACGGGTATCTGGGCCGGCCGGACGCCCGTGGCCGGGTCTATTCGGTTTCGCCCGCCGTGAGTCCGGGGGGCCGGTCCGTCCAGATCAAGATTCGGACGGACCAGGGAGACCACCCGATCAAGGACGGCATGCACGTGACCTGCTGGATCGTGGTCGAGGAAAAGGATAACGCCGTCCTCGTCCCGCCGAACGTCTTTCTGCAGCGCCGGTTGAAGTCCTATGTTTTCATCGTGGACCCGGCCGCAAAGACCGCCCGGATGACCGAGACCGCCCTGGGGCTGAGCGGTCTGTCCGCCCAGGAAATCACCTCGGGCGTCAATCCGGGCGACCTGGTGGTCACCGACGGCCGTCACGACCTGGTCAGCGGCGCGCCGGTCAAGATCATCGAAACGCATTAGGGCGCGAAGCCATGAACGACACGAAGCACCAGGGCCCGACGGACCATTCGGAAGCCGGCCGGAACGACGTCCAGGTCTCGGCCGCGGCCGGCTATCTGTTTCTGAAGCCGTATTTTGCGATCCTGCTGGTCTTCCTCCTGATCGTCAGCGGGATATTGAGCTATGTTTCCATGGTCAAGGAAGCCGCGCCCGACCTGGCCATTCCCATGGCCATCGTCGTCACCTCCTGGGTCGGGGCCGACCCGGTGACGATCGAAAAACAGATCACCAACAAGATCGAAGCCAAGTTGAAGGCCATGAAAGGCCTGAAAAACATTTACAGCGCCTCTTCCAACTCGGTCTCGGCCATGGCCGTGGAATTCAAGGCCGACATGAACCTGGACGAGGCCATGCAACTGCTTCGGGAAAAGGTCGCCGACGCTCAGGCGGACCTGCCCCCGGATGCGGACAGACCGACCATCAAGCAGATTTCCGTGGATGACACGCCGGTTTTGAGTATCGCCCTGTATGGCCAGGTCGACTATGGCCTCCTGTCCCGGGTGGCCGATGAACTGGGACGGCGCCTGGAAAAAGTGTCCGGTGTCCGGGATGTCCAGCTTGGCGGCCAGCGCAAGGAAATCATCCAGGTCCTTCTGCACCTGAATCGGCTGGTGGCCTTGGGAATTTCTCCGGCGACCATCGGCGGCAAAATCAAGGCCGCCGACCTGGACATGCCGCTGGACCGGTATGAAAACCCGGATTTGGGCGCTTCGATCCGCCTCCTGGGCTCCTACCGCAACATCGAGGAAATCCAGAACCTTCCCGTGGCCCGCGTCGGCCAGGACCGGATTGTCCGCCTCGGCGAGATCGCCCGGGTCACCCGCGGCCTGGAAAAGGAAAAAAGCCGGGTCTCCTTCAGCGCCGAAGGCGGGCCGTACAAGACATCGCTGGACCTTTCCGTCTTGAAAAACCCGGGCGAGGACACCCTGCGCCTCATCGCGGACGTCAAAAAGGTCCTCGAGGACTTCAAGGACTCCGAATACTGGCCCTTCGGCCTGGAATACGAAATCACCACCGACCAGTCCATCTCGATTCGAGACAACCTGTCCAAGGTGTTCAACAACGGCCTCCAGGCCATGGCCGCGGTCTTCATCATTCTCCTGATCATGCTCACCTGGCGGGAAGCCCTGGTGGCAGGCCTGTCCATCCCCATCACGTTTCTGGGCTCCCTGGGCGTCCTGTATGCCCTGGGCAACACCCTCAACCAGGTGGTCATCGTGGGCATGGTCATGGCCCTGGGCCTGCTCGTGGACGTCTTCATCCTGATGATGGAAGGCATGCACAACGGTATTTTCGTCGATCGGCTGGGTTTCAGGCAGTCGGCGATCAACACGATCAAGACCTATGCCATGCCCGCCTTTGCCGGCCAGATGACGACCATCCTGGCCATGGTGCCCCTTTTCGCCATTGGCGGCGTTCAAGGCAAATTCATCGCCATCATGCCGACCACGGTGGTCATCTGTCTGGTGATCAGTTTCATCATCGCCCTGCTGATCGACGTGCCCCTGAGTCGATACGTGATGCCGAAAAACGTGGCCGGAATCCAAAAAACCCGGCTGGACCTCTTTTTCGAAAGGGTCTCGAGGTGGTGGACCGCTTTCAGCCTCGACAAAACCGTGCGCAGCAAGGGCACGGCCTGGGCCTGGACCCTCGGGGCCCTGGCCCTGTTCGTCCTGGCGGTCATGAGCCTCAGCCAGGTGCCCACGGAAATGTACCCCCCCAGTTACGGGGAAAAGCTGGGCGTCCTGGTGGAACTGGCGCCCGGGACCACATTGGACCAGAGCCAGGTGGTGGCTGACGACCTGGGCGAGGTGCTGAGGAAAAAAGCGTATCTGGCCAACGTGACCAAATTCGTGGGCCAGAAAAGCCCGCTGTCAGGCGGCGGCCTCGGGGACAAACTGGCTTCGGACATCGATACGCACCTGCTGGGCTTTTCGTGCATCTTCAAACCCGATACCGATGTCACGGCCGAACTGCTCGATGACGTGCAGGCGGGTCTGGCGGCCGCCCTGGAACGACACCCGGGCGCGAAACTCGTTCTGACGCCGCAACGGGGCGGGACCAGCAACGAGGACCCGATCCAGATTCAACTGGTCGGCGACGACATAGACCGTCTGCGGGACATTTCGGCCCAGGTCCGGGCGGCCCTGGAAAAGATTCCGGGCGCATCCGAAGTCCGGGACAATCTGGGCTCTCCCCGGGCCGACGTTCAGCTCATACCCGTGCGCGAGGCCATGGACTTCTATATGCTCAACCAGGATGAGCTGGCCTATCAACTCCTTTTGCAGATGTCCGACCAGAAGGTCGGAGACCTGCTCGTGGAAGGCACCGAAGACGATCTGCCCATCCGTCTGGGGACCGCCTGGCCGAGCCGCAAGGGGGAACTGGGCGGCCCGACCCGGCCCGAGGAAATCGTGAGCCTGCGGGTCTTCCCCTACAAGGGCGACCCCTTGCCGGTTCTGGCCGTGGTCCGCCCGGTCATGGACCAGGCCCCCACGTCCATCACCCACAAGGACGGCCTGCGTTCGGTCACGGTCTCGAGCAAAGTGACGGAGGGCACGGCCGGCGAGGTGCTGGCCCGTTTCGCGCCGGTCCTGCAAGACATGGCCGCCGGGTGGCCGCTCGGGTACGAGCACTCCTTTGCCGGCGAGGCCGAGAGTCAGGCCGAGACCTTCGGGGACGTGGGTACAGCCTTCATCCTGGCCATTTTTCTGGTCTTCGCCCTGCTCGTCCTTCAATTCAGTTCGTTCGCCCAACCCCTGATCATCGTCCTGACCATCCCGTTCGCCATGATCGGCACCTTCGGCGGCTTCTTTCTGCTCAACATACCGATCTCCTTTCCGGCCATGCTCGGCATCATCGCCCTGGTCGGAATCGTGGTCAACAACGCCATTGTCATGGTCGACACCATGAACACCTACCGGGCCGCCGGCATGGGCGTCCAGGAGGCCGCGGCCAAAGGCGCGGCCGACCGCATTCGGCCGATCCTGTCCACCACCCTGACCACCGTCGTCGGCCTGATCCCCCTGGCCCTCGGCGATCCGATGTGGATGCCCCTCTGCTCGGCCATCATCTTCGGCCTCCTGGTATCCACGTTTTCCGGACAGCTCGTCGTGCCCTGCCTCTATTTTCTGCTCACGGCGGACAAGCCGGCCGATTCGTCGGGGTGAGGATATTCGATTTATTCAAGGAATGGTTGAAGCGGCGTCCAGGGCCCTTCGAACCCGGGCCAGGAGGTCCAGGAGCCGGTAGGGTTTGGAGATGAAACCCAGGGCCCCGGATTCAAGGGCCTGTTTGGCGTGGCCGTTGATCGAGTATCCGCTGGCCATGAGGACCCTGGCCGAGGGGTCGGACCGGCGGATTTCCTGAAGACACCGGTGGCCGCCCATGACCGGCATGCCGATGTCCAGGATGACCAGGTCGATTCGGTCCCTGGACGCGGCATGGAGCTGCAGCGCTTCTTCGCCGTTGGAAGCGGTCATGACCGCGTACCCGAAACTCCGAAGGGCCTGTGAGGCGAAGTCCCGGATGGCCGCCTCGTCGTCCACGATCAGGATGGTTTCCGTTCCGCCTCGGGGCGGCTCTTCCGACTCTTGATCGACCGGGCTTTCCTGCCCCTGCTCGATGGAAGGAATATAGATTTTGAAGGTGGTCCCCCGACCGATTTCGCTGTAGCAACTGATGTACCCGCCGTGGCCCTTGACGATGCCGTAGACCGAAGCCAGGCCCAGGCCGGTGCCTTTGCCGAACTCCTTGGTCGTGAAGAACGGATCGAAAATCTTGGCCTGGGTCGCCTTGTCCATGCCGGCGCCCGTGTCCGAGACGGTCAGCAGGACGTAATTTCCGGAACCGGCGCCCAAGTGGCCGCGGGCGTATTCCTCGTCCAGGACCGTATTTTGGGTCTCCACGACCAGCCGGCCGCCGTCGGGCATGGCGTCGGCGGCGTTCCCGCCCAGGTTCAGGAGCGTCTGTTCGATCTGGACCGGGTCGGCCTGTATGGTCCACAAGCCGTCGCCCGGATGAAACTCGATGGCCACCATCTTGGGAATGGTATGTTCGAGCAGACGCAAGGCCTGCTCCACTTCCTCGTTGAGGTCCACGGGACGGCGATCGGCTTCCACCTTGCGGCTGAAGAGGAGCAACTGCCGGACGAGCTGGGCGGCCCGGCCGCAGGCCTTTTCGATCTCCATCAATTTGGGGCGATCCGGGCTGTCGGGTTTTTTGCCAATGAGCAGAAGCTGGGTGTACCCGTTGATGGCCTGGAGCAGATTGTTGAAATCATGGGCCACGCCTCCGGCCAGCGTGCCCACGGACTCCATTTTCTGGGCCTGTCGGAGCTGCTCTTCCAGCTTTTTGCGCTCGGTAATGTCCCGGAGGAAGACCAGGGCGCCGTCTTTTCCGTCATAGTGGATGGGCATGGCCGATACTTCGGCCGGAACCTCGGTCCCATCCAGCCGCAGGCAGACCTCCTCGACGCCGGGAACCGCCTCGCCCCGCTCATGTAGCATACGGCTTCGTTCCTCGATTTTCTCCAGATAATCGGGATGAAACCGCTCCATAACCGGCTGGCCGACCAGTTGTTCCTTGGACTCCGCCCCGAAGAAAGCGAGCGCGGCCTGGTTCAAATAGACGAAGCGGTGATCCGTCTGAACGAAGATGGCGTCCGGGGCGCCCTCGACCAGGGAACGAAAACGCTGTTCGCTTTCCCGCAAGGCATGCTCGGTTCTTTTATGATGGCTGACGTCCTGGATGATGCCGAAGACCCGGTTTTTTTCCCGATCATGTTCCGCAATGGAATGAATGTCGGCGATCTCGCCCGTGTCGGGCTTGCGGATTCTGAACTCGATGTCGTAAGGCTCTCCTCGTTCGATCAGACCCCGCATCGCCTCGTCCAGGGGGGCCCGGTACTCGGGCAGGGGGATTTGCTGGGTGGACGCGATGTTCCATTCCGTTTCCCCCAGGCCGTAAATGATGCGGGCCCCTTCCGAGGCCTCGACCCGGTCCTGGTCGAGATCGAATTCCCAGTATCCGGAACGGGACACGATCTCCGCCTTTCTCAACCGGGCCTCGGCCCGCCGGAGGGTCTCGTCCGCCTGCTTGGACTCGGTGATGTCCATGATGTTGCCCAGGACCTTGACGATCTCCCCGTTCTCGATCTCCGGACGGGCCATGGTCCGAATCCATATCCGACGGCCCCGGCCGGTCGTCAACGGAAACTCCAGGTCAAAGGGCCGGCCTTCCCGGACACAGGCGTTGAACGCGGTTTCGATGACCGGACGATCCTCCGGGTCGTAGCACTGGAATCCCCTATCCAGGTGCTCCCGCGAACCGGGATCGAATTCATCGGGTGAAAAGCCATGGATGCGGTAGACTTCATCGGTCCAATAGACGGACTGTGCCCTGGCGTCCCATTCCCAGCCTCCGACCCTGGCCAGCCGTTGCGTGGCCTTGAGCAGGGCCTCGCTCTGCCTCAAGGCCTCTTCGGCCCGAACCCTTTCGGTCATGTCCGAGAGGAAGTTCAGGCTGGCCGGCCGGCCTTCCCATTCCACAAGCACGACCTTCATCTCCACCGACCTTGTCTGACCCGACCGATGGACGACTCGAAAAGTGTACGAGAATGGAAGGTCTTCCCCTCTCAGCCGTTTGACATGCCGATCCATGACCAGGGCCCGGTCGTCCGGATGAATGAATTCAATAAAGGAAGCCCCGATCAGTTCGTCCCGCTTGTATCCGATGAGTTCTCCGGTTTTGGCGTTGGCGAATTTCACCCGGCCGTCCTGGGCCACGCAAATCGCTTCCCCCGCATGGTCCACCAGCAGTCGGTACTTTTCTTCGCTCTCCTGGAGCACCCGTTCGTTGTCGAGACGTTCTTCACGGTCCAGGAAGACCAGGCAGACGAGCAGGGTCGCCGGCGGATAGACGAGCAGGACGGTCGGGCCGATGCGGTGAATGGCCTCCAAGCCGGCGCCGTCCGGCAAGGCCAGCAAGGTAGCCAGCATGACGATATGGACCAGAACGCCGAAACCCAGCAGGGGCCAGGGTTTTACGATGTGTTCGTTGTACCGCCGAAGGAAATGAAACGTGACGCCCAGGACGGCCGCTTCCAAGACGATAGCGGTCCCGACCCAGGCCCCGGCCCCGCCCAGCCAGAGCCGATAGGCCCCGCACATGGCCGCGGCGATCGCGGCCGTCAACGGACCGCCGAACAGGCCGGATACGCCCAGGATGATGGAACGGCCGTCAAAAATGATCCCGGGGGCGAAGTGAACCGGGGTCATCATGCCGACGATGCCCACCCCGCCGAAGAGCAGACCGGACAGGACCTGGCTGGGCAGAGCCCGTCGCCGGAGACGGCGAACGATGAACTGGTGGGCGACGATAAGCCCCACCAACAGGGCGATGTTCTGGATCAGATTCAAAAGGATCATCAGCAACTCCCCGGGCTTTGTCCGGAACGGCCGGGACTTGAAGTGGCCTCTCCCCGGTCCGCCTGAAAAGCGGGCCCGGCTATCCGGCTCCTTTCAAGGGCTGAAACCATCGGGATTCAGACGATTCGACCTGGGGGCCAACCGGGTCACGTTGAACGCTCCCTGAACGGGTCGAACCATGGAAATGCCGGGGCTCGGCGGCTTTCAGGTTCCAGGATGGGAGGGGGACGGCCTGCATTATAATCTTTTGCCCCAGCACGGCCACAGTCTATATATTGTATCCCAAGCTCGGCGAATCCCGCCACCGGATTTTCAGCGGGCGCCTTCAGCCTGGATTCGGGTCCGGGCAACTTTTAAAAATTTCCTCATACCTTTTTAAATCGATTGAGGATAAAATAGATATCTTGAGGGAAGCGGGAAAAGGACCTGGATGCGGACAATGAACGTCTCTCTTCTCGGCCGGCGTGGCCCGAAACCGGACCTGCCGGGAAAGGACCCTTGAAATGACCAGGGAAGTTCATTGGCATCAGGGAGAGATTACCCGCGAAGATCGTGAACGGCTCAACGGACACCGGGGCATCACATTGTGGTTTACCGGCCTTTCGGCTTCGGGCAAATCGACTTTGGCCGTGGCCGTTGAAGAGGCCTTGCACGCCCGGGGCGGCCATACCTTCATTCTCGACGGCGACAACATCCGGCACGGGTTGAACAGGAATCTGGGCTTTTCCCCGGAGGACCGGGAGGAGAACATCCGCCGGATCGGGGAGGTCGCCCGGCTTTTCCGGGAGGCCGGGGTCATCAATCTGACCGCTTTCATCTCGCCCTACCGAAAAGATCGCCTGAATGCCCGGGCCATGGGGCCTGGCGATGATTTCGTCGAAATTTTCGTGGACTGCCCGGTTGCCGTCTGCGAGGACCGGGACCCAAAGGGCATGTACAAAAAGGCCCGGGCCGGACTGATCCCGGAATTTACCGGGATCAGCGCCCCCTATGAAGAGCCGGAACATCCGGAAATCCATCTTCGGACGGACCGGCTGTCGGTCGAGGAATGCGTGGGCCGGATTCTGGGCTACCTGATTGAAAAGCGGTATGTTTCGGATCGTGAACCGGCGGTGGCGGGCCTTTCCGAATAGCATGGGAAGGACATCCATTCTTTCGGTTTATTGACGGCCACGCCCGGGTCCAGCCGGCGGGAGAGGGTCGGGAGGGCTGGCTTTTTGAATATCTTGATTAATATATGGGTGTCCAGTAATATGCATCCGCGATCTTTTTCAGTTCGACGACATTGTCTTTTCCGACCGGGACATCGGTTACCCAACTGTTGTAACGGATGTTCACCTTTGAGGATGAGGGTCGCAATAAGTAGGACAATAAGTAGGACATCCATAAAAATAACCCCAATGTCCAATCAAGCGGACCAAATCGGACGATATTAAATGGATGTCTATCCTGAGTTTCGCTGTTCCCAGCCATCCCATCCGGGCGGATTGATGAGTTTCTGCATCAGCAGCCCGTTTTGATCGAAACAGCAGGGCAAAACGCCTCCCAGAAAAAAGCCCCGGCCTCGGAGTTCATGGGATTAGTACGGAGGGCTTGGCTTTTCGAATGCTTCGATATATGGGTGTCCAATAATTACTGAAAGCAATCCTGCTAACCCCTCGTTTCGCAAGTCGACCTCTTGAAACGGCAGGCCCGTCTCTTTCGTTTCGAAAATCCTTGACATGCTTATCAAAGAAGGTTACATATTAGTTAGGTTGGTTGGCCGACCTAACAATGGCGGGCTTAAAGGCCTCAACAGGAAGGCGACAAAATCATGGGTAGAATCAGCAAGGCAGAGCAAAAGCGTGAGCAGATCATATGGGCCTTGCGCGATCTGCTCTCTGAAAGGGGACATGAGAGCATCACCATAAAAGACATCGCCAGCCGTGCAGGGGTTCCCCATGGAGTGATTCACTATTATTTCAAGAGCAAGGTGGAAATCTATTCCTGCCTGGTCAAGGCCATTCAGAAACACTATGACAAGCTCTGGGAAGAGAGGCGAAATACAAGGGAGGCGGCCCCCTCGACAGGAGCTGGATTGAGCGATCCTGAGTTCATGATCGACAAGCTTGTTTTCAATTCCAATTTTGGGCGGGTGTTCTACAACCTGCTTCATATGGGATTTGAGCACGAGGAGATCAAGAAGGCGCTGCTGGACATGTACAGACATTATCATGCTGAGCTGACACGCGTTTTCGAGATAGACGGGGCCGGTGAAAACAGCCAGGCGCTGGCATCCCTGGTGCAGGCGATTGTCGAAGGGCTGACGATCCTGAGATCTATTGACAAAGACGCTCTGGGCAGGGACCGTGCCCTGGGTCTTTTGACCTGGGCGATTTCGAGTTGCCTGTCGAAATCAGCTTAACCCGAATCATTCATGAAGAAAACCATTGTGCATAAATATATTGTAAAAATTCAAATTGTTAGCCCTATTATCGGGTCCCTGCCCAAATAACGGAGTGCACCGGGATGGCTCTTGGAAAAAACCATGGTTTGCTTCACCAGAGGCGGGGCCATCTTTCGTCTCCAGCTTTGTCAACCGGGGCTCGCGGTATCAAAATACAGCTTCGCCCCGGCTTCCTCGCCGGAAACGAAATCGGCACCGTGAATGATCCGGGTAAATAGGTGTTTCGATGTGACGGTAGCGGAGATAAAAATGGAAAAAAAAAGGGCGCTCTTTCTCTTTCAGATCGACCATCTCTCCGGCGAGGAAGTGGGATATATGGTGAATCAGCTCTATGGCTGGGGGGCAAAGAATGTGAATGTCATTGCCACACTGACGAAAAAGAATCGTCCGGGCCACCTGATCCTCGTGGATACGGGGTGCATGGACAAAGAGGGGCTCCTGGAGAAAATGGCCCGGTGTTTCGGCACCTGCGGATGTCATCGTATTGATACAACCCACTTGTATTTGGGGACGCGATCCCAGAGCATCTCCCTGGCCGTGCGAAGCGGGGAGCGTCTGTTTCATGAGGAGGTTGAGATCAAGATCATCGAAGATCAGAACGGGGTTCTGTCAAGACGGCTTGAGTATGAAAGCCTGGTAAGCCTCTGCGAACGTCTTGAAAAAACGCTGGGCTTCGATATTCCGTTTTCCCGGCTTAGGCGCCGATTGGAAAAAGGAGTTGGCGAAGGGGACTGCATGGAAATTTCGGTAACCCTGGAAGAAGGGAGAGATGGTTGATGACAAAAGACAAGTTTATCGACGCCATATTATCGGATGTCAGCCTCCTGACCTGCGATCGGATCAACGCCTTGCCGGGTGGACACGGGAGCCTGACAATTGCTTACCTGAGCGTGGCAAACCTCATCGTTGAGGCACGCCTGGCCGGAAAGAATATGGCCTTGGAAAATGCCAATGCCGTGAGCACTGACCTTGATGGCCTGATTCAAGGCTGTGTG
Source organism: Pseudomonadota bacterium (assembly GCA_018830135.1). Lineage (GTDB taxonomy): Bacteria > Desulfobacterota > Desulfarculia > Adiutricales > JAGVGV01 > JAHJTB01. The sequence goes on along the minus strand of JAHJTB010000157.1, from coordinate 10,884 downwards.
GCAGCGGCAAAAGAAGCCGGAGCGGTTCCCTCCAATGCCGCCCTGATAACGGCAGTCCTTCTTTACTTTTCCGGCACTGCCCCACGAGCAGGGGTTCCGGCGGCAAACCGTAAACTGGGGGCCATGGCCCGCATGCATGCCGGAGCGGAGCGATGCGGCACGGTAGCCATCCCCACCCCCAAGATGGGCAATAAAATCTCCGGATTTCCGGCCGTGGCCGCTTTATACCGTGCCATTGACAAACGAAGGATTACCGATGTGGATGGCCGGTTTCTGCCCCTGGGCGGGGCCTGTGGAACGAGTATGGGGCACAGTGCCCTGGGGGAGGACTGGATAATTCCCCAGATTGCGTTAAACGGAGCAGCCGCCGCCACGAGGGGAATGCTGCGCGCTTATGTGGGACTCGGCGCCCCGGAAAATCCTATATTTTCGGCGATTTTCGGTGCGGCGGCCGTAGCCGAAATCATTCACCCGGATGCAGCGGTCTCGGAGGATTACGGAAAATATGGTGAAGTGGATTCCATCTACCTCACCGGTCTGGGGGCTGCCCGGGAAGCAGGCCTGATCCCGGAACTGACCATCCGGGGAACTGACCGCAAGCTGGACATGGCCAGGATGGTCGGTGATCTGGGCCTTATATTAAAGGACGCAGGCGCCCCGACCGTTGTGGCCATGAACGGCATCTACGATCTCTTATCCGGATTTGAAGAATCCGGCTACATCATGCCCAATGCCATTGGCGCCATCAACCCCCCTTTAAGCCATACGCCTCTTTCTTTTCTGCTCACGGCCATGACCCTGCTGATCCAGAGCGGCGGGGATGTGAAGGAAGTCGGTGAAAGGATCACCCGCCTTAGAGTCGCGGATTCGCATGATCCGGAAACCGCCCTTGTGGCCATGTACATCGTGGTGAGGAAGGCCTTGGAATCAACCTCGGGACCCGTGACCGATGCGCTCCTGGCAGCTTCCGAAGCAGCCGCCATCCAGGCGGTGGCCGGCCGGATAAAGCGGTCCGGAGAGCGCCTGGAAGCAGGCGAGGACCTGGCCCAGGTGGTCAAGGGTTTCGACGATGAGCGGAAATCGATCGTGGAAAAAAATGCCACCGCGTTCTTCAAGCATATCACCGGCAAGGATATCACCATTGAGTTTACAGCCGTAAGACCACAGGCGCGCCGGACAGACCCCTTTACCCGAAAGTATCTTGGATTTGATGCCTATTTTGACGCGGACGTTGTGGTAGACGGAAAACTTCACCGTATCGAAGACGTTTATGGGACCGCCTTGCCGCGGGCTGCCCGGGGAGGTATTTTCAGATTAAAACAGAGGATTAAGGGATGGATGGCCATCCAGATGGCAAAGCGCGGCCGTCTGCCCAACGTCATGGCCGGCCAGGAGTGGTTGCTGCCCCAGATGCTCGACATACCGCTGTCCGTGGCCTGTCTGGCGGGACAGGAGCTGACATACGCCAGCATCAACATCCTGAATATTGTGGTACCGGCTGCCGTGGCCGTTGACATGAAACTTTATAAACCCGATGAGGCTGCCAGGATTGCGGAGAGAGCAGCCTATATTACCGCGACCATACCTGGCGGCCTGATGCGGGCGCGCAGGCTCGGGGAAAAGATACTCGGGCTGGCGACTTCCCCGGAGGAAACAATCATGGAACATCCATAAAATAGAGAAAAGCTATCTCCGAAAAAATATGCCCAGGCTGATAAAAGCCTGTATTTTTATGGAAATTTTACAATACATTATGACTGAATCTTGCAGACGAACATTTGAAAAATTCGAGTTGCAATATTGACCGACATATCCCGATATGCTAGCATGGCTGCATCGTTTCATATCGGTACTGAGCTTTTCGTCGATCAACCACCCATCACGGAGGAACGCCATGGATTATATCCGGTACATCGAAAAAACCCACGAGTACTATCGTCAACAGGGCTACGACAAGACGTACAACTATGCCCATAATGAGTTCATTCCCTTCACCCCCTTGAAAAAACCGTTGTCGGAAGCGCGGGTGACCCTGGTGACCACCGCTTCATTCGTCCTGATGGACAAGGAAGGCCGCCCCTTGGAAGAACCGGGCTTCGGCGGAACGAACGAACTCGAGGTGTTCACGGCGCCGAGCGACTGGCCGGCGGAACAGCTCATGTCCACCAGCGGAGACCACGACCGATACCAGACGGACATGGAGGACGTCGACGCCTTTTTCCCGACTACACGCATGCGTGAACTCCTGGCGGAAGGGGTCTTCGGCAGTCTGAGCAAGGACTACTATCGCACTCTGCCCAACTACAGCCAGCGCAAGACCACGGAAGTGGACGGCCCGGAGGTCCTGCGTCGATGCCTCGAGGACAATGTGGACGTTGCCTTGCTGACACCCGTCTGACCCGTCTGTCACCAGACCGTGAGTCTGGTCGCCCGGGTCCTGGAAGCCGGCGGCGTCTCGACGGTGACTTTCACCGCGGCAAGAGACATCGCGGCCAGCGCGGGGAACCCGCGGCAGATTTTTCTGAACTACCCCTTGGGCAGCCCGGCCGGGCGGCCGCATGACCCGGAAAACCAGCATCAGGTGCTCCGGGCGGGGTTGAAGTTGTTGGAGGAGGCCGACAGGCCGGGCATCATCGTCGACCTTCCCTTTGTCTGGTCCGAGGACACCACCTGGATGGACAAATTCATGACCGACGAACAGCCGTTTCTGTCGGATGAAGCGGAACAGGTAAGGCAGGAACTGCTGGAAAAGGCACGCGCCCAAAAGAAAAATAACGCACAACAAACCCAATAAGTCAGGATGTGATTATGAGCGAACCGAAGATCACCGTGTATTCGCAGCCCTTCTGCGGCCCCTGCACGGCCATGGCCGAATACCTGACCGGTAAAGGGGTCCGGTTCACCAAAAAAGACATTATGATCGACGAAGAGGCCCGGGAGGAACTCTACAGCCTGGGAGTCCGCTCCACCCCGGCGCTGGTTGTGGACGGCCAGGTGGTCGTGGGACTGAACAAACCCAAGATCGACGAGTTGCTGAACCTCTGATCTTTTGAAAACTAGGGACAGTCACCTATTTTTTTGATTTCCGGAAATCAAAAAAATAGGTGACTGTCCCTAGTTTTCAAACCTGGCGCCGGCCGCCTTTTCCTCGAGTCGTTCGAGGAAGTCCGGTCCGAAAAAAGCGCCGACGATGGCGGCCACGCCCGGGTCCAGTCCGCGGGCTCCGGGCCGGCGGCGCCGGTTGCAGGGGTATTCAAAAACTTCCGGGTGAATGCCCAGCAGGCGGGGGCGGGAGGAATACAGGGCCAGGGGCCAGAGGAAGCAGCACGACGGTTTGACCCGGTGGGGGGGGCGGCCCAGTTCCAGGGCCGCCGAATGGAGAGAGCAGACCATGCCGTCCTTGGGAGCCCGGTAGGCGAAGACGCAGAAGCCCGCTTCGGTCCGGTCGATGGCGTACAGTCCCCGGCCCTGCTCGTCGAAGACGTTGTCCAGACCCTTTTCGGTAACCAGGTTTCGGGCGTACCGGGCGGCGGCCGGCAGCCAGCCGACGATGACGGCCAGTTCCTTTTCGTCGACTTCGGCCTCGTAGTCGGCGCAGCAGGACGCGCCGCCGCAGGCCTCGGGCCGGCAGTCGTGGGCGATGGACAGCAGGGCCGGCAGGTCGACGCGCAGTCCGTTTATTTTGACCCGTCCATCCATTTTATCAGACCGTAAAGCAAGGGGCGGGGTTGGCCCCCGCCATTTTATGAACTAACGAAAAATAAAACAAGCCTAAAAATAAAGGGGTTAGCCAAGTCGGGTTAGCCCCTTTTCCCTACTTGGGCAACGTTTTGGGCAACATTTCGGAAAATCAACTCGACGGCCCTGGATGCGCCTACGGTAAGAATCGCCAAGGGCGAGAGTAACAACCTGGACAGGTGGACCCGGACCGGCCCAAGTCTCCGGGTTGGTCCCTGGCCGGGTTCTGATTCTCGGATGGACAGGGCAAACCGTTCCAGGTGTGCAGGATGACGAAACATGAAAGTATTCATATTGACACTTTGACAGTGAAAATATCAATTCGTTGATACTGTCAATCCGCGTTGACATCTTGACATCTTGAGTATCAAAGCACCTAACCGTTGACACTATCAAGTAATGGATATTGCTAAATAAAATACCGTTGATACCCCTATAAACTATTGATAGGGGCAAGATATTGAATTTATTGATAATTGATACTTGACAACACTTCCCCTTAAAAGGGGAAAGGGGCGGCAACGGCCCGCCCCCTCCCCATCCCATAATAACCGATCAAGCAAATACAACAAGTCATAAAAGGCCGCTTATAGTCTGCCAGTCCAGAAGGCGGCTTATCTCCCTTTGATTCATTCCGACCCGACCCCACACAATCCACGAGATCAACGCCCGGCCCATTAGGGCAACCGTCTACACGGGTAGAAAAACGGATGAACGCCACAAACGATCAAAAAGCATGGGGAGGTATCCATGACCGAGAAAAAGAAAGTCCATCTTGTCTTGTCTCCGGAAACACACAAGCGCCTCAAGGTGATGGCGGCCGAGAACCTGACGACCTTGGGGGAAGTGGTGGAATGGTTACTGAACAACGCCGGAACCGACAAGCCCGAAGCCACGACGGAGGCCGAGGCCGGGCCTGTGGGAGCCGTCAAGCCGGAGGCCGGTCATATTCCCCACTCCTGGCAGAACAACGCCCCTGGGGGCCGTTCCGATGGCTAACCGCCGGATCGGGAACCACGCGGAGGGGGAAGCGGACGTGAACGGAATCTTGCCCGACAAACTATTACTATCAGTTGAGGAAACGGCCCAGGCCCTGGGCATATCTCCGAGGACTATCCGCAACCGGGTAGCGCCCAAGAGCAAGAATCCTTTCCCGATCAAGGCCCGCCGGGTTGGGCGTTGTGTCAAGTTTCATCGAAAAGACGTGATTGAATACGCACAAGCCCTTTAAGTCCGGGGCTAAGGCCAGTAAGCCGAAAATAGGGCAACCGCCCGCAAGGGTAGTGAACGCGGGCGGCGGCCCGATACCCCAGCCCCGGACCGTTACCAAAGTTCACTTCCGATACGCCTCAAGCGCCCACGGGTTTTTCTTCCTTTCCCCGTGGGCGCTTGAGTGTTCGGAGCATGAAGGGCAAGGCAACCGAGTCCACGGGAAGAACGCCTAAACAAAGGGGTAGCCCATTGATCGAATTCAGCCTTGCCTGGGTTGACGACCCGAAAGGAATGTGCGGCCGATGCCGTTATTACCGCCCGGCCTGTGAGGTCCGATGGACAAGGGCTTTCCAGGCCGGTCAAGACCTTGAGCTTTGCAACGTGATGGAGTCCATGGCCGGACAAGACAATACCCACTTCGGGGGAAACATCTTTTTGAGAGACCCGACCTACGCCGACCCGACCAGGGTTGAAGGCGGGGACAACCCGGCCCCTGTGCTTGTCTGCCCGCATTGCCGGAAGCAAGGCCAGTGTGACGACCTGTGCGACATGGCCGAGGTCTATATGGCCGACAGTACCCGGAACGTTCCCGGTCATAGCTGGCCCGACATGATCGGGGAGCGGCCCGACCTGGGCGAAGTTGAATGGAGCATGGTTGAAAAGGCCGACCTGACCGACCATCAAGCACTTGTTCTTCTGATGCGGTACTTCGAGCGCAACGAACAAGGGCAAGCCCAGGGTACGGGACTGGCCGAGATTGCGGGTTATCTCGGTATCAACAAGGCCACGGCCTTCCGGCATGAAGTCAGGGCCAAGCGAAGGTTGGCCCGTTCGCTCTTGAAAAGCCTTGGCAACGGCCGGGCCGGGGCCTTCGGGCCGGATGCACTCGGGAGAATCAAGCGGTCCCTGGAAAACGTCATAGCCCGTTCAGATCGCCAAATCCGATCAGCACAGAACAAACTCAGGAGAAAGACCCGTGAGGATATTCAGCCGACTGTTTAAGCGGTCATGGTCTCCGACTGACGACCGGTGGTATCAGCCTATCGCTTCACAGACCTTTGCCGGGGTTTCCATAGACCAGGATACGGCCATGAAGGTAGCGGCCGTGAATCGTTGCGTCCGTATCCTGGCCGAGACCATAGCCTCATTACCCTTACAGGTCTATGAACGCATGACGGACGGCGGGCGGCGACTGGCCGTCAATCATCCGCTTTACGACGTACTCCACAGACGGCCCAACGCCTACCAGACCAGTTATGAGTTCAGGGAACTGATTCAAGGGGCCTTGCTCTTGTGGGGTAACGCGTACGCGGAAATCCTGCGAGACGGCCAGGGCCGGGTTAAAGAGGTCCGGCCCCTGATTACCGACCGGATGAAAGTGGCCGTGGACAACGGCCGGGTTGTGTACGCCTACACCAAGCCGGACGGACAGCAAGTCCAGGTCTCAAGTCAACGGGTTCTCCACTTGCGGGACATGAGCTTTACGAGCGGCGTCATGGGAACAAGCCGGGTCAATCAATGCTGTGATTGTATCGGCCTTGCCAGGGCGACCGAGGAATACGGTTCCCGGTTCTTCTCGAACAACGCCCGGCCCGGCGGGATTCTGACCACGGAGAAACACCTTACCCCGGAATCCAAGGCCCGGTTGAAAGAGCAATGGGAATCCGCCCATGCCAGCCTTTCCAATGCCCACAGGGTAGCCGTCCTTGAGGACGGCTTGCAATGGACACAGATCGGCATGACTTCCCAGGATGCACAGTTTCTTGAGACCAGACGATTTCAGATCAAGGACATTGCCCGGATATTCGGGGTTCCCCTTCACATGCTCGGGGACAACGAACACAACACATACAACAACGCCGAACATCAGTCGATGGAGTTTGTAGCCTTCACGGTCCGGCCCTGGCTTGTCCGATGGGAACAAACGCTCCAAGAGTCCTTGCTCAGTGAGTCCGACCGGAAGCGGTTCTTTATCGAGTTCAACGTCGACGGCCTTTTGCGAGGGGATGCCAAGAGCCGGTTCGAGTCCTACGCCCTGGGCCGTCAGCATGGTTGGTTGAGCGTAAACGACGTGAGGCGGCTTGAGAACATGGACCCGGTGTCGGGCGGTGACAACTACCTTCAACCGGTCAACATGGCCCCGGTCAACGGCCAGGAGGGGGCGGCGGGGGCTTAGGGTGAATTAAATATCAGATAAGGTATTTGATCGTGAATCTAATCAAATTTGATGAGAGCAACTTGCACCAGGGGTAGGGGGGGTAATTTTTTGGAAGCGATTTTTTCAGAACCGACCGTCTCATGCTTACGCACGCGAGAGACCTTAAACCCTTTTTGCCACAAGAGGTAGCAATGAGAGGAACCGTTCAAAAAAGCAACGCGGCCAAGGCCCTGACCGGCGGCCACGTCAACAACGCCCCCGAACCGCCCGACCCGGCCCGGTTCCCCGGTCGAAAGACGATGGCCGATATGATGGGGTATCAGCCGATCAACCCGGAGACCGGGAACGCAAAGGAAGCGGAGGCGTCAAGGGCTTTCAGGTGTCCGTCATGGATGCCCAAGCATGGCAAGGAATTTTGGGGCAAGTATGCCCGGACCTTGATGGACATGGGCGTATTGACCGAGGTGGACCGGGCGACCTTCGAGGCCCTTTGCCTGTCCTACGCCCTGATGAGGGAAGCCGCCGAACAGATGGTCTCCGAAGGCCCTGTGGTTCCCCACGAGCGGGGCGGCGTCAAAAAGAATCCGGCCTTCACGGTCTACAAGGAAAACGTGGAGCAATTCCGAAAACTGGCCGAGTCCTTCGGCCTGTCTCCGTTGTCCAGGCAACGCCTTGACGTGAAGGAACCACAACCGGAGACCAACAGCCCTTGGGACAAGCTCTAACAGGTGACGACGAAATGAAAGTAAGAGTATTTCCGGCAATGGAAATCCGGGCCGAGGCCGGGGACGCCCCGAGCATTTACGGCTTTATTCCCTACAACAGTCCGAGCTTGAACATGGGCTATACCGAGATCATCAAGCCGGGGGCCTTCACGCGGTCTATCGAACGGAACAACATTCAGTCCTTTTGGAGTCACCAGACTTCAAAGCCCCTGGGTAATACCAAGGCCGGGACCATGGTTCTTCGGGACGCCCCGGAAGGTCTCCACGTCAGGATCACGCCCCCTGCAACGACCTGGGGCCTGGATGCCGTGGAGAGTATCCGCCGGGGCGATACGACCGGCTTTAGCTTCGGCTTCACCGTCAAAAAAGAAAACTGGCCCGCGAGGGATACAAAGGAACTGCTCGAAGTCAACTTGTTCGAGGTCTCCCCTACGCCCCTGGCGGCCTATCCTGACAGCATGGCGACTGTCAGAAACCAAGTTCAAGGAGTGAAAGAACAGATGCCTGACGAAATTCAAACCACGTTGATCGAAATTCGAGACGCCCTGATGGGTCTGAAACTGCCCGGCGACAAGCCGTTGACCGGCCTGGACGACGGCCCGGTGTTGGAAGGCGAAAACCGGGCCTTCCATAACCTGGGCGAGATGGCCCAGGCCGTCATGAAGGCGCACACGCCCGGCGGCGAAGTGGACGCCCGTTTGGTCCGGGCGGCTACCGGGATGGGCGAGGTCATTGACAGCGAGGGCGGCTTCCTGGTTCAGACCGAGGAAAACGCCAGCCTTCTGACCAGCGTGAACAAGACGGCCCTGGTTGCGCCCCGATGCACCCGGTTTACCCTGGGGGCCAACGTCAACGGAATCAAGTTCCCGGCCCTGGATGAGTCCAGCCGGGTCGATGGTTCCAGGGGCGGCGGCGTCCTGGCTTACTGGGCGGATGAGGCCGAAACGGTGACGGCGACCAAGCCGAAGTTCCGTCAGATCAAGATGGACCTGCTCAAACTCATGGCCCTGGCCTACGTAACGGATGAGCTTTTGGCCGACGCCCGCGCCCTGGGCCAGTACCTGGAAATCTTTTTCGGGGCCGAGATCGCCTTCCAGCTTGACAACGGAATCATCAACGGAACCGGGTCCGGTCAACCCTTGGGTATCCTGAACAGCCCGGCGACCATTGCGGTTGACGCCGAAGGGGGCCAGACCGCCGATACGGTGGTTTGGGAGAACATCAAGAGCATGTGGACCCGGTTGTATCCGATGGGCCGAAGCCGGGCCGCGTGGTTCATCAATCAGGAGATCGAGACTCAGCTTTGGGCCATGTACCAGACCGCCGGGGACAATGCCGTTCCGGTTTATCTGCCCGCCGGTGGTGCGTCCGGTTCTCCGTACTCGACCCTGATGGGCCGTCCGGTCATTCCGGCGGAACAATGCGCGGCCCTGGGGGACAAGGGAGACATCATCCTGGCTGACATGAGCCAGTACGCCTTGATCGACAAGGGCGGGATTCAGTCCGATTCTTCCATTCACGTCCGGTTCGCATACGGCGAGAAGGCTTTCCGGTTCACCTACCGGTGCAACGGCCAGCCGACCTGGAACGGTCCCCTGACGCCCTACAAAGGCTCCAACACGGTCTCCCCGTTCATCACCCTGGCGGCCAGGTAAAAGGAGGTACTGACCATGAGCAAGATTTGTCTGCCTGAACAGGCCAAGATGATTGAGGCCCTGGAACCGGCGGCGGATGCCGCTGGCCGGACCGGGGCCTATGTCAGTCTCAAGAACGCGGGACGGGCCTTTGTGGTGGTTCACATCGACCAGGGGAACGCGGCCACGGTTGCGCTTACCGTTGAACAGGCCACGGCCGTTGCCGGAACCGGCTCCAAGGCCCTGACGAACAACGCGCCCATTTGGGCGAATCAGGATTGCGCCGCCGGTGACACCTTGGTTCGCCAGACCGACGCCAAGTCCTTCACGACTTCGGCGGCCGTCAAGCACAAGATGGTTGTGTTTCAGATCGACCCGGCCAGCCTGGACGTTGCCAATGGCTTCGACTGTATCACGGTTAAGTCCGGGGCCAGCAACGAGGCCAACATCACTCAGGCCCTGTACATCCTGACGGACCTGAGATACGCCCAGGCCACGCCCCCGAGTGCGATTGAAGATTAACTGACCGCAAGACATAACCCTGATACCGAATGGGGAACCATGGTGACATGGTTCCCCATTTTAGTTAGAACAAATTTCGATGGAGATTGAAATAAGTATTTGACATAAACAAATATGTTGATATACTCTGTCTTTAATTAAATTTAGGCAAGTACAATTATATTATTACTTAATTCTAAAGGGGATTACCATGCAGCTAAAGTATTTTGTCTACTATGTTTATAGTGAAAGCACAGGAAAACATTACTTTATAGATTTGAGAAAGTTTATTAAAGCTTTTTGTAAATATGATAATCCATCTTTTAAAGCAAAATTTATTTATTCAAATGAAGAAAACATGTATCTTTTCCCGGTTCAATCCAATTTATATATCTTTGTAATGACAAGGGATAACGATATAATTAAAACAATTGACAAGGGTAAGGCCAACTACAATGAGATATATGATAAGTTGCAACAAAATGAATCATTAGGGTTTGCCTCATATTTATTATTTACTGACCAATTATACGCGTTTGCTTCTACAACAATGGGACCTAAAAACAATAGCTTTGTTTCAATGGTCAATGATATATTTAAATCTATTGGATTAGATAATTATGAATTTATGTCAGAGTTGTTAAGGCAAAAAACAACAAAAGCAGAAATTTTAAAACTGCCTGTTATAGGTCGTACAGTTATTGAGGTTTCAAGAAACCACAAAATGTTTGACAAGCTATCTGGAATGTTTGGGAAAGACCATGAAATAAAATCATTTGAAGTCATAATAAAGCCATTAATAAAGGGGGAAATCACAAAGGCAGTAAAGCATTACGTTCGGAACGAGTTTGATGAACAAGAAACAAAGTTTAGAGTCAAAGCAAAAGCAGACATTGATGATGCCTTTTCTGACTAT